>NZ_CP161812.1:2112274-2414028 GCF_040801775.1 Luteolibacter sp. Populi
CGCTTTCTCCCAGTCCCGCGATCTCCTTCCCGTCACTACCTTGGACGAGATGGTCGTTACCGGCTCCCCCGAAGCCCGTAGCCTCTTCGAGCAACTCCAGCCCGCCACCGTCCTCAAGGACCGGGCCCTGCTCCTGAACCTCCAAGGCACGCTCGGCGAAACCCTGGCCCGCGAGGCCGGAGTCAGTTCCACCTCCTTCGGCCCCGGAGCCAGCCGCCCGATCATCCGCGGCCTCGGTGATGACCGCGTGCGTATCCTCCAGAACGGCACCTCGATCCTGGATGTCTCGAATGTCAGCCCGGACCACGCGGTCGCCTCCGATCCCCTGAGCATGTCCGCGATCGAGGTCGTGCGCGGCCCGGCGACCCTGCTCTACGGGCCGAATACCCTTGGCGGCGTGGTCAACATGATCGACGAGCGGATTCCCACGGAGCGCTTCGAGGACAAGTGGCCCAGCGGGAATTTCAGCAGCGCCTTCGGCTCCGCGGATGATTCGGAGGCCTACTCCGGAGGCCTCACCTTCGGCAAGGGCCCGCTGGTCTTCCACTTCGACGGCTTCAGCCGCGAGACCGAGGACCTGGCGATTCCCGGCTTCGCACGCTCGGCCCGGCTGCGCGCCACCTCGCCGCTGGCAGCGGGCGAGATCGAGCCCTACGGCATCCTGCCTAACAGCGCGACGGAATCCAAGGGCGCGGGCCTCGGCGCTTCCTATGTCTGGGACAAGGGCTACTTCGGCCTTTCCTACTCCGGCGTGGATTCGCTCTACGGCACCGTCGCGGAGCCGGACGTGACCATCGATCTCCGCCAGCGCCGCTGGGACTTCCGCGGTGCCTTCCACGAACCGGCGGCGCGGATCAAGGAACTCGAATACAAGTTCGGCTACACCGACTATGGCCACACCGAGTTCGAAGGTGCCACGCCCGGCACAGATTTCCTGATCGAGGGCTACAACGGCCGCGTGGAACTCCAGCACGCGAAAGCCGGCCCCTTCGAAGGCACCGTCGGCTTCGAGACCCGTCATGATGAATTCTCCGCGCTGGGAGCGGAGGCCTTCCTGCCCACCGTCGACAACGACGTGAACTCGCTCTTCATCTTCGAGGAAGTCCCCTTCGACAAACTGCGCCTGCAATTCGGCGCGCGCTACGACCGGCAGGGCAACGAGACCGAGCCGAATCCCGCCTTCGGTCCGGGCATGGAGCGGACCTTCGATGCCTTCAGTACTTCCGCCGGCATCGTCTACAATCCCGTGCCGGACTACGCGGTCGCTCTTTCGCTCGCCTACACCCAGCGGCCGCCGACCTATGTCGAGCTCTTCGCCAATGGCCCGCACGTCGCCACCGGCAGCTACGAGATCGGCGATACCTCGCTCGATACCGAGGATTCCATCTCGATCGATCTCTCGGTGAAGAAGAAGGCCGGCCGCGTCACCGGCAGCGCCGGGGTCTTCTATTACCGCTTCGATGACTTCATCAGCCTCTCGCCCACCGGCACGGACTTCACCGATCCCGACAGCGGCGACGTGCTCCCGATCTTCGCCTACGAGCCCGTGGGTGCCGATTTCCACGGCGGCGAGGTCGAGGCCACCATCCATCTGTTAGAACCGGTGGCAGCGGAAGCGGATGCGAAGTCCCCGGTCTCCGCGAGCGGGCAGCGCCTCGATCTGACCCTTCGCGCCGACTACACCCGCGCGGAGAATCGCGATTCCAACGAGCCCCTGCCGCGCATCCCGCCCTTCCGCACGCTCGCCGCGCTGGACTATGAATGCGGTGCCTGGTCGGCCCGTCTCGAAGGCCAGTATGCCGCGCACCAGGACCGCCACGATGCGAACGAACTGCCGACCGATTCCTACCTCCTGGTGAATGCCGCGCTCGGTTACACCCTTGAACTTGGCGATACCAAGACCTCCTTCTACCTGAAGGGCGTCAATCTCACCGACGAGGAAGCACGGCAGAGCACCTCCATCCTCAAGGACATCGCGCCCATGGCAGGCCGCGGCATCGTGGCCGGCGTGCGCACGGAGTTTTGAGGCCCTGTGTGAAACTCGTCATCATCGATCGATGTCCCCTTTTTGCGGCGCAGCCGCTTTGGAGTGCGGCGAGCATCGCCGCTTTCCTGCGGGTTGTCCCGACAGATCGCCATGTTGAATCCACCGAGTCAGTGCTCCCTTTCCCGAAATCCCAGAACACGGGAATCCGAGAGAGAGCGCAGCGTGGGGTCGGAGCGACCGGCGCTTTTGACCGGCGGATGCAGGTCGACGAAGAGGTGAATTCAACGCGGCGGTCTCCGGCTGGCATCGCCCTAAAGCGGCGATGCTCGCCGTAGTCCAAAGCGGCTGCGCCGCCCTCGTGGGGAAACGGATCGTGACATTGGCAAACCTGACGGGGTGCCAAAATTTTTCGACCGGCCGCGAGGGCTATCCACCCCCACAGGCGTTGAATGGATGAAATGCCACGCCATCGCACCCCCATCTTGCTGCGCAGCCTCGCGCTTGGCGCGGTCGCCGTCTGCCTCCCGGCTTGCAATCGCAGCAAAACGGTCGCCGCCGCCATGCCGGTGCCGCGGGCCGAAAGTCCGCCTCCAACGTCCAGCCAGCCACCCGCCCTGCCTTCTGCCGAATCCCTCCCGCGCCTGAAGATCGCGACGGTGGACATGATGCAGGTCTTCAAGGAATACCACCGCACGATCACCGCGGCGAAGGATCAGCAGGCGGACATCGTGCAGGTGCAGCAGGAAAGCGACGCGCGTCTCGAAGCGATCCGGAACCTGCAGACGAGCTTGGAAACCCTGACCAAGACCATGTCCGATCCCGCCATCTCCGACTCGAGGCGGCAGACTGCGGCCGGGGAGCGCGCCACCAAACAGCAGGATGCCATCGCCCTCGAACGCGAGCGCCGCGATTTCCTGGAACGACGGCAGAGGGCGCTTCAGGAGAAAGGTGGCGAACGGATGAAGGCTCTTTTCGAGGAGATCCGGATCCTGGTCGTCGAGAAAGCCCGGGAAGAGGCGCTGGACTACGTGGTGGACAAGTCCGCGGCCACTTCCTCGCAGATCCCCTTTTTCCTCTACACTCCCGATAGCGCGGACATGACCGGCGAGATCATCGCGCATCTCAACCGCGATTCCCCCGCGGCTGCCGGGGAAAGCAATGCTCGCGCCGCGCCCGACCCCATGCCAGAAACCGAAGATCGATGAGCGGGGAAACCGCCAAGCTCACCCAAGGCCTGACACGCTGCGACGAAGCCGCGTGGCGCAGCTTTCATGCCCGTTACTTCGGGTTCCTGAAAGCGCTGGCACTGGCACGCGGGGTCCCTGCCTGCGAGGCGGAGGAGGTCGTCCAACGCGTTTACCTGCGGGTGCTGCGGCATGCCAAGGTGATCGAGACCGAGCCCGCTTTCGAAGCATGGCTGGCCTGCCTCACCCGCTGCGAGGCGATCGACTCGGCGCGCCGCATCCACCGCCGCACCTGGCTGGGCGAACGCTTCCAGCAATGGCAGGCACAGCGCCGGGAAGATGGCCCGCCCATCGCCGACGAGCGGCTGGAGAATGCCCTCCACACCTTGAGCGAAGACGAGCGCCGCCTGCTGACCCGCCACTACGTCGATGGCTGGACCCAGGACGAACTGGCCGCGGCGCAGGCCACATCTGCAAAAGCGATCGAATCCAAACTCGCCCGTCTGAGACGCCGGGTGCGCGGCCTGATGGACCACCCCGATGCCGCCTGAACCATGAGCCCGCCCGACCCGATTCTCGAGAGCCTGCTGGCCGCCGTCAGGCAGACGAAGCGCCGCCGGCAGGCACGCCGCGCCGGGCTGGCCGCCGCAGCTTGCGTGCTGGCAGCCGCCGCCTTCCTGGGGGTCCCGCGGCCCGGCGCGAAGCCCCTCGCCGCAGTTCCGGCAGAGCCACTCCCGGCTCCGGTTTCGGAGCCAGCACCGGCCAGCACCCTCGCGATGCTGGTCTGGCAGGACGGCCTGCCCTGCTTGGAAGAACTGCCGGCGGAAGACCTCGGGCTGGTGGAATTCCAATTCGGGCTGGAGCCGGTCATCGCGTATCCGGATGCCTTTTGGAAGGATCCTTGGAACTAGGCCGCCCCCCGCTTTGGAGGGAGTGTCATGAAAGGCGCTTCACCCGGCCCGGCGGCCTGATCTAGCTTGCCTGTAGCAATGTCCGCGGAAAGACCCGCAGCGCCGCGCACGTTCCAGAACCCCACTAGCCAACCATGAAACGCCGTTCTCTCTTCACGATGGTCCCCGCCGCCTCCGCCCTGCTCGCCCTGCGTTCGCACGGCAAGCCGATCGAGCCAAGCGCACTGACCTCCGCCGGATTCGCCATCTCCGTGCAATGCTGGTCCCTCAAGGAATTCACCCTTTGGGAAGCGATCCAGATGTCCGGCGCCGCGGGAGCCACCGCGGTGGAAGTCTTCCCCGGCCAGAAGATCGGCGGCCCGCTCGGCGATACCAAGCTCGACCCCTCGCTCTCCGACGAGAACATCGCGAAGCTGCTCGCCCACGCCAAGGAGAATGGCGTCGCACCCGTGAACTTCGGCGTGACCGGCATCTCCAAGGATGAGACGGAAGCCCGCAAGACCTTCGAGTTCGCCAAGAAGCTGGGCTTCTACGGAGTCACAACCGAGTCGCTCGACGCGCTCGATACCCTTGAGAAGCTCGCCAAGGAATACGACATCAAGGTCTGCTTCCACAATCACCCGAAGCCCACCGCCATGTGGGATCCCGACAAGACCTGGAACGCGATCAAGGACCGCCACGAGAACATCGGCTTCTGCGCGGACATCGGCCATTGGGCTACCTCCGGGCTCGATCCGCTGGAAGTGATCAAGAAGATCGGCACGCGCGTGCGCTCCTTCCACATGAAGGACCGCGAGAAAGTCGGCTCCTGGAGCCACGACCGCCCCTTCGGCACCGGCGTGATCGATAACTTCGCCATCCTCGATGAAGTCCGGAAGCACGGCTTCGCCGGCAACGTGACGATCGAATACGAGCACAACTGGAAGGCCAACCTTCCGGAGATCGCCCAGTGCGTGGGATACCTCCGCGCCTACTCGAAGCTCAAGGCCTGAAAGCTTCACTTGCCGGACCGGGAAGTCGCTCGCGCAGCGGCTTCCCGCGCCCGTGCTGGCGAAGGCAGGGACCGCTCTCCGAGCGGTCCGGCTGGGGGCGTGCCCGCCACCCCTCATCGTGCCCAATGAATTATCGGTGCCCCCATCAGCCTGACCTTTCGGAGAAAGGTCCCTGCCTTCGGCGGTGACTCACCGGGCCCTCTAGGAAGCCGGAGTCTTCTCCCACACCCGGGCGCGCAGGGCCTCTCCGGCCGCGCGGGCCTCAGCCTCTTTCTTGCTCTTGCCCTTGCCGACGGCGAGGATCAGGCCCTTCCATGAGACTTCGGCTTGGAAGACCTTGCGGTGATCCGGGCCGCTCTCGCCGAGGACGCGGTAATTCGGTGCCTGGGGTGAGATGGCCTGCAGGCACTCCTGGAGTTCGCCCTTGGGATTGCGCTCTTCCGGGCTGCTGGCGAGCGCCTCGATCTCGGATTGGAAAAGGCGCAGCACGAGATCGCGCGCGCCGGTGTAGCCGCTGTCCAGATAGACCGCGCCGATCAGGGCCTCGAAGCCATCGGCGAGGGTCGACATGCGCCGGCGGCCACCGGTGGCTTCCTCGCCCTTGCCGAGCAGGACGTAGCTGCCGAGGTCGATGGTCAGGGCAAAGCGGGCCAAGGCGCGGCGGGAAACCAACTGCGAGCGCAGCTTGGTGAGGCGGCCTTCCGGGAAATCGGGGAACATCCGGAAAAGGTCCTCCGTGAGGATCAATTGCAGCACGGCATCACCCAGAAACTCCAGCCGCTGGTTGTCGAAATGCGGACGCTGGGACTCGTAGGCGAGACTCGGATGGGTCATCGCTTCGGCAAGAAGAAGCGAATTGCGAAATTTGTATCCGAGGCGGCTCTCGAGACTTTCCATGGCACACGTGCCGCTTAGATCCGCCTCTTCGAACCGGAACAACCAATGTTCCCGAAAAAAGAGGTGGGGTGACCGACGGGACTCGAACCCGCAACAACCAGAATCACAATCTGGGGCTCTACCATTGAACTACGGCCACCATTTTAACGGCGGGCGGGAGAACTAAGCGAACAGTGCCCTCTTGCAAAGCCAAAAATACAAGGCAAGTGGAAGACCCCGCGGCGCGTCCCGCAATGCCCCTAACAACCCGATCCAATGAGCGAGGAACCGCACCGCATCCCGATCACCCCGGAACTGGACCTGCACACTTTCCGCCCCGCGGAGATCGGCGAGCTGCTGCCGGAATACTTCGCGGAATGCCTGCGCGAGGGCATCCGCGGCGTGCGGGTGATCCACGGCAAGGGCACCGGCAGCCTCCGCGAGGGCGTCCACGCCCTGCTGCGGCGCCTGCCGGAGGTGCAGGAATTCCACTATCCCGCCGCAGATGGCGGCTGGGGCGCGACCTGGGTGGTGCTCAAGAAGTAGCCCGGCTCTCCAGAGCTGGGAACGAGCGATCCCCCCAAATCCTGACGCTCCCAATACTAATACGATCTTCGGAACGGGCGGACGCTCCCAGTCGCGGCTCTGGAGAGCCGAGCTACTTCTCAAGCCGTCCGCGCCAGGATCCACAGCAGGTCCGAAAGGCGGTTGAAGAACAGCCGCAAAACCTCCGGGACCTCCTCCCCACCCTCATGCAGTTCCAGCACCGCCCGCTCCGCCCGCCGCGCAACGCTGCGGGCGAAGTCCATCCCGGCACGAGCCATCGAATGATCCGCGCCCGGTCGCGCCCAGTCCTTGAAGACAATCCCGCGGGCCTCGAAGTCATGGGCCGTGGCCGTGACCCAATCGAGATCCCCTTGCCCCACCGCCGAGAAGCCGGCCTTGGCATAGCGCTCCTCGTCCCCGGGCAGGCAGGCGAAGTGACCCATCAGGCCGATCAGCAGCTCCTGCACGCGCCCGATGATCGGCTCGACTTCCGCATTCGCCCCGGCGGCGCGGGCCAGGCCGAGGGCGGCATTCAGTTCATCGACGGTGCCGAGGACACCGATGCGCCGGGAGGTCTTGGCAATGCGCCGGCCGAAGAGAAGGTCGGTTTCCCCTGAGTCGCCGCGGCCGGTGATGATGGACATGGAGAAAATCACTAATCACTAATCTTCTAATCACAAATCAAAGTGGCGCTGCGCGAAGAAGTAGGGCGCTGCCGCGTGAGACAGAACTTCCGAACGGCACGACCGACGCGAAGCGCCCTTCCCACCTCTTCCCGCGCAGCGGCAGACCGATTTATGATTGGAAGATTAGTGATTAGTGATTTCTTCCCGCCGTGCTCCTCGCCCGCCTCAACGACGGCCCTGAGATCTTCTTCACCCTCCAGGGCGAAGGGGTTTCCGCCGGCTTACCCGCGATCTTCGTGCGTTCGTCGCTGTGCAATCTCCACTGCCGCTGGTGCGATACCGACCACACCTGGAACTTCGAGGGCACGCCGTGGAAGCACGACAAGGATGCCGACCCCGCCTACCGCAAGCACCGCAAGGCGGAGGTCACCATCGAGGTCCCGCCCGCAGAAATCGTGGACCGGGTGGCCGCCTACCCGTGCAAACGCGTGGTCATCACCGGCGGCGAACCTTTGATCCAGCAGGAAGCATGGCTGGAGATGATCCGCGGCCTGCGCGTGCTCGATCCTGCCTACGTTTTCGAAGTGGAGACCAATGGCACGCGCCTCCCCACGCCGGAATTCCAAGCAGCGGTGAACCAATTCAACGTCTCGCCGAAACTGGCAAATTCCGGAATGGAGGAGAAACTCCGGATCGCCCCGCGAGTGCTGGAAACCCTCGCCGCGGAGCCGAAGGCGTGGTTCAAATTCGTGGCGGTGGAGGATGGCGATATGGACGAGATCCTGGCGCTCTGCAGCCGCTTCCAGATCCCGCCCGAGCGGGTGCTGCTGATGCCGGAAGGCCGGACGGCGGCGGAGTTGGACCGGCATGCCCCGGCAGTCGCGGCACGCTGCCTGCTCAATGGCTGGCGCTTCTGCGACCGCCTGCACGTCCGTCTCTGGGGCGACAAGCGGGGAGTTTGATCCGGAGGCGCGCAACTTTTCGCTCGCTTGCCGGTTCCCCACTCCAGAAACTGCCCCCTGCTCCTCCACCCACCATGAAGCGCGAACCCTCGGACATTGAAAAGGATCCCGTTTGGGAACTCCTGCGGGAAAGCTCGGCCCAACGGCCCAGCCCGTCCTTTGCTGCCAATGTGGTGCGCGCCGCCCGCTTGGAAGGCCAAGCGAAGCCGTGGTGGAAGACCTGGCTGATCCCCGCCACCGCGGGGGCCACGCTGGCCGGAGCCGCGGCTTTGGTCGCCGTCGTGATCAGCTTCCAGGCTGGTAGCCCGACAGGTAGCAACAGGCCGGTGGCAAACCGCGAAGCTCCTTCCGCTTCCTTGGCCGACCTGCAGGACACCGTGGAAACGGAAGTCTTCCTGGCCGCCTCCGACCATCTCGGCGACTACACCGACGACGAACTGGTCTCGATGATCGGATTCTGAGGTTGAGACAAGGCCGAGGTCGGGCGGAGTTTCTCGTTCTCATTCCAACAAGAATCGAGGGCCAAAAGTCCGACCTCCGGTCGCGCCGCTGGCTTCCTGAATCGACAGCTAAGGCCCCGCGGCTTAAAGTTCTCCGATCAAGCGCCGCAATTTTTTCCTGTTCTTCGGGTTCCTTGCATTCATCACCGCGACTTGGCTCGGCTGGTGTGCGCGACCGTTCTTGCTGAAGCCGAAACTCAAATACCTCGGTTCTGTCCTCCCGGAGGCTCGGGCTGACATCGAACCGTATTTAGCCACGACCAGGCTATTTGACAGGACGCCTTTCAATTGCCCTCGGTACTTGGCCTATTTGCTTGATCCCCTCCGCGACCGGATGCCACGGCTTGAGGTTCACACGGACTCAGCAGAAATCATCGTCTCGCGCCGGGATGCTAGCGGCGTCCTTCAGTTTACTTTCCGGCGCGACCACGTTGACAACGTTTGGCGCCCGGAAGAGACCTCGGCTACCATGTATTGATGCGGACAGACATCGTCACCGACACAGACCCGCCCTACCTCAAGCCTCCTCGGCCTGCTTCTTCTTCGCCTCATCCTTCGGCCGGTCCGGCTTCTCGGAAGGCGGCGGCAGATCGGTGGCGTCGAGCTTGAGATCCTTGTTCTTGTCGAGCTCGTTGAAGCGCTCTTCCTGCTTGTCCTCGCCGTCGTTCTTGACCCAAGGGATCTCGCGGAATTCGGCGAAGTTCAGGGAACCGTTGGCGTCCTTGTCGTGATCCCTCACCAGGTCGAGCAGGTTCCTGCGGCCACCCTTGCCGTCGCGACCATCGCGGGCCCCCTCACGACGGTCCTTCGCCGTCAGGAATCCGTCGCCATCGCTGTCCATGCGCTTGAACATCCCCTGCTGGCGCTCTTCCGGCAGGCGCTTGACCCATTCCAAGGTCTTGAACTCGGCGAAGTCGATCTTCCCGTCCTTGTTGGCGTCCGCCTGATCGAGCGGGGGCATTCCGCCCGGACCGCGCTGCTTCGGCATCTCACCCGGGCCGATCCGGCCATCGCCGTCCTTGTCGAAGCGCTTGAAAAGCTCGTTCCGTTTCTCTTCGGAGAGGCGGCCCGGGCGCTCCATGGCGGCGAATTCCACGGTCGAAATGAACCCGTCACCATCGGTGTCCGCCTTCTTCCAGGCTTCCATCATCCGGCGCATGCCGTCCTTGTCCTTGCCACGGGGGCCCTTGGGTCCGCCGGGGGGCTTGTCGCTGTCCTGCTGCGGGGCGGGGGAGGGAGGGGCCTTGTCCTCCGGCTTCATTTCTTCCGCGGGGGCCGTGGCGAGCGTGAGGAGGGCGAGCCAAGAATATCGGGCGGCAATCATGGGTGGAAGCGAGGAGAGCTTAGGAACTTGCAGGCGGCCTGCGAGAGGGAAAACGCCCGCAAGCCGGGGAAGTTGCGATGCTGCCGGGTTTTTTGCTCCCACCGCCAGCGCCCCCGCGCCATGCTGACGGCGCTTAGAAGCGCATGCACATTCGCGATATCCTGAACCGGCGCCGCCCGTCCTTTTCCTTCGAGTTCTTCCCGCCCAAGACCGCCGCCGGGGCTGAGGATCTGTACCGGACCATCGTCGAGCTGGAGCCCTTCGACCCATCCTTCGTCTCGGTCACCTACGGGGCCGGCGGCAGCACCCGTGAGATGACGCACGATCTGGTCCTGCGGATCAAGCAGACCACCTCGATCCCGCCGGTCCCGCATCTCACCTGCGTGGGCCACAAGGAAGAGGAGATCGCCGAACTCCTGCGCCGCTATGCCGATGCCGGGGTCTGCAATATCCTGGCGCTGCGCGGCGACCCGCCCCGCGATTGGCCGGACTACGATTGGTCCGACTGCGATTTCCGCTACGCCTCCGATCTGGTGGCCTTCATCCGCCGCTTCAATGAATCCGGCGCGCATCCCGACCCGCGCGGCTTCGGCATCGGCGTGGCCGGCTTCCCGGAGGGCCATCCTTCGACGCCGAACCGCCTCGTGGAACTCGACCACATGAAGGCGAAGATCGACGCCGGGGCCGACTACATCTGCACCCAGCTCTTCTTCGACAACCACGATTTCTTCGACTACCGCGACCGCTGCCGCCTGCGCGGGATCGAGGTCCCGATCATCGCCGGGATCATGCCGGTGACCTCGCTGTCCAGCATGGGCCGGATGGCGGAGCTGGCGGCCGGAGCGCGCTTCCCGGCGAAGTTGCTGCGGGCGCTGGACCGCGCCAAGGGCGACGCCGCCGCGGTCGAAAAGGTGGGCATCCATTACGCCGCCCAGCAATGCGCCGAGCTGCTGGATAACGAGGTGGACGGCATCCACTTCTACACGCTCAACAAGAGCAAGGCCACTCGCGAAATCTATTCGAGCCTAGGTCTGGCTAGTTTGAAGTAAGAGGAATTGGGAGATTGAGGAATTGAGAGATTGGGTGGATTCAATACCCAATTGCCCAATCTCATAATCGCCAATTTCTTCTAAAATTCAGCGCTTCTCGCTCAGCTCCTGGAGCTCGTCCGCCTGACGCCGGGTGATCTCGTAAATCGTGCCTTGGATCGGCACGTCGAGGCCGATCCGGTTGTTGCTCGGATTTACCGGGAATCCCTGGCGCAGCGCTTCGGCGGAGTCGAAGGCATCGGGCAGCAGCGAGATGGTGAAGCCGCCCTCGTAGCGGATGCTTTGCGAGCCCTGCTTCAGCTTCTGGTCCTCCAGCACGCGGCCGGTGGTGCTGGCAGCGAAGCGGCTGAAAATCGCCCCCTCCCTCTGCTCCTCCTTGGTGGCGGCACCCGCCTTATCGAGGGTCAGAACGTCCTTCTTGTTCTTGGCATCCCCCCCGGAGGCTTGCTTTGGATCGACGGCGAAGACCCCGCCGCCCACCGGCGCGTCTTCCGCGGTGTCTTCCGGGATCGTCGCCTTGAGCATGCCCTGCAAGGTGATGAGAAGGTCGATTTTCGGCTCGACCTCTTCGGGCGTCGGATTCGAGGCCGTGGGCCTGACCGGCTTCACCCTCACCAGGTCTTCCGCCCGCACGTCCACCCGCGATAGCACCACCGCCCCGCCACCGGACTTCAGGTGAAAGGTGCCGCGGTTCAAATCGAGCTTCCGGTAGTTGTGATAGATGTCCAGCGATCCCAAGCGCTCAAGCAGGTGGAACTTGTCCCGCAGGCTGACCAGATTCCCGCCGCCCAGCACCACGTCACCCTCGAGCTGGACGCCGTCCCGGGAATTCGTCGAGCCCGAGAGCTTGAATTCCCCGGAGATCACGCCCTCGACAAAGGGATGGACCGATTCCGGCATCAGGCTGGTGAGTTCCACCTTCGAGAGCTCCACCTTGCCGCTCAAGACCGGCTTGTCACCGCCCACCGCTTGCACATCGACGAACTTCACCGTGCCGCCGCCGGCCTTGAACTCGCCCTTCACGAACTTCAGGCCTGTCGGCGTGCAATCGACCACGAGGCTGGTGATTTCCATGCCCTTGAGCCAATTCTGCGAAAAAGTCCCGCCGGTGAATTCGAGATGCCAGATATCGCCGGAGGGAGTGGCCTTCATGCGGCTTTTCTCGATCTTGCCGGCAGTGCGGCCGGAGTAGCCCCAGCGCACCGTGGCTTCGTCCACCTCGATCGAGGAAAAGCTGAATTCCTTCCAGTCCTTGAACAGGGCGGCACCCGCTTCCTTCGCTTCGGCGGGCGTTTCGGCACCCGCCCTGACGTTGATGTCCATCCACTTCGCGGACAAGTTGCCGGCTTCCCAGGTTCCCGTAAGGCCGGCCATCATGCCCATCTTGAAGCGGACATTGCCGGCGTCGAGGGTGTGGAAAAAGCTGCCCTTGCCGCCTTCGGCCCCGATGCGGCGGATCTGGGCGTCGCCCTGGGTGCGCGAAAATTCCAGCACTTTGGCGTCGGCAGCTCCCAGCCCCTCCTTGATGCCGGTGGTCAGGCCTTCCACGAAGGAGGGCGATCCGACCCGCTTGACCAGGATCACCCCGAAGCCGCCGGCGGCCACGACCAGGGCGATGAATACCTTGAATCCCAGCCGAAGCAGGTGATTCATGGTCATCGCCCAGCCGCCGCCACCCGAGATCGAGTGCCGGAGCTGGAACCAGAAGCCTTGGCTGGCGATCCACTGGCTCAGCTTCTGATTAAAAGACTGCGTCTGCTCGGCCTCCATAATTTGTACAAAGGCCTCCCCCCGGGAGGCGCGGAATTACAATCCCACAGTCCCGCCGGTTGCGAGTGCAAATTTCCCCTTCCCCGCCGCCGGTCCATCCCCTACCTGTCCGCCCGTGGACGCAGCCGAGTACAAGGTCAGACTGGATATTTTCGAGGGCCCCCTCGATCTGCTGCTTTACCTCATCAAAAAGGACGAGGTGGACATCCACAATATTTCGATCACCCGGATCACCGCCCAGTATCTCCAATACATCGATACCTTCCGCCTGCTGAATATCGACCTGGCGGCGGAATTCGTGCTGATGGCGGCGAACCTGATGTATCTCAAAAGCCGGACCCTGCTGCCGCGCCAGGAGCAGCCGCCGGAGGAGGATGCGGAGGAAGATGACCCGCGCTGGGAACTGATCCGGCAACTGATCGAGTACAAGAAATTCAAGGATGCCGCAGGTTTCCTGAGCCTGAAGGAAGCCGAGCAGGAAGGGGCCTTCGCCTTCCAGCCGGAGAAGCCCGACCTGCCGGAAGAGCCCGTTTCGCTGGCCGAGGTCTCGATCTTCGACCTGATCCGCGCCTTCCAGAACGTGCTCAAGCGCTTCGAGGAATCGCACGATCTCGGGGACATCGTGGACGACCGCTACACCGTGGCGGACAAGATCGAAATGCTGCTCTACCGCTTCGTGCCGGGCGAGGCCGCGCGCTTCGATTCGCTTTTCGAGACCGCGACGACCAAGGCCGAGGTGATCGTGACCTTCCTGGCGGTGCTGGAATTGATGAAGATGAACCAGTTCGTGCTGCGCCAGAAAACCCTGCTCGGAGATATCGAGATCGAGCGCCGGCTGCATACGGCCGCACACGTCGAGGAGGGCGAGGAAGAGGAGAGCGTGGCGGGGTGAGGGGCTCGTCACCTGAATTCCCGTGATGCTTTACGGACGGCTCTTCCGCTGGGAGCGCGGAGCCACCGGCCCGCAGAACGGTCCCTCGCTGCCTTTGTCACGAAAAGGCACGCAGCCGAGCGACGGCGCTTTCCGTTCTTACCACGCAATGGGTAGCGCTGACTAGGCTGCTTCTGCGGGGCAGAGCCTCCGCGGTCCCGGGCGCCGACAGCGTCTATCTTTACAAGATATGGGCTACGGAGCGGCATTCTTGACCGATTCCCCCGGCGCGCCTGCGGGTTTGCGCAAGACGGCAGCCCCACCGCCGTGTATCACGCTGCGATGACTATCTTCAGATGGTGCGCGATCACCGCCAGCCTCGCGCTCGCCGGCAATGCCGCCAATGAAACAGCGCGGCCCAAACTTCAGATCCTCAACGGCACCACCCAGCCCGTGGACGTCTTCTGGATGAAGTCCCCCACCGAGCGGGTCCCGAACGGTTCGGTCGAGCCGGGCAAGGACACGATCCTCACCACCACCCTCGGCCACAAGTTCGTGATCGTGGGCCGCGAGGTGAAACACGAGGCAACGGTGAGCTCGAAGGTGCCGATCCAAGCCTACCGCTTCGATCCGGACAGCAAGATGGGCATCCCGGCCTTCTACACCCAGCGGACGGATGTGCGCGGCTTTCCGATCGTGGCCTCCGCCAAGGTGAATCCCTTTGCGCTGAAGGAAGCCGCCTTCATCTGCGATCTGATGCTCCACAAGCGCCAGGACGTTCTGGAGGCGATGGTCCAGAGCGGTGCCCGGCTCTGCATCATGGCGCATGACGAATACACCACCGACCTGCCCGAATTCATGCGCATGGGTGGCGAGCCGATGCCCGGCTTCGAGAAATTCTCCGGCAAGGACTACTGGGATACCCGCGCCCGTGGCCTCGGTGGCAGCGAGGAAGATCCCCTCTGCACTTGCGCGGAGGAGAACGTCCTCGGCTTCGAGGGCGATCCCTACAAGACGGAGTGCATCCTGATCCACGAATTCGCGCACAACATCCATCTGCGCGGGCTCAACAACGTGGATGCGACCTTCGATACCCGGCTCAAGGCCGCCCATGCCGCCGCGATGAAGGCCGGACTCTGGAAGGGCAAATACGCCGCCACCAACCACCACGAGTATTTCGCGGAAGGGGTGCAGTCGTGGTTCGACAACAACCGCGAGAACGATTCCGACCACAACCACGTCAATACCCGCGCCGAGCTGCTGGAGTATGATCCGGGGCTGGCGGCGATGTGCCGCGAGGTCTTCGGCGATACCGAGCTCAAATACACCAAGCCGGCGACCCGCTTGACCGGCCACATGGAGGGCTACGACCCGGCGAAATCCCCGGCCTTCGTCTGGCCGGAGCGCCTGAAGGCCGTCAACGACGCCATCCGCGGGCAGGCGCGGACGCGGGACGAGAAGGCGAACGCGGCCCCTAAGGCAGAATAGGACAGCACGGGTTCGTGACTTTTTCGTGGCTCCTTCTGCATTCCGCCGGGCTGGCCCCGGTTGCAGATTTCCTGCCCACGCCACGTCATGATCCTTCGCTTTGCCACGCTTTTCCTCGTCACTGCCGGAGTCCTCGCCGCCCGGGACACCGCTCCCGCGGAGCCCTCCGCACTGGGAGCCACGCCGAATCCACCCGCGGTCGCAGGGCCGGGCAATCCGCTGGGATTGCGAGCCTGGGTCCTGGAGTCCGTGGACAAATACAGCGGGCACGCCGGGCTGGGCGAGTTGCTGCGCCGCGCCGGCTTCCACGTGGAGCCACTGCCGCTCGACCGCCCGCCCTACGTGAAAGGCAGCGATGCCGCGGGGGACGTGGACCTCATCGCCATCGGTTCCTTCGCTTCCAACAGCAAGGCCTACAAGGACTACATGGCGGCGTATGCCGACGATCTGGACGACTACATCGACCGCGCCGGGCTACTGGTCCAATTCGCCCAAGCGGATCAGGACGAGAAGAACCCACCCTTCCTGCCGGACACCCAGGAGGGAACACGGGATGACCGGGACTTCCCGGCTTCGATGATTCTCGCGCCGGCGCACCCGCTCCTGGCGGGCATTCCCACCACCGATGGCGGAAGGTCACTGGCCTTCGAGCTGACGGAGGGCGAGTCATGGTTCAAGAAGTGCGTGCAGTGGGAGTCCTTCAACCGCTTTCACGGCTTCCAAGTCCTGCTGTCCGGCGATGCCCAGGCGCGGGCACCCGGGCTCATGGAGGGGGCCTACGGGCAGGGCCGGTTCTTCGTTTCCGCGCTGGGGGTGGACAAGATCCTGGACCCGGCAGGCACGGAAGTCGCGCCACCATCCCTGCGCGCCTTCAACGGGCCCTTCTTCCGGAATCTCTACAGCTACGCGGGCTTGGTCCGGGACCTCAAGACGCCGCCGCTCGCGCTCACCCCGCAGCCGGGCACCTCGCTGGTGCCGGATGGCGGCTGGACCCTGGTGCTGCTGCCGGACACCCAGATCTACTCGCAGAACTTCCCGGGAATCTTCGACGCGCAGACGGCCTGGATCCTCCACAACCTGCGCCCGCGGAACATCCGCTACGTGCTGCACCTGGGCGATATCGTGAACGTGAACTCGATCCCGGAATGGGTGAACGCGCGCCGCTCGATGGGTATGCTCGATGGCAAGGTCCCCTACGCGCTGGTGCCGGGCAACCATGACTACGGCCCGGGTGGCAATGCCGCGACCCGCGAGACCTACCTGAACGACTATTTCAAGGAGGACTACTACAAGACCTGGCCAAGCTTCGGCGGCGCGATGGAGCCGGGCAAGATGGACAATACCTATCACCTCTTCGAAGCCGGCGGCGTGAAGTGGATCGTGATCGCCCTCGAATGGGGCCCGCGCGACAGCGTGATCGAGTGGGCGAACGGGGTCATGGACAAGCATCCGGACCGCAAGGGGATCCTGATCACCCACGCCTACATGAACAACAACGACCTCCGCTACGACCACAAGGACATGGTCAATCCGCAGGCCTACAATCCGCACCAATACAAGACGCCCGGCCCGGTGAACGACGGCGAGGAGCTGTGGCAAAAGTTGGTTAAGAACCACGACTTCGTGCTCACCTTCAATGGCCACGTGCTCGGCGACGGCACCGGCTACCGGGTGGACCACAATGACATCGGCATGCCGGTTCACCAGATTCTGGCGAACTACCAATTCCGCAAGCTCGGCGGCGAGGGCTACTTGCGCCTGGTGGAATTCCAACCGGACGGCAAGACGGTGAAGGTCCGCAGCTACTCGCCGATCTACGACAACAACCTTCTGGAGAGCGACCAGGACTTCTCCTTCGAACTCCCGCTAGGCGCCAAGGACAGCGATGGCGACGGCATCCTCGACTATTGCGATGCCGACCTCGACGACGACCGTGACGGCATCAACAACCGCGGCGAGTATATGAAGCATGGCACTTCCACCTCGGCCGCGGACACGGACGGCGATGGCCTGGGCGATCCGCAGGAGATCGCCGCCGGCACCGATCCCCTGGACAGCGACCGGAAGGTGATCGACGCCGCGGGGAAGGCGGATGCCGATACCGCGCCGAAGAGCGCGAAGTAGGGAGCTTGGGTCTCCGTTCGTGACAAACGGCAGACTCGGTCGTGCCGGCTGGCTGCACGCAGTCCACGGCGGCGTAGCCGCGGAAGGCATACTGGGAGCGCCGTGGCACCGCCCGGCAGAGTGGTCCCTGACTGCCGTTGCCATCCTCCGATCTGCAGCATCGCGACGGCGCTATCCATTCCATCGGCGTGATCTCGCGGGGTCGCCAGGGTGGCTTCTGCCGGGCGGTGCCGCGGCTCGCCACACCCGGTGCTCCGCCTTTGCAGCAGGCTGCGTCGGGGCAAACGGAAACGAGCTAGCCGGCTCCGGAGAAAGGGAGGCTTTCACGGCGAAAGCTTCCCGGCGGCTGGGAAGCCGCTCTCTCGGCCTCACCCCAGCCGATACGTGATCCGCGCTTTCGAAACGTCGTAGGGCGACATTTCCATCTTCACCTTGTCGCCCACGACGAGGCGGATGAAGCGCTTGCGCATTTTGCCGGAAATGTGGGCCAGCACCTCGTGACCGCTCTGCAATTGCACGCGGAACTGGGTGCCTGCGAGAACGGAGGTGATCGTCCCTTCGACCTCGACGGATTTTTCTTCGCCGTCCGGTCCGAGCTTGCGCGCCCGCGGTCCGCGCGATCCGCGGTTACCTCCTCGTCCTCTGTATCCTTGACTCATGAATAAAATGCCCGCGCCAACCGGCGGGGCATGACGATTGATCCTCAAGCGGCCCTTCCATTCAACTGCAAAAACTCGCGAATGCAGGTCACAGCTTCGTCAAGGACCGCAAAAGCGGGCATTTCGCGGCAATCCACCCCTGCCGCAACGGCGCTTGCCGCCCCCCGCCCCGCCCGCTAGAACCGCCGCCTCTCCATGGCCGGCTTCTTCAAATCCCTCTACCACAAGATCGCGAACAAGGCGGAAGTCGATTGGGACGAGCTGGAGGCCGATCTGGTCGCCGCCGATCTCGGGCCCAAGCTGGCGATGAAGATCATCGAGGATTTGCAAGGTCTGGGCCGCCAGGTCTCCGCGGAGGATGTGATCGCGTCCGCCCGCCGCCATGTATCGGACCGCTTGCCACCGGACTCGCCGCCGCTGCTGCCGCGGATGGATGGCAAGCCCTTCGTATTCCTGGTCGTCGGCATCAACGGCGTCGGCAAGACCACTTCCTGCGCGAAGCTGGCGCATTGGCTGCAGCGCCGCGGCCAGCCGACCGTCCTGGCCGCCGCGGATACCTTCCGCGCCGCCGCCGTCGAGCAACTCGAACGCTGGGGCCAGCGCCTAAATATCCCCGTGGTGAAGGGCCAGCCGAATGCCGATCCTTCCTCGGTCTGCTTCAATGCCCACCAGAAGGCGATCGCCGATGGCTCGAAGTATCTGATCTGCGACACCGCCGGGCGGCTCCACACCCGCCACAACCTGATGGAGGAGCTGTCCAAGATCAAACGCACCCTCGCCAAGAACGACGAGACCGCACCCCATCTCACGCTGCTCGTCGTCGATGCCACCACCGGTGCCAACGCGCTGCAGCAGGCGAAGGAATTCCACAAGGCCTGCCCGCTCGACGGACTGATCGTGACGAAGATGGATGGTTCCGGCAAAGGCGGCGTGGCCGTGGCGATCTACGAGCAACTCGGCGTGGCCCCGCGCTATCTCGGCACCGGCGAGGAGCCGGAGCAGTTCGCGCTTTTCAACAGGCAGAGTTTCGTGGATGAGATGCTGTAGTGCGTCTCCTCCTATTTCTCCTCTTCATCGCGCTGCCTTTGACGGCTTGCCGTCGGCCCACGGTCATTAAACCGCCGCCGGCGCCGGCGAACACGCTAGTCGATGGGACCTTCATCTCCTCGGGCGGAAGCTGGTTTTATGCTGAGAAAAACACCACCGCGACCTTGAAGGTGGATGTCAGAGGCCCCCGGGTGGATTGGAATTACAACTACGCCAAGCGCAATTCCTCCCGGAGCAGCGGCAGTAGCGGAACCGGCTCGCAGATGAATCTGAGGAGTTCTTCCGATCCATGGTTCATCTACGTGGAAACGCCGGATAGCCTGTGGCTCTTCGATGGTGTGGACAACCTCACGCACGCGATCTCGACGCGCGGGGCTCTCACGTGGAATCAAGCGATCAGCCTCGGCCAACTCGAGCCGGACCGCGGGCGGATTCCCCCAGCGATCATTCCGCGCCTACCTGCCGAACTCCAGAAGCTGGTGCCGCCGGGGGACGCGCAGCGCAAGCGGCCGAGCCTCTAACCAGGACTTCCCACCAGGCCATGCGCGCCCTCGTTTTCTCAATCGCAACGCTGCTGGTGATTCTCCTCTGCTGGAGCATCAAAACGCTCCTTCGCCCTGCGCCGCCGGCTCCCGGACCGAACACCATGTCTCCGGGAACTTTCATCGAAAATCCCGGCGTCCGCCGCTTCTCGGACAAGGACTTGGAAGCCACGCTGAAGACGGCGATCCACGGCAGCGAACTCCACTGGAGTATCGAGTTCGTCCGCAACCCGCCCCCCGGAAAAGGCAGCACCGGACCCGCTGGCATCCTGTCGATGGTCTCGCCGGCAGCCGCTTGGTTCATCTACATGGAAGGTGCCGAGAGCTACTGGTTCTTCAACGGCAGCGGCGGGCTTGAAAAGTCTCAGGGCAGCGTCAGCTCGCTCGTCTCGATTCGCGACGGAAAGGTGGTGACCAGCCTGGCTCCGCCCGCGGAGGTGATCAGGCGGCTGCCCTTGGATTTGCAGATGCTTTATCCGCGGATTGTGCCCAAGCACACGGGGCCGAGCCTTTGAAGCGATCGAAAAAGCGACGGCAAGTCTCCGCATTTGCGGGCTCTCCAGACCGTTCTTGCGGACTGCCTAGCCGTGGTCCCGCCCCCTTCCGCGAAAATTCCGCGTTGGCATCGGTGGCGGGCACGCTCTAGTCCCCTCCCATCGCAACGCCGCTTTCCATCACCGGCCTCGGGGCGCTGTCCGGGCTGGGCGAAGACATGCCCGGGCACCTCGCCTCCATCGCCGCGGGACGGACGGTTTACCGGCCGCTCGCCGGGCTGTTAGGGAAGGCGAGCCCCCATGGCGGACTGGAAGCCGTTTGGATCACACGCCGCGAGCTTCTGCGCAGCCGCAAGTGGTCTCCCGCTACCATGGCGGCGCTGAAGGTCGCGCGCGAGGCGGTGGCGGAAGCGGGCTGGCAGGCGCAGGACCTGGCGGATGCGGTGGTCTTCCTTGGCACCAGCCGCGGGACGGCGGCGGGCTGGATCGAGCCCTGGCCGGAGCGCCGCGCTTTCCCCCTGATGGCGGCGAGCAATTCCCTTCACAGCGAACCGGCGGCGGCGGTCAGCATCGAGCTGGGCATCCGCGGTCCCTGGCAGGTCCAGGCGAGCGGCTGCGCGGCGGGCCTGGACGCGCTCGGCATGGCCGCGCTGTGGCTCGATGCCGGGCTGGCGGAGCGGGCGCTGGTGGTGGCCGTCGACCTGTCCCTGTCCCCCGCCCTGCTCGATAGCTATGCGGCCACCGGCATTCTCTCCCGCAACAACCGGAACGACCCCTACTCCCCGGCGACTTCCGGAATCCTTCCCGCGGAGGCCGCCGCCGCCATCACCTTGGAGCGCGGCCACCATGGCGCTCACCCCCTCTTCTCCGGCTATCTCGCGAATGCCGACGCCGCCGACGCGATCGGCATGCCACCGGGAGCCCCCGGCCTGGTCTCCCTGCTGACCAAGGCCCGGGAAAAATTCGGCGCGCCCGCCGCGCTGTGTCCCCACGCCAGCGGCACCGCCGCGCACGCGCTGCTGGAGCCCGCGGCAATCCGCCAAGCGCTCGGCGAAGGCACGCTCCTGTGCCCGCTCAAGCCCTGGACCGGACACGGTATCGGCGGCGGCGGGTTGCTGGAGACCGCCATCCTCACTGCCTTCCTGCGGGACAAGCGCCTGCCGCCGGCATTGGCTGGCCTCATCTGCCCGCCCGGTCTGGCCATGACGCCGGGCGCGCTTCCCTCCGCCGCCCGGATTTTCAAACTGGCCTCCGCCTTGGGAGGAAAGAACTCCCTGATCGCCCTGCAAGCACCGCTATGAACGAGCTCCGCCTGGAAGTATCTGTCGATGACCAAGTCCTGCGCGTCTTCCGCGACACCGAACTCGTCCGCAGCTATCCCGTTTCCACCGCCGCAAAGGGCGTCGGCTTCACGCCCGGCAGCCATCGCACGCCGACCGGGCGCTTCGTGATCGCACAGAAGGCCGGTGCCGGGGAGCCCCCGGGCACGATCTTCGTCTCACGAAAAGTCGTGGGCCATTGGCAGCCGGGTGATGCGAGCGAGAAGGATCACGTCCTGACCCGCATCATCCGCCTCAGCGGCCTGCAGCCGGAGAATGCCAATTCCTTCGACCGCTACATCTACCTCCACGGCACCAATCACGAAGCGAAGCTAGGCAGCCCGGCGAGCTGCGGCTGCGTGCGCCTGGCGAATGCCGACGTGACCGAACTCTACAACCTGGTCGAGCCGGGCATGATCGTGGAAATCCTGCCGCCGGTCCGGCCGCGCGGCAAACTCGCCTTCTTCGATTGTGACTCCACGCTCTCCAGCATCGAGGGCATCGACGAACTCGGGCGAGCCCGCGGGCCCGAGGTCTTCGCCATGGTGGAGCATCTCACGAATGCGGCAATGAACGGCGAGGTGCCGATCGGCGAAGTCTTCGGCCGCCGCATGGAAATCATCCGCCCCGACCGGGCGACCGCCGATGCCGTCGCACAACTCTATGTGGACACGATGGTTCCGGGCACCGCCGAGGTGATCGTGGACTTGAAACGCAAGGGCTGGACGCCGGTGATTCTCTCCGGCGGCTTCGAACCGCTGATCCGTCCGCTGGCCAAGGTGCTGGGGATCGATCACGTCGAGGCGGTGCCTCTCTATTTCGATCCCGAGGGCAACTACGCCGGATATGGTAATTCCTACCCGACCACGCGGAACGGCGGCAAGCCGGAGGTCGTGCGCGAGTGGAAGCAGGCCACCCTGCCCGAGGCGGTGATCATGATGGGCGACGGGATCTCGGATCTGGAAGCCAAGCCGGAGGTGGATCTCTTTATCGGCTTCGGCGGTGTCGTGGCACGCAAACCGGTACAGGAAGGCGCGGATGCCTGGCTCACCAGCATGGCCGGTTTTGCACATGTTGACCTCCCGGTCGGGCCGCGGGCGAGCAGTCGCGTTTGAATCGGACCGGGCGGACGCGTGCAGCCGGCGGCAGGCGCCGCGAGATCAAAAGGTTAAGATCGGATTAAGACGACCTAACAGCGACCGAAAAATCGCTCTACTTCAATAGATTACGGATTCATTAAAGAAGGGGACCAGCGCGTTTCCCGAACGCGAGATGGGACAAGCGCTGTTGCTTTTCCAGCTTTTGACTCAACTTGAATCCGCGAACGCCCTACCTTCGGAAAGCTGAAAACACCTCCTTGCGCACCAATCAAGCGTTTGCTTCATTTTGCCAATGATCCCGCAACTTGCTGATACCAGCAGCATTCCATGCACCCATCGATCGCATCTAACGAAGTGACGGATTTTGCGAATGTCACTAGTCCTCTTCCAATCGATCGAACAAAAGGATGTCAGCGTAGATCTACGCATATATGAAATTCCGAGTCTTCATTCAAGTTTGAGCTTGCGACTCAACGACTCTCGTCATAAACCTCCGGAGTCATGAGCAACTCCAACATCAATGCGGCGAAAGGCCGCCGATACACTGCAAAAGAGAAGGCGGACATCATCGCCTTCGTGGACAAGGTAAACACGGACAAGGGGCGCGGCGGCCAGAGTGCAGCCTCCAAGAAATACAAGATATCGCCCCTTACCATCTCCAGTTGGATCCGCTCGGGTCCGGGTGGTGGTAGCACATCCGCGGGTGGTGGCGCAGTCGCCGGCCCGATCGGTAAGAAACTGTCCAAGCTACAGGCCCTTCACGACCAGATCTCCAGAGCCGAGAAGGAACTCTCCAAGCTCAAAACCCAATTCAACTCTCTCAAGTCCGCGCTATAACGCTGCTTCAGCTTCAACAAGCCACGCCCGTTTCCCTGAGGGGGAACGGGCGTTTTTCGTGCCCTCCGCCAAGGTCCGGGCAGGGGCTTCAGGCCGGGGCCGGACTCCAGTGGACGTCCAACTCGAGGTCTTGCCAGATCACGTCTTCCCCGGAGAAGACGAAGCGGCCGTGGAAACTCCGGTCATCCAGCAGCAGCGGCAGCCAGTGGATATCATCCTTCCACATCCGGTCGTAGGGAATATCGCCCAGCCGGCACCATAGCGGCTTGGCCTCGTCCGTCTCGATCGGATGCCCTTCGAAGTCGCGCGCCAGGAAGACATGGCAAAGGATGTCCGGCATGTCGGACATCGCGAAATGGAGTTCCCCCTTTTCACGGGACGCAGCGCGGTGATCCCCAACTCTTCCCGTGTCTCGCGGATCACGCATTCGTAAGGCGTTTCACCCGGATCGATCTTGCCGCCCGGGCCGTTGATCTTGCCGGCACCCAGGCCGCGCTTCTTTTCAATCAGCAGGATTTCTCCATCGCGAACGATGAACATCAGCGTGGCATGGATCTCCGCCCGCCAACTGGCCCAATGGATCGGTGAGGAATGCACGCGGGGAGAAATGAAGTAGCCAGAAGCAGGTAGCAAGTAGCAAGGAGGCTGGAAAACGCCCCAGCTCCCTACTTCCCCGCCTCCGCGTAGGCTTCCACCGTGTCGCAGGTGCAGACCAGGTTGCGGTCGCCGTGCACGTTGTCGATCCGGCCGACGGAGGGCCAGAACTTGTGATTCCGCAGATAAGGCAAGGGGTAGGCGGCCTGCTCGCGGCCGTAGGCGTGGCTCCAATCGTCCGCGCAGACGCTATCGGCCGTGTGCGGGGCGTTCTTGAGCACGTTGTCGTTCTCGTCGGCCTCGCCATTGGCCACCGCCATGATCTCGCCGTGGATGGCGATCATCGCATCGCAGAAGCGGTCGAGCTCGACCTTCGCCTCGGACTCGGTCGGCTCGATCATCAGCGTGCCGGCCACCGGCCAGCTCATGGTCGGCGCGTGGAAGCCGTAATCCATCAGGCGCTTCGCCACGTCTTCCACGGTGATGCCGCTCTTCTCGGACAGCGGGCGGACGTCGATGATGCACTCGTGGGCGACCAAGCCCGCCTTGCCCGAGTAGAGCACCGGGTAAAAAGGCGCGAGGCGCTTGGCGATGTAGTTCGCACTCAGGATCGCGGTCTCGGTCGCTTCCTTGAGGCCGTCCGGCCCCATCATCGCGATGTACATCCAGGAGATCGTGTTGATCGAGGCGCTGCCCCAGGGGGCCGAGCACACCGGGCCTTCCGCCGAGTCCAGCTCGCGGTGACCGGGCAGGAAGGGCACGAGCTGCTCCGCCACGCCGATCGGGCCGACGCCGGGACCGCCGCCGCCGTGAGGGATGCAGAAGGTCTTGTGCAAGTTCAGGTGGCACACGTCCGCCCCGATCCGGCCGGGACTGGTCAGGCCGACCTGCGCGTTCATGTTCGCGCCATCCATGTAAACCTGCCCGCCGGCCTCGTGGATCGATTCGCAGATCCCGACGATGGTCTCCTCGAAGACCCCGTGCGTGGAAGGATAAGTGACCATCAGCGCGGCCAGATTCTCGCGGTGCTCGGCGATGCGCGCTTCGAGATCGCCGGTGTCGATATTACCCTGTTCGTCGCACTTCACGCCGACGACTTTCATCCCGACCATCACCGCCGAGGCCGGATTGGTGCCGTGTGCCGAGACCGGGATCAGGCAGACATCGCGATGCGTATCGCCGCGCGAGAGGTGATAGCGGCGGATCGCCAGCAAGCCGGCATACTCGCCCTGCGAGCCTGCATTCGGTTGCAGCGAGACCGCGGCGAAACCGGTGACCTCCGCCAGCCAGTCTTCCAAAAGACCGAGCATCTCGCGGTAGCCTTGGCTCTGGTCGGCAGGGACGAAGGGATGGATCGAGGCCACTTCAGGCCAGCTCAGCGGGATCATCTCCGAGGTCGCATTGAGCTTCATCGTGCAAGAGCCCAGCGCGATCATCGATTCGTTCAGCGCGAGGTCCTTCGACTCGAGGCGCTTGAGATAGCGCAGCATCTCGGTCTCCGAGTGATACGAATTGAAAACCTTCTGCGTGAGGAAGTCCGACTTCCGGCTCAGGTCCGCATGCCAGCCCGCCGACTTGTCAGCGGACAGCGACTTCGCGCCCAGCGCTTCCGCCACCGCCGCCACATCGGCATCGGTGGTGGTTTCGTCGAAGGCGATGCCGACGCGCTTGCCATCGATGCGCCGCAGGTTGATCCCGCGTTCCACTGCCGCTGCCAGCGCGGCATCCACATCCATCACCGAAACAGTCAGGGTATCGAAGTAGCTCTCGTTCTCCACGTTCACACCGGCGGCGGTCAGCGAGGCAGCAAGCCGCGCGGTCTTCACATGGATCGTCCGCGCGATGTGCTGCAAGCCTTCCGGGCCGTGATACACCGCATACATCGAGGCCATCACCGCCAGCAGCACCTGGGCGGTGCAGATGTTGGAGGTCGCCTTGTCGCGGCGGATGTGCTGCTCGCGGGTCTGCAAGGAAAGGCGGAAGCCAGGCTTGCCGCGGGAGTCCACGGAGACGCCGATCAAGCGGCCCGGCAGTTTGCGCTTGAGCGCATCCTTGCAGGCCATGAAGCCCGCGTGCGGCCCGCCGAATCCAAAAGGAACACCAAAGCGCTGGCTGCAGCCGACGCAGATGTCCGCGCCGAATTCGCCGGGAGCCTTGAGAAGCGTCAGCGCCAGCAGGTCCGCCGCGGCGATAGTGACCGCCTTCGCAGCCCGCGCCTTTTCAAAGAAGGCCGCGTAGTTGGCCACGGTCCCGAAGGTGTCCGGATACTGCACCAGCACCGCGAAGAGACCCTCGCAAGCGGCGGGATCGAAGGTCCGCCAATCGCCAACCTTCACCTCGATCCCCAGCGGCTCGGCACGGGTCTTGACCACATCGATGGTCTGCGGATGACAGGCATCGGAAACGAAGAAGACCTTGCCCTTCGGCGCACCGGCGAGCGCCAGGCTCATCGCCTCCGCCGCCGCCGTGCCTTCGTCGAGCAGGGAAGCATTCGCCACGTCGAGCCCGCTCAGCTCGGTGATCATCGTCTGGAAATTCAGCAGCGCTTCCAGCCGGCCCTGCGCGATCTCCGCCTGGTAGGGCGTGTAGGCGGTGTACCAACCGGGATTCTCCAGGATATTGCGCAGGATCACGCCGGGCACATGGGTGCCGTGATAGCCTTGGCCGATGAAGGACTTGAGCACCTTGTTCTTGCCCATGATGCCCTTCAGCCAGGCCAGCGCCTCCGGCTCCGACTTGGCCGCGGGCAGGTCCAGCACCCGGTCCGTGCGGATTCCCGCGGGCACCGTATCGGCGATCAGGGCGTCGAGCGAACCGTAGCCGGTGGCGCGGAGCATTTCTTCGCGGTCGGAGCCGATGGCCCCGAGGTGACGGCTGCGGAAATCGGTGTGGGCGGACATGAGCAGTACGGCCGCCCGCAAGGGAAAAAAGGGACGGCGCGCCCTCAATAAGGCAAAACCCCGGCGGTGCAATCCCCGGGAAAGCCCGCTCCGAAAGAATCGCTCCTTTTTGACCGAAACGGCCCGAAAGTTTAGCCGCTTTGGCAAACGACTCCGGACCGCGGACACACCGGCCGCAGCCCGGAGTCACCAAGTTTTCACTCGGTCTCCCCAAAGGCGTTGCGAGGCGCCACCTTGAAGAACATCTTCTGCTTCGAAGCCTGATACGGATACTCGTAGTAAAGCCACTGGCTGTCCGAACTGGTCGCGGCTCCGGTCGCGAAACGCGCCGCTTCCGTCCAGGTCGCCAGATCCTCGCTGGCATAGACCGCGAAGCGTTCGGCGGAAGCTTCGGCCGATTTCGGATACTTCCACTGCAGCTTGCCTTGGCCCCCGGAAGCCATCGCGAAGGATGTGCCGACCGCCGGCGGCGGCACCGCGGCGGTCAGGCTGAATTCCGCGGAGCGCGGGCTTTCGAGCCCGGTCGAGTTATAAGCGCTGACGGCGAGGTAGTAGGTGCTGCCCATGAAGAGCTGCGGCAGCGTGGCCTGGGTGACCCGGCCAACATCGAGAACCTCCGTGTAAACGCCGCTCTGCGTGCCGAAATGCACCTTGTAGCCCGCGACATCGCTCTCGGGATTGGCATTCCACGCCAGCGACACCGGCGGCGCGGCATCGGCCGCATGCACGGCATCCGGCAGGATCAGGGATGAAAGGACGGCCAAGGCGAGAGCGTAGCCACGATGAGGGTTGAAGGACAGGTTCCGGGTTTCCAAACGCATAATCCAGCTTCGCAGGAATCGTCGTTTCGGACAGGGGGTGCGTGGCTGATTCGAGTGTGGGTCTGAAACTCTCGCCCTGTCGGTATTTTACCCGACAGTTACTCGTAAATTTACCCCTCCGGTTGTTATACAGACGGGTGCACTTTTATGGACAGCTTTTCCGAGAAGCTCAGGCCCGCTCGAATCGCTTTCGTCATCAGCCGAACTTGTAGTGCAAGCGGGCGCCCCCGCCACCGAGGGACTGGGCCGAGAGCAGGGTCGGCGAAGCGTTGAAGCCGGTGGGCGGAAACAACGGATAGCCGCCGCCGATGATGGAAGAGATGAGGTAAATCTCGATTTCGTCCAAGGCCCCGCGCTCCATGAAGGCCATTTGCAGCTTGCCCCCGCCCAGCATCCACACGTCGCCATCATCGAGCGCCCGCAATTCGGCAATCAGCGCATCGACGTCCGAACGGGTTTCCAGCACTCCCTTTGGATCGGAGATGGGCCTTGAGGTGACGACGATGACGCGCTGGTCGCCATAGGCCCACGGGTTGGGGTCATTGGCGATCCAGTCGTACGTCGTGCGGCCCATAACCACGGTGCGGATGCGCTTGATGAACAGGTTGTAGTCATATTCGCCCAGTTCCATGTCCCCCCGGGTGAAAAGCCATTGCAGCGATTCATCGGCGGTGGCAATGAAGCCATCGAGACTGGTAGCGACGTAACCTAAAATTCTGGCCATATCTTGGCCAAGGGTCATCCAGACGATCGTCCGTTTACAAATGGATTTTTCGAACTGCCGGATCGCGCCACCCCCTCAATCCACCAGCTTGTGCTGCAACGCAAAGCGGGTCAGCTCGACATTCGTCGAAAGCCCCAGCTTCTTCGAAATCCGCGGCACCGAGCTTGAATCGCCCTGTTTAACGGACTTCGACGATCCGCTGGCCGGACCCGAAAGCATCCTCGATTCCAAGCCACGCCGACTCGATCGAGGCAATCAAGGCATAGGTCCGGCAATTCCCCACCCTCAACCACAACAGGCGTCCAGCATCTGCGGGACGGGTGGCCAAGATGAAAAAGTCCTCGTCCTTGCTGATCACGATGCGCCCCTCCTCCAAGGCCAGTTTCCAAAGAAGACGATCATCCGCCTGCGCTTGTCCACACTCGCCCACGTGCAAGGCGTCATGGCCGTGTTTCCGCAGCCAAACCGCCAGTGTCGCGGGTAATTGGCTGTCCACGAGGAACCTCACGCTGCGACAGTGAGAACGGTGTGGTCCATCTGACGAGCCGCGTAGGTCAGGGCCGCGGTGATGTCGTCGCTCTCCAAGAACGGATAGTCCTGAAGAATCTCCTCGCGGGAAGCTCCTGCAGCGATGAGATCGAGGATGTCACTCACGCGGATACGAAAACCGCGGATGCACGGGCGACCGCCGCACTTGCCGGGCTCGATGGTAATGCGTTCGAGATGATCCACGATTTGAAAGTGCCCGAAAAGAGCCGCGGGCTCAACTCGAAATAAACGCGGGATTGCCGGAAGATTACCCCCTTAATCCACCAGCTTGTGCTGCAACGCAAAGCGGGTCAGCTCGACATTCGTCGAAAGCCCCAGCTTCTCCGAAATCCTGCTCCGGTAAGTGGCAATGGTCTTCTCGCTCAGGGCCAGTTCCGCGGCGATCTCCTTGATCGTCTTGCCACGGGCGATCATCTGCAAAACCTGCAACTCCCGGTGCGAAAGATTCTCCTGCGGCGTGCCGCTCCAGCCTTCCGCGGCGGCCTGCGCCAGTTTCTCCGCGACCGCCGGGCTGACGTGGCGACCACCCGCCAGGACCTTCTTCACCGCGCCGACCAGCACGTCGGAGGCGCTTTGCTTCGAGACGTAGCCCGCGGCGCCGAGCTTCAGCGCGCGCAGGGCGAAGTCCTCCTCGGTATGCGCGCTCACGACCAGCACCGGCAGGTTCGGCTTGAGGCGGCGCAGGTCGCGCAGCAGCTCCAGGCCGCTGCGGCCCGGCATGTTGATATCGACCAGCGCCAGATCCCACTCGCCCTGCTCCACGATCTCCAGCGCCTCGCGGGCATCGGCGGCATCGGCGATCTCCACGACCGGAAAATGGTCGCGCAGCAGCCCCCGCAGCCCGCGGCGGATCAGTTCGTGATCGTCGGCAATCAGGATTCTCATGAGGATGGCTTCCAAGGAAGGATCGCAAGCACACGGGTACCCCCGGATTCCGGAGCGGTAAAGTTCACCTTGCCGCCCAAAAGCTCGGCCCTTTCGCGCATGCCCAGGAGTCCTAGCGAATGGCCATCGCGCTCCACACCGGGCGGCATGCCCTTGCCATCGTCCGTCACGGCGAGTTCGAGCGCCTCTCCGGTGGTGACGCATTTCGCTTTCACACGGGTCGCCTCCGCGTGGCGGACCACATTGGTGAGGGCCTCCTGGAAAATCCGGAAGGCGGCCGTCGCCACGTCGGGCGAGAGCTTCTCCGGCAATTCTCCCACCTCCACTTCGCAGGGCATGCCGGTCCTGAGCACGAAGCGTTCCGCTTCTTCGGCCAGCGCCGCCGGCAGGCCGAGCTCGTCCAACGCATCGGGCCGGAGCTCGGTGGCGATCCGGCGGACCGTGTCGATCAAGCCATCCACCTGCTCTTGCGTCTCGACCAGACGGTCGGTCAGCGGATTGAGCGCACGTTCGTCGCGGACTTCCAATTGGCGCTCCACCCAGCGCAGGTCCATCTTCAGGCCGGTGAGCGCCTGGCCAAGCTGATCGTGCAACTCGCGGGAGATCCGGGTACGGTCGGCCTCCCGCAGACCCTCGATCCGGGTCGAGAGATTGCGGAACATCACATTCACTTCGGAGAGCATTTCACACTGCTCCCGCTCCGCCTGCCGCCAGCCGCGAAAGGCACGGCGCAGGACGAAATAGAGGAAGACCGAGGTGGCGATCACGAAATTGATCCCCTTCAGCGACTGCAGCCAGACCTGGCTCTCCGGCATGAAAATGTGGAGCAGCCGGTCCGAACCGAGGATCCATATCGTCGCAGCGACGAAGTAAATGGAAACGATCCGCACCTCCGGGCGCGTCAAGACCTGCGGCCATGTGGCGACCGGAGGGGAGCCGGGGTCCGGGGGGAGCCTGCTGTTCACGGGCTTCAGAATAGCGTGAAAAAGGAAGAAGGTCGAGACACGACCGGAAAGAAATCAAGTACGTGGAGCAGTAGTCGCGCAGCGACCGTGGACTGCGGCAGCCCGCTCTGCCCGTTACCCAGAATCCTGTCCTCGGGTCCCCCTCTTCAGGGCCAAGGGCCCGCTGCCGCTGTAGGCAGGCAGCCTGCTGCCGTGAAGCACCGGTGATGTTAATTCCACCTGCGGTCCACTGTTCTGGATTGCTATGGCGGGGAGTTACCACGAATCCCGCGAATCGACGAATGAAGGCAAAGGATTCAAAAGAGAGAGAGAGCTTGGATTTCTTTTTGAACAGGAGGAAGGCAGGAGGCAGCTCCGGAACATCCGCCGAAGCAGTCAGCCGAGCTCAAGCCCTACGGGTTCGCCCGCCTGCTTCGGACGGCGGGGAAATGGTACCAGTCCTTAGGACTGCCCCCATCAAACGCTACCGTGTATCTCAAGGACAAGGCTCGCTCGGTGTCGGCCGGCGCGGACGGGGACCGGCGCGCCCTTCCTTGACAATCGACCGTTTGGATGGCTTCCTTGGGCTAGGAATGCCCCGGCCAACCGTCACCTTCAAGCAGCTCGACCGCGAGCATCGCCGCGAAGTCACGCGCGATGCCGAGCGTTTGCGTACGGCCCAAGTGACTCCCATGGCATTGCAGGCGGAAAATTCCATACTTCCGCCAAACACCCGCGTGAGGGTCCGCAATCTGATTGGATATGCCAAAAAGGCCTATCTGCAAAAATGAGCGGAGAGGACGATCCGGGCACTGAGGTGCAGGACTTCAAGGATGTGTTGAGCACGCCGGTTGACGGCGAGCTTCCCTTGGTGGTCGGCGGTCATGCGGTGCACCTTTGGGCGTTGGCGTTCGAAGACCGTTTGGGCGACGCATTGACGCGATGGGTTCCGCTCACCAGCAAGGATCTCGATCTCTATGGCACCCAAGCGCTGCTGGACGGCCTGAAAAAACAATTCGGCGGCAACTACCGGCTATCCGGCCCCCGTGGGCCGGTGATAGGGCAGTTGGCGGTGAAGCTCGGCGGGATCGAGAGGAAGATCGATGTGCTTCGGGATGTGGTTGGTCTCAGCATCAAGGAACTTGCGGCCGAGGCGATCGAACTTGAATTTGAAGCCGATGGCGAGTGGCTGACTTGCCGCGTGCTTCCGCTGCTCCTACTGTTCCAAGCCAAAGTGGCCAACTTGGCCAAGCTCGATCAAACCGGGCGCAACGATCGCAAGCATGTGTCGATCCTGCTGCTCGTCGTCCGGGAGTATCTCGCGGAACTCATCAGGGCCGCGGAATCCGGCGAACTGGAACCGCGGGGCGCAACCGTTCCGCTGGAACAGGCTTTGAAGATCGTGAACTCCCCCGATGGGGTGAAATGCTTTTCTGTCCACGGCATTGTATTTGATGACATCTGGCCTCGTGACGGATTGGCGGCGGCAACCAAGGCGCCGCTTCAGAATTTCCAGAAGCACCGCCTTCCACCGTTTGGATGTGGCGGAGAGGAAGACGCAAAAAATAAGGGGAATTCTTGAGGGTGCCCGCAATTCTCTTTGCTGCCGCCAGGCTGGCGAGCACCACTGGCTTTGAGTAGGCGCTATCCCCATAGGCCATAGGCCACCGCGCCGGGCGAAGCCGCATCCACCTTCATGGATGGGGTACCGATCCTTGAATCTTGAGGAAGTCGAGAACCTGAGACTCCAACAGATCCAGAATCTCGGCCATGGATTCAAAATTCAAGGACGAATCCCATCAAGGTATTACTCCACTTCCACACGGCTGAAAAAACGCGGTGTGGTGAGAAGATCGACAGGTTCGCTGATCGTCACATGATCCCAAGCGGGAAAACCGGGAATTCCCTCCACGATTGCATCTGCCGTGACGGGCTCGAAAGCAGCTTGCGTCAAGCCCGTTGATTTCATTGGCGCATAAGCCAGTCGGGGATCTTTCCGGCGAACAAAACCAATCCGCCAATGATCGCCGGTCTCGCCGCGTACAAACTCTCCACGCGGCAGGCCGCCGGGGAAACCGGAAGCGACCTCCCCCGTATAGGGCAGGGCGAGGCTCAGGTTGAATGCGTGCTTTAGAAGATTCGGCACGCCATCGTTAAACGGTTCGGCTTCCGAGCCTGCGGCGGCACCCTCGAGTCCAGCCAGTGCGGCAGCCTCTTGGAAAGATGGCCAGGGCACGGCAAGCTTGCGGAAGGTGGCGGATCCACCTGCCGCGATCATGGAGGCCTTGCCCGAGACAATTCCGGACTGTAGCTGGGCATCATGATTGGAGCCCCATATCCAGACCGTGCCATCCGCTTTGAGAGCCACACTATGAGCTTGGCCTGCGGCGATGGCCACCACGCCAGATAGTGCTTCTTGAGGAACACTGGTTTGACCGAAGAAATTCCAGCCCCAGGCCACGACCTTTCCTCCAGACGTAAGGGCGAGCGCGTGTTCGGCCCCTGCCGCAATCGCCACCACCTCGCTTTGCGCTTCCGTGGGAATCACCATCGGGCCTTGAACATTGGATCCCCACACCACCGTTGTGCCGCCTTCCTTCAGCGCCACGACAAATTCATATCCTGCGGCGATAGCCGTGACACCGCTCTGCGCCTCGGCGGGAACCGTCAATCCGCCCATGATGTGGTCGTTTCCCCAGTTGATAACACTGCCATCGTCTTTTAAAGCGACCGTCTGCACGCCGGCGGCTGAGATAGCAGTGACCCCGCTCAGGGCGGCCTCCGGCACATCGCGCTGACCTCCGCTATTGCCACCCCAAGCCACCACCCGACCGTCGGTCCGAAGGGCTACGCAGTGGATATTCCCGGTCGAGACTGCTTTCACTCCGGTCCTCGCGTCCGTTGGAACGTCGGTCTGCCCGTAGTTGTTGAATCCCCATGCATGGACACTGCCATCATCCATCAGTGCAATTGTGTGATTGAAATCGGCCGCGAGAGCGGACACTTCTTTATCGAAGAAAGAGGGAACAGCACATTGGCCCCGGTGCACGTAAGGCGAAATCGATTCTCCAGGACTTTTCTCCACTCCTGCTCCCCATGCCACCACCGTTCCATCACTCCTGATCGCCAGGTTGTGATTGTGACCCGCGGCGATGGCGGTGACTCCTGAAAGTGCCAACGCAGGCACGTTCGCCTGTCCATAGTCGAACAACGATCCTTGGAGGATTGCCTCAACCCTTCCATCCTCGTGAAGAAATGCGACGTGTTGGAAGCCACCGGTGACGGCGGTAATCCCGCTACCCGCTTGCGCATGATAAATCACCTCGCCGGCGGGAACGCTGTAGCCCCATTCGATCACGCTGCCATCATTCTTTAGCGCCAGGCTGTGGTGGGATGTCGCTGCAATCGCAATGACACCGGAGCTCGCGGCAACCGGCACCACCGCTTCCTGACCGGCGGGAGCTCCCGGACGGTCGGTGCCCCATGCAATGACTTCACCGTCCACCGTCAGGGCAAGGCTGTGGCTGAATCCGGCGGCAATGGCCTTGATATTTCCGGAGGCTTCCGGCGGCACGTTCCTCTGTCCCCAGTCGTTCCCACCCCATGCCAACACGGAACCGTCGGACTTCAAGGCGAGCATGTGAGTCCAGCCAGCGGAGATCGCCGCGACTCCAGAACTGGCTCCCGCCGGGACCCCCGGCTGATAAGAGGAACTGCCGCCCCAGACAATCACCCCGCCGTTTTTCAACGCGGCACAGAAACGTCCGCCCGCCGAGATTGCCGAGACACCGCGGGAGACGCTCGGGGGAAGATTGAGCTGACTATCGAAATTAGCCCCCCAGGCGATGACACGACCTTCGCGGGTCAATCCCATGCTGTAAGTCTCTCCGCCAGCGACCGCAACGAAGTCCCGGTGAAGGGGCTCGACGATCTCTTGCGGAGGAAGTTCCATCTGAAAACCCGAATAGGCCCACGCCCCGGCAGGGAGGGATTCAACCGCGAAAACACTTGGAATGAGCAGGTGGGCGAGAATGAAGATCAATCGAGGAAAAGTCATGTTTTTGAGTGGTTTCCCTCAGCGCGAAAGGCTGATAGGGATCTGAAAATACGTTGCTGCCACGAGCGTCCGACGTGAGACCCCAATTGACCAGAAGCTTCGCGGGGAGGGGTTGGGGCGTCTTCATTGAGGTCATTCTAACTGCATCATCAGCAGAGCGGTGTCGGTATCTTCATTTGTCGGAAAGTGTTGGCCACCGGGGCGAACGGTCTGGGGACCCCTCGGAGAAGAAGTCTTCCCCTCCCCCGCGCAGCGGCAGACCGATTGATGATTGGAAGATTGATGATTGACTCCGGCGTTTCAGGCACAGCTGTGGCAATAGTTAGGTCCATGCGGGTGGGATCGCGATCTCATGGCTTACAATCGTAAAGACACGGCTGCGGATTCTTTCTTGGAAGTTTTTTCACAAGAAAGGGCGGGAGGAAAAGGCGACGAGGTCTTCGGCAGTCTCCCGGCGGCCGCTGAGGCCGTGGGCAAAACGGAGGAGCGGGCCTTCCTCCGCCTCGAAGATCTGCCGCAGACTTGGTTTGTCCTCGGTAGTCATTGTGACGATGATTTCATCATACGCGATCACGTGAACACCCCGCGTTGACGCCCCCCCTCCATTCGCTAGCATCGCGTCGCACCCCCCGTGCACTCCCCCCGCATGAAGATTCTGGTCCATGATTACGCCGGCCATTCCTTTGCCCCGTCCCTGAGCCGCGCCCTGGCGGCACGCGGTCACGAGGTGGTCCACGCCTTCGCCGGCTCCCTGCAGACGCCGCGCGGCGATCTGAAATGCAAGCCCGGCGATGCCGCCAGCCTGGAGTTCCGCGAATTCCCGATGGATCCGAACTACACCCGCTACAAGTATTCCTTCCGCCGCCGCCGCAGCATGGAGATCCGCTACGGCCAGGATGCCGCCGACTTCGTCCGCTCTTGGAAGCCGGATGCGGTGCTCTCCGGCAATACGCCGACCGAGACCCAGGAGCCGATCACCCGCGCCACCGTCGAATCCGGCGGGCGCTTCTACTACTGGGTCCAGGATTTCTACAGCCTGGCGGTGGACAAGCTGCTGCGGAAGAAGATCCCGGTCGCCGGCGGCTTCATCGGCGCCTGGTACCGCCTGCTCGATTCCCGGCAGTTCAAGCGCAGCAGCGGGATCGTGACGATCACCGAGGACTTCACCGCGATCCTGAAAGATGAATTCGGCGTCGATCCCGGACGTGTCTCGGTGGTCCCGAACTGGGCCGTGATCGAGGAGATCCCTTCCCTGCCGCAGGACAACGAGTGGTCCCGCCTCCACAATCTCAACGGCAAGTTCGTCTTCATGTACACCGGCACGATCGGCATGAAGCACAATCCGGCGATGCTGCTGGAGCTGGCGAAGCGCTTCAAGGACCAGCCGGAAGTGGCCGTCGTCGTGGTCTCCGAAGGCATCGGCGCGGACTGGCTGCGCCGTGAATCCGAGGCCGCCGGGGTCGATAACCTACTACTTCTCCCGTACCAATCCTTCGCCGACCTGCCGGCCGTGCTCGCCACCGGCAGCGTGCTGGTGGGCATTCTCGAGGAGGACGCCGGAATCTTCTCGGTGCCCTCGAAAACCCTGAGCTACCTCTGCGCCGCACGCCCGCTGCTGCTGGCCGTGCCGAAGGAGAACCTGTCCGCGCGGATCACCCGCGAACAAGGTGCCGGCATCACCGTCCAGCCGAAGGACCTGGAAGGCTTCATCGCCGCCGCCAAGTTCCTGCACGCCTCGCCGGACGAGTGCGCGGAATTTGGTGCCAAGGCCCGCGCTTACGCCGAGGCCACTTTCCCGATCGAGAAGACCGCCACCACTTTCGAGAGGATTCTAACAGCCAAGCCGTGAGGCCCGCGGCAAGCTTCACCCGCCCGCCATGCGCTGTCTCTGGATTACCCGGCAAGACCCACGCCCCGCCAATAGCGGCGAGCTGATCTACTCGCTGGGACTGCTCCGCTCGCTAGCCGCCCAGCCGGGTGTCGAGATCACCGTGCTCGCGCATCGCGCGACACGAGCCGACGGGGAGGAGCCGCCGATCACCTGGGATCTTCACGGCAGCATCCCGAATGGCCGCCTGAAGAGCCTGCTTTCGGCGCTGCCGGGCGATGCCTACCGGCTCGGCAATCCGGTCCAGCGCCAGGGGCTTTCCTTTCTGTTAGAGAAGGCCTGGGACTGGGTCATCATCGACCAGGCCGCCTGCGCTTGGGCGCTCGGGATGATCCCGGCGGGCACCAAGGTCCTCTACCTCGCCCACAATCACGAAGCCGCGGTGCGCCGCCAGGTGGCCGGGGACCGCGGCGGCTCTTTCCCGATGCGGATGGCCCTGAAGTGGGACGCGCTAAAATACGCGCGCATGGAGGGCATGCTCGCCCGCCGCGCCAACCTGATCTCCGCGATCACCCCGCGCGATGCCGAGGCATTCCGCCGTGAAGCTCCCGGCGTGCCCGTCTTCGTCCTGCCGCCCGGCTACAGCGGCCCCATCCCCGCCGGCCGCGCCCGGACGATCGATCCCGAGACGCCGCGCCGCGTGGTGCTGGCCGGAGCCTTCGAGTGGCTGGCCAAGCGCCGCAATCTGGAGGCATTCCTGCACGCCGCCGCGGAGCCCTTCCAAGCCGCCCACATCGGCTTCCAAGTCGTCGGCAAGGCGGATCCGGCGTGGTTCGCCGCGCTCGCCAAGCAATTCCCCTGGGCCAGCTTCCAGGCGAACGTGCCCTCGGTCGCACCCTACCTCGATGCCGCGCGGATCGGCCTGATCCCGGAAGCACTCGGCGGCGGCTTCAAGCTGAAGGCGCTCGACTACATCTTCCGCGGCCTGCCGCTGGCCTCGGTGGAAGCGGCGCTGAGCGGTGTGCCGGTCGATCCGCACAGCGAGGCGATCGCCGCGCCCGATCCCGCCGCGCTGGCCGCCGCGGTGGCCGCGAAGATCGACGATCTCGAGTTCCTCAATCACGCCGCAAGCCGGGCGCTGGATGCCTGCCGTTCGGCCTTCCGCTGGGAGGACCGCGGTGTCACACTCGCCGCGGCACTGCGGGATCCCGCCTCCTGCCAGCCCTGAGATGAGCACCCGCCAAGATCCCGTCGATGTCCCCGCCACCCCCGCCGCGCGCTGGGTGGAAGGACTGCTGTGGGTCTTCATGGGCTCCTTCGCACTCGACTACCGCGCGTCCATCGCGCGCGAGGCCGGTGCCGGCGCGGGACTGGACCAATTGGTCTTCCTGAGCATGGCGCTCCTCTCGACCGGCGGGATCCTGTTTCTCGGCTGGCGTCACCTGCTGGTGCGGCCGGGGGCATGGTTCATCCTCTTCTGGGGCGGCTTCCTGGCCTTCATGGCGGCGAATTCGCTGCTCCAGGGCGTCCAGCCGGGCCGCGCGGTGCGGATCATCCTGCCGCTTGCACTCTGCCTGGCGGGGATGGTGAATGCCCACATCGCCGGCTGCGTGGGCGTGAAGCCCTCGCGGATCGTCATGCCGGTCTTCGCCGCCGCTTGCACGAACATCATGTGGCGGATTTTCCAAGGCTTCGTGTTCAAGGGCGTGACCTTCGACACCGCCCGTACCGAGGTCCAGAGCGCGGCCAACAACTGGCTGGCAGCGTGGATCGGCTGCGCGCTGCTGCTGCGCTCCCGCTTCCACTGGCTGCTGCCGCTGGCGATCGGCGTGCTGTTCTTCGGCATCTTCATCACGGTCACCCGCTCGCTGCTCTTCCCGGTGATGGCCTCGGCGGCGGCGGCCTCGCTGTGCTTCCTGCTCGGCAAGCGCTGGGGACTCTACCAGCCCATCGATGCCGTGAAGCGGCTGTGGCCGCTGGCGCTGATCGGACTGATCTCGGTCGGTGCGATCGGCCTGGCCTTCGTGGCCCAGCCCCACCAGATCGAGCGCTGGAACGAGCGGCTCTTCCACCACGCGGGCGACCGCAATGTCACCGAGGACATTTCCTACCTGACCCGCCGCGCCGAGGCCGACGGGATCTTCGAGATCCTCAACCGCGATCCGGTGCACTACCTCTACGGCAGGGGCATCGGCGCTTCCTACTACTGGCACTCGAAATACATGCCGGCGATCCACCTCGTCTATCCGCCGACCGAGGAAATCGGCAACGACGTCTGGTTCGCCGGTCACTCGACCTGGACCTACTCGCTCTTCTCCGGCGGCGTGATCGGCCTGCTGGCGCACCTCTCGCTGATCGGCGGGGTGATGGCGGCCTCGCTGCTGGCGGCACGGGCGAATGCCTCGCACCCCGGGCCCGACCAATGGCTGGCCTTCTTGCCATTTATCGCGGCATGCTGCCTGCTTAGCGAGAGCCTGACCTCCAATCCCTTCGACGAACGGCTCGCAGCCATGATTTTCGGCGTGATGGCGGGCCTCTCCCAATCTTTCCTCGTGCGCGCTTCCTGGGTCCATGCCGGGCTGCGCACCTCTCCTAAATGACCGCCGATTCGCAGCCGACGAAAACCGTCGCCCTGGTCGATCCCTTGTGGGTCGGCCACCACCCGATGTACTTTTCCCAGTTCACCGCCGCCTTCCTGCGGCTGGGTGCCTGTGTGATCGGCCTCTGCCCGAATCCGGCGGAAGCCCTTGCCGGGGCCCGGGCCGCCTCGATCGCGAGTGCCGCGGAATTCGAGAAGAAGGTCAGCACGCACCACCTGGCGGGCGGCAAGCGCAGCTGGTTCGGCGGCCGCTACGAGGGCGACCCGCTGCGGACCTACCAACGCTGGAAGCGCTGCGCGGACACCTTGTTCGAAGCCGAGCAAAAGGTCGGACGTAAGGCCGATCTGGTGTTCTTCCCTTACCTCGACAGCTACCTGCGCTTCCTGCCGATCCCGACGATCCCGCGCATGACCATCGACCGCCCCTGGAGCGGCCTCTACCTGCGCAATCACCACTTCGGCGAGGCCGCCTCACCGAAGAAGTCCCTGCGGCTGCTGGCGAAGGGCGATGCGCTGATCCGCAGCCCCCTGTGCCGCGGGATCGGCGTGCTCGACGAACGCTTCGTGGGACCGATGGAAGCTTACACCGGCACCAAGGTCCACGGCTTTCCCGACGTGACCGACTTCAGCCTGCCGCCGCAACCCTACGGGCTGGCGCAGGAGATCCTGCGCAAGGCAGCGGGGCGCAAGGTGATCGGCCTGATCGGGATGGAGCGCCGCAAGGGCCTGCTCAACCTGCTGCGGGTGGCGGAGAAGGCACGTGAACTACGGCTTCCCTGGTACTTCGCCTGCGCCGGCCGCTTCGAACGCCCCGAATACAGCGCGGAGGAACTGGAGCTGGTCGACGCCACGGTCCGCCGGATCAAATCCGGCGAGATCGACAACGTCCACTTCGACCCGCAAGCAGGACGCATTCCCGAGGAGTCGGACTTCAACTCGATCTTCAAGACCTTCGACGTCGCGTGGGCCGCCTACGAGGACTTCGAGGGCAGCAGCGGCGCGCTGGGCAAGGCGGCTTCCTTCGACATTCCCTGCCTGGCGACCACCGGCGAGTGCATCGGCCACCGCATCGAAGGCTACCGCACCGGGCTGACGATCCCGCAGGGCGACTCGGTGCGGGCCTTGGAAGCGATCGAGCGGATGCTCGGCGGGAAGGACTGGGACGGCGGAGCGCTGGTCCCGGACTACCCCCGTTACCGGGAGGACCACAGCTCGGCACGTCTGGAGCGGCTGCTCGGGGATTTGTTGAAGGGAGTGTAGCTTCCTTAAAAGGGGTACCCTTAAGAGGGATAACCTTTGCGTGCCGTTTGGGGCTACGGGTGGTGTGCCGTTCGGGGCACCACGCGCGTGCCGTTCGAGGCTACGGGTGGGAGTCCCGTTTCGGGGGGCACCCTCACGGGGTGCTTGACATTTCACGTGAATACTGTTCACCTGAACTCGTGAACACTTACGACATCCATCCCCTCCGCAACGGTTCCGGCGTCGGCCTCACCGATTCCCTTGGCCGCCATTCGGATCTGTGGTTCCGCACTGCCGTCGCGGCGATGGAGTATGCGGGCTTCTCCGCGCGCCGCGATGGCGGGACGATCCGGGTCTTCACGGCGAGCGGGACGGTGCAGTTGGAAAGGGAGGTGCGGGCGGATCTGCCAAGACGGGCCGAGCCGGTGTTTGATTTCGCGCGGGGATAGGGTGTCCAACACGGCTTGTGCCCCCCTGGGACCGCGGAGGCACCGCCCCGCAGAAGCGACCTCAGCGTGCCGCTCCTTGTGCGAGGGAAGAATGGATAACGCCGCTGCGATCCTGCGGACCTTTTTGTGGATAGGCACTCCATGGACCATTCTGCGGGGCGGTGCCTCCGCGGTCCCAGGGGGGCCGTCCGTCGTTCGACACTTGCTGGTCATCCCCTACCCTCCCAGGTAGCTCATTTCCGCCTTGGGCTTGGCGGCGAGGCCGCGCTCCTCGGAATAGCGGTCTTCCCGGACCGCCCACATGCCGCGCACGGCGGCGCGCAGCATCTCATCCCCCGCCCCGCTGCGGAGCATGCCGCGGATGTCCTGGCCGGAGGCGGCGAAGAGGCAGGTGAAGAGCTTGCCATCCGCGGAGAGCCGCAGGCGCTGGCAGTCCCGGCAAAAGGGGCGCGTGACAGAGGCAATCACGCCGACTTCGCAAGTGCCATCGGCATGCGCCCAGTGCAGGGCGACCTCGCCGCGGTAGGCGGGATCGCGCGGGGCGAGATCGAATTCCTGGCCGAGAATCTCCAGCAGTTCCGTGGCGGGCACGACCTCGGCGAGCTTCCAACCATTAGTCTCGCCGACGTCCATGTATTCGATGTAGCGGAGGTCGATGGCCTGCTCCTTCGCCCAGCGGGCGAGCGGCAGGATCTCGCCTTCATTCACGCCGCGCTGGATCACGGCATTCACCTTCACCTTCAGCCCGTAGGTCCGCGCGGCATTGATCCCGGCGAGCACGCGTTCGACCTTCGCGCCGACGCCGTTCATGCGGGCGAAGGTCGCTGGATCGAGGGCATCGAGGCTGACGGTGGCGCGGGTCAGCCCGGCGAGCGCGAGGGCCTCGGCATGGTGGGCGAGGAGGACGCCGTTGGTGGTGAGCGCGAGGTCCTTCACGCCCTCGACCGCGGCCAGCATCGCCACCAGATCCTCAATGCCATTGCGAAGCAGCGGCTCGCCGCCGGTCAGGCGGACCTTCTCCACGCCAAGCGGGACCAGCAGGCGGGTCAGGCGCAGGATTTCCTCGAAGCTGAGCAGGTCCTCCCGCGGCAGGAAGCGGTAGCCCGGGCCGAAGACTTCCACCGGCATGCAGTAGCGGCAGCGGAAATTACAACGGTCGGTCAGCGAGATCCGCAGATCCCGCATGCCCCGTCCCAGCTTGTCCAGCGGCCCGCTCACAGCGCTACGATGGACCCGAACCGGCTTGGCGGAAAATGAAATCCTTGGCCCTCCCTTGAAAGCCCCTCATCCGCTACCCGTAGCGCTCGCATGCAAACCCGCTCCGCCTTCCTGCTCCTGGCCATGATCGCCTCCTGCCATGGCGAGGAAGACCTGAAGCTGCCCGATCCGCTGACGGATGCGCAGGGCAAGCGGGTGACCAGCGCGGAGGAGTGGAAGAAGGAGGTCCGGCCGCGCACGCTCGAGTTCTTCCGCAGCCAGGTCTACGGCCGCAGCCCGGCGGCACCGGCGATGGACAAGGCGAGCTCATCCTTCACCCCGCGGGAGATGCCCGGCGACAGCAAGGTCACGATGACCGATTGCCTGCTCAAGTTCCCGGCACCGAAGGGGGAACTCCAGATCAAGGTCTGCCTGGTCGAGCCGAAGGCGGCGGGGAAGCCGGTGCCGCTTTTCATCCTGATCAACAACCGCTCGCCCGATCTCGCCACGGTCGATCCGCCGAATGAATTCTGGCCAGCCGCGGAGATCGCCAAGCGCGGTTATGCCACCGCGATCCTGCATGTCGCGGAGATCGATCCGGACAAGAACGAGGGCTTCAAGGACGGCGTTCACGCGCTCTTCGACAGCGCGCCGCGGCAACCCGACTCGTGGGGGACCATCGCCGCGTGGGCCTGGGGAGCGAGCCGGGTGATCGATGGGCTGGCCGGGCGCGCGGGTATCGATCCCGCGAAGATCGCGGTGGTCGGCCATTCGCGCGGTGGCAAGGCCGCGCTGTGGTGCGGGGCCGAAGACGAACGGGTGGCGCTGGCAATTTCGAACGAATCCGGCTGCACCGGGGCTGCGCTGTCCAAGCGGATCTCCGGTGAGACGGTAGCGGTCATCAACAAGGCCTTCCCGCATTGGTTCTGCGAGAACTACAAGCGCTACGACGGGAAGGAGCAGGACCTGCCCGTGGACCAGCACCAGTTGCTCGGGCTGATCGCGCCGCGGCTGGTGTATGTGGCGAGCGCCGCCGGGGACGATTGGGCGGACCCGCGGGGCGAGTTCCTGTCCTGCGTGCATGCCGGGCCGGTGTATCGCTTGCACGGAGGCGCGGGGTTGGAAAACGAGACCATGCCGGAGCCGGGCGGCCATCTCCATGGAGGACGGATCGGCTACCACATCCGGCCCGGGACGCACAATCTGACCCTGGTGGATTGGCGGGAGTTCATGAAGTTCGCGGACGGGAAGTGGAAGTGAGCGGTTGAATGGAGAGCGCCGTCGCGATGCTGCGGACCGGATCGCGGGGAGAGGCGGTTCTGGACCACTCTGCCGGGCAGTGCCCGGTGGTTCCAGTGGGGCTGCTCCTGTGTTGCACACGGAAGATGCGGCCGAAAAGGAAGGCTCCGGCGCTGGGAGTGCGGAGCCACCGGCCCGCAGAGCGGTCCAAGTGATTTCGGGCGCAGGCGAGGCTGGCAGCAAGGCGACGGCGCTATCCGCACACGCCGCGTGAATTGCCTAAGCTACAGGGGACCACTCTGCGGGCCGGTGGCTCCGCGCTCCCAGGGGAAGAGCCGTCCGTGAGGCATCACGAGAATATGAGGGTACGAGCAGAGCAGGCTGCCGCAGTCCATGGCGGCGGAGCCGCAGAGAAGGCACTTGGTTGGCGCCGTCCGCCTGAAGGCGGGACTACGTACCCTTGAGGGCGGGCTGTTAGGGACCGTGCGGGTTACTTTTCCTCGATGAGCGAGGCGATCTTGCCGCGCTTTTCGAGACGGCGTCTCCAGATCATGGCGGAGCCGCGGAGCAGCTTGAGGCGGCTCGGAGACATGCGGGTGATGACGCGGATCATCTTCGCCGGACTCTGGACGGTCAGCTGGGGCTTGCGGTTCCGCTTGCGCTTCTTGCGCTTCTTCTTTTTGGCGGACTTGGTGGCGAGGGGTGCCTTGTCTTTCGCCGGAGCGCCAGTGGCAGCTCCGCCTCCACCCTGCGGGGCACGGCGGCGGGGCAGGACGATGGTGTCATCGGAGAAGAGCAGGACGTGGCCCTGGGTCAGCAGCCAGAAGAGATCGGCGAGCCACTCGGTGCCGGCTTCGGTCTGACCTTCGGGCAGAACGCCGGTCCAGAGCTGGGCGAGCTTGGCGACCGGGTTCGCTTCGAGCCAATTGACGATCGCGGCGGGGCGCTCGGCGAGGATGGCGTCGGTGGTAAGCGGATGCGGACGGGCGGGGCCGGTGAAGAGCTTGCCCTCGCGCTTGAAGACGGAGAGATGCTCGTTCTCGAGAAGGCGGCAGATCGCGGGGATCAGGATTGCGGCGTGCTTGCGGGCATGCGAGCCGGCGATGCGGACGCATGCGAGCAGGCCCACCGACATGTTCTTGGCCGGGACGTCGCCGGGGATTTCCGTGGCGCGGGTTTCCTCGAAGATTTCCGGGAAGACGCGCACGGCGAAGTCGCGCTCGATCTCGCTGCGGTCGAAGCGCCAGGCATCGTCGCCGCCGCCGACGGGCCGCCAGCGGACGCGCTTGCGCATGGTATCGAGCCAGGCGTTGACGGCTTCCTCGCCGCGCTCGGTGCGGACGCGGGAGGAATAGACCTCGAAGGGCAGATTCGGGAAGCGCTCGCGGTGGATGCGGCGCAGGGTGGTCTGATAGGAGTGGAAATTCGGTGGGCCAAGCCACTCGCCGCTCATGCCGCAACGGGCAACCACCTGGAAGTTTCCGGCGGGCGGATCGGTCTCGGTTTCCTCAGACTCGTAGTACTCGTTCGCCGCTTCCGATTGCCAGAAGTGGGCGACGGCCTCTTCCTTGGTCAGCCATAGCGACTGATCCTTGCGCGAGAGGAAGAGCGGCGGTGCATTGCCCGCCAGCGAGAAGTTCAGGCGATAGCGGTCGCGACCGGCGAGCAGGATCTGCGCGACATCGTAGAGCGAATAGACGCGGGCAACGTGATGGATCTCGCGGACGATGAGATGCACCGCCTCGGCAGCCGGGGTGATGGTGACGCGCACGCCTTCCGCGGGCTGCGGGAGTTCGCGCGGGCCGCCGAAGTCGCGGCCACCGCCGCCCCTGCGATCCCGGTCTCCGCCGCGGTCACCGCCACGGTCGCGATCATTGCCGCCACCGCTTCTGAAGTTGCGTTGGTCGCCGCGCGGGCCTCCTCCTTGACCTGGAGGACCTCCGCCACCACCGCGGTTGTCGCGACCACCGCCACCTCCACCGCGGCGATCGAAATCCCTCCGCTCGAAGTCGCCCCGGCCGCGCGGTTCATCGCGGTCGCGACGTTCGCGGGGTGCTTCTTCGCCATGTTTTTCGACGGATTTTTTCGCAGCAGCATCGGTCCGTGCCCAGGAAGGGCCCAGTTCGAATGCGGACAGCAGGCGCTTGGCCAGCTCATCGGAGGGATCGCTCACGCCGCCGAGATTAGCGGGCGTTTGGGAAATGACAAACCCGCCTTACAACAATCTCTGCCCTCATTTCCGGCAGAAAAGCGCTGTGCATTCTAACACGCCGCGCGCCTGTTTAACTCGCCAGCATGTCGAGCATCCGGCCCGTCGCACCGGTGTGAATGGCGAGCACGCGCGCTGCGGCATCGCACATCCGGGAGCAGCGTGCGGGGTCGGCCAGCAAGTCGTTCGCGGTCGTGGCAAGCTGCGCGGCATCGGTGAAACGGATCGCTCCGCCGGCGGCCACGAGCGATGAGGCGAGTGGCTCGAAGTTCTCCATGTGCGGGCCGAAGAGGAGCGGCTTGCGGGCGAGGATGGCCTCCGCAGGACTCTGGCCGCCGGTGCCGAGGATGCTCTTGCCGATGACGACGAGCGTGGCATGCGCGGTCCAATCGCGGAGTTCGCCGGTGCTATCGATGACGAAGCACGCGCGCGCGGGATCGGCGGGCGGATGGAAGGCCGAGCGCAGTATGACCTCGCGATCCTCCGCTTCGAGTGCTGCCTTCACTTCGGCACGGCGTTCGGCATGACGCGGGACCACGGCGTAGAGGGCGGCAGAGTCATGCAGCGCGGCGGCGAGCCATGCTTCTTCATCGCCATGGGTGCTGGCGGCGAGGATGACGGGGCGATGCGGGCCGAAGGCGGCGAGCATGTCCGTGAACTCCGGACGCAGGGCGGGCATGACCGCGGCACCGGGATCGAACTTCGAGCTGCCGGTGACGGTGATCTTGTCGCGGGCGACGCCGAGTGCCTCCCAACGCGCGATGTCCGCTTCCTCTTGTGCGGCGACCTTGTCGAGCATCGCGAAGATCGGCTGCACGATCGGGGCGAGCTTGCGGTAGCGCTTCTCCGAACGGGGCGAGAGGCGGGCATTCACGAGGCGCACGGGAATGCCACGCTTGCGACAGGCGAGCAGGAGGTGCGGCCAGGCTTCGCCCTCGACCAACACGATCTGGGCGGGCTCGAAGCGATTCAGATAGCGGGCGACACAGATGCGCAGATCGACCGGCGAGTAGGTGACGCGCACGTCATCGAGATCCGCCTCCACCGCGACGGCGTGGCCGGTGGCGGTGCCGGTGGCGATCACGAAGCGCTGGGCGGGATCGCGATCGCGCCAAGCGCGGATCAACTTCAGCGCGAGCAGGGTCTCGCCCACGCTGATCGAGTGGAGGTGGACCGCGCCGCAGGGTTCATGATCGAGCGGCGGCGTGTAGATCGAGAAGCGTTCACGGAGGCCGCTGCCGAATCCGCCGCGGCGTCCCATCCTGGCCAGCCAACCGGGCAGCGCGGTGAGAAGGAACACGGGCAGCAACAGGCGGTAGAGCCCGAGGACAAGGCGGAACAGCATCGGCGCGGAGGCTAGGAAGCGGGCGCGGCAGCGTAAAGCAGGATGGCGCTGCCACCATACTCGCGGCGGTCCTGCAGCGCCCAGCCGGGGCCTTCCGGGCTGCGCGAGGAGGAGGAGCATTCCCCAATGAACCAGCCGCCCGGGGCGAGGCGCGGGGGTAGCGCGGGGTTCGCGAGCAGTTCCTTCAGGTGATCGCGTTCGCCGGGGAATTTCGCGTAGGGAGGGTCGGCGAAGATGAGATCGTAGGTGGCCATGTCCTTGGCGAGCCAGGCGTGGACATCGGCGCGGATCACGCGGCCGCCGGTGAGTTTCGCCTTGGTGAGGTTCTCCCGGATCACGGTTTCGGCCTGGCGATGTTCATCGACAAAGACGCAGGAGGCGGCACCGCGGCTGAGGGCTTCCAAACCGATGGCGCCGGAGCCGGCGAAAAGATCGAGGACGCTGCTGTCCTCCACCGTCGGGCCGAGGATCGAGAAGATCGCCTGGCGGACAAAATCGGTGGTCGGCCGGGCAACGGCCTTCGGCACCTTGATGGCGAGTCTTCCTGCGGTTCCTGCGATGATGCGCACAGAGGAGGATTGCAGGGGAAAGCGGCGGGCGGCAATCTTGCAATCGGGGTGGGCGTTAACACCCGTTTCGGATGAGGTAACGGCGGAGGCGCAGAGGTCGCGGAGGAGCGCAAAGAAAGGCACCAGGGATGTGGAGTTTTGGGCCGGGATGGATAGGATGGATGGGATTGAGAAAGACGGTGGAGTGCATTCCTGGATTCACGGGTCTGATCCATCCATCCCATCCATCATGGACCCCTCCCCCGCTCACTCTTCCGCCATCGGCACCAGGCTCACGCCGGAGGTGATCGATTTCCAACGTTCTCCGAAGACCTCGCCGGCTGGAATCGCGGATCCATCATCCACATATTTCGCGGGCAGCGGATAGCTGGTCCAACCACGCTCGGTGTGGCAACGCGCCATCAACTGGCCATGGGACCGCACGATCTGGAGGCGATACGGCGCTGGCCCGGGCGCAGGAACTCCGTTGGGATCGACCGCAGCCGCCTGGGTCGGGTGGGCATAATCCCAGGCGATGCTTTCCACCAAGGCTTGGCCCCGGGGGCCATCCATGGCGGCACCGAGTTCGGATCTCATCTGTCCGAGGACCTCCTTCACCGGCTCCCGCACGCGGGTCGCATCCAGCACCACTTCATGAGGAGCGACCTCCTTCACGCGGAGATTTGCCATCTCGGCTTTTTGGATGTTGGCACCCGCTCTTTCGAAGATGGACAGCACTTCATCGCGTTCCGCGTCGGTGGCATCGAGGAGCGTCAAGGCCTCGTTCACCTTTTCCTTCCCGAATCCCGATTCGTCGCGCGCGGAGCTGAAGAAGAGAATCCCATTGCCCAAGCGACCGCTGACGAGCCTGGCGACTTCGCTCAGCGGGATGGAAACCTTCGGCTCGGAAGGCTTCGCGGGGCTTCTGGAGGACCGTGTCCGGCGAACGGGGTCATCGTTTTCCCCACTCGGATTTTTAGGGCTACCGCCCTGTTCCGTGCTCCTCTCCCCGGACGGCTCCGTGGAAGAGTGCAGACCGGGGGCCACGAGGAGGCCGAGGATAAACCCAACCACCGCACCCGCGCCCACCTTCCACCCTGATTTCATGTCGCCCCCCCCTATCTACCATCGACGCAGACGGCAACTCCCGGGTTTCACAACCGGAGGTTCTAAAATCAGGTGCGCGCCCCCAGACAAAAGCGGCACCCGCGCTTGATGCGGCGGGGGATTGCGCCTAAGTCCCCGGCGTGATCCACGATTTCGACGTTCCGATCGTCCGCAAGGGCACTGGCTGCATCAAGTTCGACCGCAGGCCGGAGCTCGATCCCTTCTGGGTGGCGGACATGGATTTCGCCTCCGCGCCGGCGATCATCGAGGCGCTGCACGCGCGGGTGAATCACGGGGTTTTCGGCTATGCGCAGGCGCAGGAGGGACTGAACGAGGCGATCGACCTTTACCTGTCCCGGCAGCGCGGGGTAACGGTGCCGGGCGAGCAGGTGGTGCATCTCGGCGGCCTGGTGCCCGCGCTTTCTTTGGCGGGCCGCGCCTTCTGCAAGGATGGCGAGGCGCTGATGACTTGCACGCCGGTTTATCCGCCTTTCATCGGGGTTCATCACGACGGTCCCGCGAAGCTGATCACGGTCGACCACGTGGAGACCGACGGGCGCTGGGTCTTCGATTGGGCAGCGATGGAAGCGGCGGTGACGCCGGAGACGAAGGTCTTCCTGCTGTGCAATCCCCAGAATCCACTGGGGCGCGTTTTCACCCGCGAGGAGGTTGAAACGCTGGCCCGCTTCTGCGTGAAGCATGACCTGATCCTGGTGTCCGACGAGATCCATTGCGACCTGGTGCTGGATGCCGAGAAGACGCCGCACTTCTCCGCGCTCGAACTGTCCGAGGAGTTGCGGCAGCGGACGATCACCCTGCTTTCCCCGAGCAAGACCTGGAACATCGCGGGTCTCGGCTATGCCTTCGCGGTGATCCCGGACGACACGATCCGGCGCAAGTTCACCGCGCAGCGCGGGCACACGCTTTCGGAGATCAATGCGCTTTCTTATTATGCCGCGGAGGCTGCCTATCGCGATGGGGAAGAGTGGAGGCAGCAATTGCTCGAATACCTGCGCGGCAACCGGGCGGCGCTTGATGCTTTTGTTAGCGAGCGTCTGCCTTCGCTGAAGATCGTGCCGGGTGAGGCGACTTATCTGGCGTGGATCGATGCGCGTGGGATGGGGGTGGAGAATCCGGCGCAGTATTTTGAGAAGAAGGCGGGGCTTTTTCTTTCGGATGGTGCCTTCTTCGGCTGGCCGGGATGGATCCGGTTTAATTTCGGATGCACCCGGGCAAGGATGTTGGAGGGATTGGAGAAGATGGCGGCGGTGATGGTGTAGGGCACGGCTAGCAGCCGCTACTCCAGACACCGGCCGACATCGCCCGTCGACTTTCCGGGGAGGTCGTGGTAAACCTTCTCCATGACCACTCAGTTCCTTACCGACGACCAAGGTCAAAAGATCGCGGTGGTAATTCCTATTGCTGACTATGAGTCGCTGATGGAAGACGTGAACGATCTGGCGTGTGTCGCCGAACGGCGGGGTGATGAGCGTATTTCCCTGTCCGACCTGAAAAAACATCTGATCGCGGATGGCCTCCTTCAGGATTGAATTCGCTCGCTCCGCCGCGAAGGATCTCCGGGCGATTGACCAGCAGTGGATCCCCAAAATCGTTGCGGTGATTGAGATGCTGGCTGACGAACCCCGGCCCGGAGGGTGTAAGAAGCTGGTGGGATCCGACTTCACTTACCGGATTAGAATCGGCGACTACCGCGCCGTCTACGAAATCCAAGATGCTTTGTTGATCGTCTTGGTCGTGAGAGTGCGTCACCGGCGCGACGTTTATCGATAATAACCATGGCCTCACCAAATCAGCTGGCGATGATCCACCCGGGTGAAATCCTCCTTGAGGAATTCATTAAACCGATGGGCTTGAGTCTTGCCGCCGTCTCGCGCGCCACGGGCATTCCGGCTTCCCGAATCACGGAGATCACCAGGTGCCGCCGGAGCATCACGGCAGAATCCGCGCTGCGCTTCGCCAAATTCTTCGGAACATCCGCGGCGTTCTGGGTGGGATTGCAAGCCGAGCATGATCTTGAGGAGGCGGAGAGATCGGTGGGCGCGGCAATTGAGCGCGAGGTCAAAACTTTCAGCAGCACTCGGCGCTGAGGATTCCGGTATGCACCGCTTTTACTTCCCAGCCTGCCCGGTTGACGGGCCGATCGATCCGCCCGCTCCTTTCGGCCACTTCGGCTCGCGCGGTTGCATCCCGAATAAATGCAAGACCTGCGCCTGCTCTTTCGAAGGCGGATGCACCCGTTCCTTCGCGGAGCTCAATCGCTATATGCATCTCGATTTCGGGCCCTGCGGGATCCATGGCCCGACCGATCCGGTCCACTACGAAGACTCCTTCATCGTCTCGAAGGTTGAGATCCCCCGCAAGTGCGCGAAGTGCCCTTTTCTCTTTAACGATGCCATCCGGGGATTTGAATGCCGCAAGGACGAAGAAAAGTGGGGAGACTGCCGTCGCGGGCTCGACTGGGGCGCATGGCGGCCCGTCCGGATTTATGTTGAACTGCCGCACCCGAAGGTAAGCACGAAGTCTCTGGTCGAAGCGCTAAACGCGGGCGATCTGGTCGGCTTCCTCAAAGAATACCGGCGCTCCAACCCCGGCGTGCCCTACAGCGAGGCCAAGGAGGACTTTGCTCGTCTCCGGGCGCTAATTAGCGGAGAAACAGGCGTGTAGAAGCCCGGGAAATCGCGGCAAACCCGCTCCTTGCCAGCGCTTCGCGATTCCTTACAATCCTCCGCATGGCCCGCTCGCTGCGCCTCGCGCTTTTCTCGCTTTTCGTCCTGATTTCCCAGGCTTCCGCCGATCATGTGATCCTGACCGGCGGGCCGGCGCTGCGGCATTGGGAGAATCTGCGGGTGCCGCAGGACCAGCATGATCGCTGGTGGGCGAATTTCGTGCGCGCCTCCACGCTGCGCATGGTGGAGATCCGCAAGGCTTACGGCGAAGGCGCGCCGATCGTCTGGATCGTCTATCGGCCCGGCTACCAGGATCGCGGCCGGGAGGATAGCAAGCCTTACACGAACTGGATCACCGATCTCGCCCGCGACCGCCGGGTCACGCTGGTGTGGGTCGATAGCACGGCGAGCACGATTTCCGCGCTGAACAGCCGCCCGCGCGGTTCGGTGCAGAGCTTCGACTACTTCGGCCACTCCAACAAATTCTGCTTCATGCTCGATTACAGCGGAGGGATCATGGGTGCCTGTACGGCTTGGATCCACGAGCGGGATCTTTCCAAGATCAAATCCTCGATCTTCGCCAAGGATGCCTACTGCAAAAGCTGGGGCTGCCATACGGCCCAGAGCATGAGCGGTGCCTGGAAGAGCAAAATAGGCCTGCGCCTGGAAGGTGCGAAAGGCAAGACCGATTACACCGTGGTCGGCCAGGGCAAGCTTCCGATCGGTGAAGGCTGGGTGCGGTGAAGTTCCAAGTAAGAAGTGCCAAGTCCCAAGGAACAGCCCTCCTTCCCCGGCACACTTCGGTTTAGAAATTAGGGCTTAGTAATTCGTAATTTTTCTCTCTGATGCTTCTCGCCGATCTCCAGCGCTTTCACTCCCTGCCCTTCTTCGAGCTCCTCCAGCAGGCGCGCGCCGTGCATGAGGCGAATTGGCCGGAGAACGATGTCCAGCTCTGCACCCTGCTTTCGATCAAGACCGGCGGCTGCTCGGAGGACTGCTCCTACTGCGCCCAGTCCGCCCGCTACAACTCGGGCATCGAGATCGAGCGCCTGCTGGGCAAGGACGTCATCATGGAGCGTGCGAAGGCGGCCCGCGATACGGGCTCGACCCGCTTCTGCATGGGGGCCGCATGGCGCGGTGTGCGCGGCGGGACGCAGCGCTTCGAGCAGGTGCTCGATATCGTGCGCGATGTTTCCACGCTCGGCATGGAGGTCTGCGTGACCCTCGGCGAACTCGGTCCGGACGAGGCGAAGGCGCTCAAGGAAGCCGGGGTGACCGCCTACAATCACAATCTCGACACCTCGCCGGAGCACTACCCGAACATCGTCACGACGCACACTTACGAGGACCGCCTGCGGACGATCCGCAATGTGCAGGACGCCGGGATGTCGGTCTGTTGCGGCGGGATCCTCGGCCTCGGCGAGACCATCGACGACCGCTTGAAGATGCTGGAGGTGATCTCGGAATTCAATCCGCAGCCGGAGAGCGTGCCGATCAATTCGCTGATGCCGATGCCCGGCACCCCGCTGGAAGGCTCGAACGCGGTGGATGTCTTCGATCTGGTGCGGATGATCGCCGTCACGCGGATCGCGGTGCCGCGGGCCAAGGTGCGTCTCTCCGCGGGGCGCACGCGGATGTCTGATGAAACGCAGGCACTCTGCTACTTCGCCGGCGCGAATTCGATTTTCTACGGGGACAAGCTGCTCACCGCGAAGAACCCCGCGGTGGAGAAGGATCGCGCGCTGCTGGCCAAGCTCGGTCTCGGCACGCTGGCCCCGAACCCGGCGCTCGCCGCGCCGGAGACGGAGGAAGAGCGACCGCTGAGCCCGGCGTGCTGCGGCTGCGATTGATCCGCGGTGAACCCCGGGGGGCGGGCTTGCAAATAGCCCCATTACCCATTTCGCCTTGAATGCTACGGCTTTGCGAGGAGTCTTAGGGTTAAATGATAAAACCCCTTGCCCTCCTTTTTGCCCTGAGTCTTCCCGCGGCCGCGGATTGGAAGGCTGAGGTCACCCCCGCCAAGCTTGGCCCGATGCGGAACCTGGTGCCGCAGGAGTTCGTCTACCGGCTTTCCTGGAAGGGCATGGTCGATGCCGGCAAGCTGACTTTCACCTTCGGCGCTCCCGATCCCAAGCACCCGTCCGACTACGCCGCGCGCGTCACCGGCGGCAGCAGCGGCCTGGCGTCGAAGCTCTATCACCACAAGGTCTCCCTCATCTCGCGGCTCGATCCGGCCACCCTGCGCCCGCGCGTCTCGGTGGGCATCCAGGATGAGGGTGACGAAACCGCCTCAACCCGCAATACCTGGGCGGGACCGCTGGTGACCAGCGAGCGCACGATCACCATTACCAAGAACGGCAAGTCCGCCATGGCGAAGAGCGAGTTCCGCTTCACCCCGGTGCACGACATGGTCTCTGCGATGCTTCATGTCCGCAGCCAGAAGCTGGACGATGGAGACACGCTGGTGATGCCGATGCTGCCCTTCGACAAGCCGTATCTCGTGCGTGTCCAAGTCCTGGGCCGCGAGAAATTCGCAGATCGGGATACCATCAAACTCTCGGTGGGACTTGAGAAAATCGATCCTGCCACCAAGGCTCTCCTGCCTTACAAGAAGCTCAAGAGCGCCACGATTTGGCTATCCGATGACGCGAACCGTATTCCGGTTGAGATCCGGTCGGAGGTTTTCATCGGCGATGTGCGCATGACCTTGGCCGATGCGCGCAAATTGTAATCCAAGGATAGGGGATGGCAATTCACCGCCGATGACTACACCGGCGGGTGGAAACCTGCGTAAATACCCCGCTTGCCAGAATGACCGATTTTGGGAATGTTAGGCAAACAGTTGCTAGCCTCAAGCGCATCGTTGCACTTTGCATGAATTTTTAAGTGTTCCAATCCCCCACCCACCCTACGAATGACCGCTCAGAACGACGATGATTTGCTGCATGCCCTGTCGACCGAACTTTCAACCCTGAGCGGGGAGGGTGCCGAGCGATTGTGCAACATCCTGCGTGGGATGTTCACCTGCATGCAGGATCTCAATCAGCGCTTGGGCGCGCTGGAAAAAGGCGGGGTCTTCAATGACGTCCCTGACAGCCGCAGGGAAAATCAAAACAGCCGCTAGTCCTTGAGGATGGCGACTGCTTCGTGATACGAAAGGCGATGTCGCATTTTCCAGTCACGACGCTGATATGAATCCCCGGGAGCGATGTATTGTTCCGGATCGCCATGTCACGCCCGCTCCTCTCTCTATTGCTTCTGTGTACCATCGTCTCCGCAGATCCGGTCCCCCTGTTTGATGGCAATAGCCTCGAAGGCTGGGAGGGGGATGCCAAGGTTTGGCGGGTCCAGGACGGGGCGATTGTAGGCGGCTCGATGGAGGGCAACGCGCGGAATGAGTTCCTCGCCACTAGGAAGCCCTACAAGAACTTCGTCCTCCGGCTCGAATACAAGCTGACGGGCACGGAAGGTTTCGTGAATGGCGGCGTGCAGTTCCACAGCAAGCGCGCGGAAAAGCAGGAGCATGAGATGATCGGCTATCAGGCGGACATCGGCGGCGGCTACAGCGGCTGTCTGAACAATGAACTGCGGAAGCCGCAGTTTCTCGGCGTGGCGGACAAGAAGTTGGTCAACTCCATCGAGAAGCCCGGCGAGTGGAACCGCTACGAAATCCGCGTGGAGGGGCCGCACATCCAGCTTTCGATCAACGGGACCAAGACCTCCGAATACACCGAGAAAGATCCGGCGGTCCCGTTAGAGGGGCTGATCGGCCTGCAGATCCACGGCGACTGCAAGGCCGTGATCTCTTTCCGTAAGATCGAGATCGAGACGCTGCCGGATACGCCGAAGTGAGTCGCGCAAATGGAACGGACAGCTTGTCGCCAAGCTGCCCGTCGCCGTTTGGAAAACAGTCGTCGCGGGGACGATCAGAGGTACTTGTCCGTCACCGCACCCTCGCTGGCGGAGGTGGTGAGCTTCGCATACTTCGCCAGCACGCCGCGGGTGTAGCGCGGTGCGGGCTGGACCCACTGCTCGCGGCGCGCCTTGAGGGTCGCGTCGTCGAGATCGACGGAGATGGTGTTGTTCTTCGCGTCGATGGTGATGATGTCGCCTTCGACGAGCAGACCGATCGGGCCGCCTTCGTGGGCTTCGGGGGTGATATGCCCCACCACGAAGCCGTGGCTGCCGCCGGAGAAGCGGCCGTCGGTGATCAGTGCCACGGTCTTGCCGAGCCCGCGGCCCATGATGGCGCTGGTCGGCCCGAGCATCTCGCGCATTCCCGGGCCGCCCTTCGGTCCTTCGCGGCGGATCACGATCACATCGCCATCCACGATCAAACCGGCGAGGATGGCCTTCAGCGCGTCGTCTTCGGAGTCGTAGACGCGGGCCTTGCCGGTGAAGAGTTCGCCTTCCTTGCCGGTGATCTTGGCTACCGCACCGCCGGGCGCGAGATTGCCGTAGAGGATGCGCAGATGGCTGTCCTTCTTGATCGGATTGTCGAGCGGGCGGATGATCTGCTGGTCTGCAGGGTAGAAGATCGGGGAATTGGCGAGGTTCTCCGCCAGGGTCTTGCCGGTGACGGTGAGGCAATCGCCATGGAGCAGGCCGGCGTCCAGCAGGATGCGCAGCAGCGGGATGGTCCCGCCGATTTTCACCAGCGCGGCCATCGAGTATTTACCGGAGGGCCTGAGGTCGGCCAGCAGCGGCACGCGCTTGCCGATCTCCGTGAAGTCGTCGATGGACAGCGGCACTTCCGCCGAGTGCGCCACCGCCAGCAGGTGGAGCACCGCATTGGTCGAGCCGCCGAGCGCGATCACCACCGTGATGGCGTTCTCGAAAGCCTTCCGGGTCATGATATCACGCGGCTTGATGCCCAGCTTGATCATGTTCAGCACCGCGGCACCGGCATCGAAGCAATCCTGCATCTTTTCGTCGGAGATCGCCGTCTGGGCGGAGGAGTTCGGCAGCGACATTCCCAGCGCCTCGATCGCGGAAGCCATGGTGTTCGCCGTGTACATCCCGCCGCAGGAGCCCTCGCCGGGAATGGCGCAGGATTCGATGGTATCCAGCTCTTCGTCGGTGATCTCCCCGGCGGCGTGTTTGCCCACGGCCTCGAAGACCGAGACCACGTCCAGTTCCCGAAGTTCGCCGCGGATCGTGGCGCAACCCGGCAGAATGGTGCCGCCGTAGACGAACACGGAGGGACGGTTCATCCGCGCCATGGCCATCACGCAGGCGGGCATGTTCTTGTCGCAGCCCCCGATCGCCACAAAGCCGTCCATGCCCTCGCAGCCGACCACGGTTTCGATGGAGTCCGCGATCACCTCGCGGGACACGAGGGAATACTTCATGCCTTCCGTGCCCATCGAGATGCCATCGGAGATGGTGATCGTATTGAAGATCACGGCCTTGCCGCCCGCCGCATCGGCTCCCTTCGCGGATTCGCGGGCGAGGCGGTCGATGTGGATATTGCAGGGCGTGACCTGCGACCAAGTGGAGGCAATCCCGATGTTCGGCTTGGCGAAATCTTCCTTTTTGAAGCCGACCGCATAGAGCATCGCACGGGAGGCGGCGCGGTCGGGACCGTCGAGCATCAAGGAGGAATGGGGTCGGCTTGGGTCGGACATGGGGCGGTGACGTTAGGGGCTTTTTCCGGGGAGCCAAGAGCGAATGGAAGACCGAATTACTAATGACCAGGCACTCATTTTCAAACGAGTCCGGTTTGGAAGGGAGGAAGGCTGCCGCTCAATCCGCACTCATGGCACAGGGCCACGTGCCCCCCTTTGCTCATCAGCAATTTCCTCCCCCGTAAGGGTGAACCCCTACAGGGTTTAGTCGGATTCGCAATTTCGCCTAAAAAATTTTCATGAAGTCAGAAAAATCTCTTGCCGTACCCGCATATCGTATCGGATGTAAATACCGCGTTAATTGCAGGTTGCTGCTCTTGCCGCGACGCCCTCCTCCCGGAATTGCCGGTCTCTCCTGAACCCAGGGAACCCGGCGCAAACCCAAAATGCACCGGTAGTGAGGGCGTCCGGCAAGGGCGGGCAAATGCTCCACGCCCCGTGGAACGCCTTTATTTCCCGGCGTTGACGCGAAAGGACCCCTCCCGCTCTTGCCAGTCCCCTCCCCCGACCCTATGGGGCTCCAGACATGGCCACTTACCGCGTGCTCGTTTCGGATCCGATTTCGGAGAAAGGCGTCGAAGCCCTCGCTGGCGCTCCGGAAATTTCCGTCGATGTCAATACAGGCCTCAAACCCGAGGAACTGCTCAAAATCATCGGCGACTACCACGGTCTCGTGGTCCGCTCCGAAACCAAGGTCACCGCCGAGGTTCTGGCTGCCGCTACGAACCTGAAAGCGATCGGCCGCGCCGGCGTGGGAGTGGACAACATCGACCGCAAGGCTGCCACCGATCACGGCGTGATCGTGATGAACACGCCGACCGGCAACACGATTTCCACCGCCGAGCACGCCTTCACGCTGATGCTCAGTGCCGCGCGCAACGTGGCCCCGGCCCATGCCGCCGTCCTCAAGGGCGACTTCAAGGCCGCCCGCAAGGCTTACCAAGGCATCGAGCTGAATACCAAGCGCCTCGCCATCCTCGGCATGGGCCGGATCGGCACTGAATTCGCCAAGCGGGCGCAGGCCTTCAACATGCAGGTGGTGGCCTACGATCCCTTCCTCACCCAGGCCCGGGCGGATGAGCTCAAGGTCGAGCTCGCCACCACTCCCGACTTGGCCCTCAAGGATGCCGACGTGGTGACCCTGCACGTCCCGCTGACCCCGGAAACCAACCGCATCATCAATGCCGAGCGGCTCGCCCTGATGAACAAGGGTGCCATCGTGATCAACTGCGCCCGCGGCGGCCTGGTCGATGAGGAGGCGCTCAAGGCGGCCATCGATTCCGGCCACATCGCCGGCTGCGGTCTCGATGTCTTCGAAGTCGAGCCACCGGCGAACGACCACCCGCTTTTCACGCTGAACAAGCACGTCGCTTTCACCCCGCACCTCGGTGCCTCCACCAACGAGGCTCAGGAGAACGTCGGCATCCAGGTAGCCGAGCAGCTCCGCGACTTCTTCGTCACCGGGGAAATCCGCAACGCCATCAACATGCCTTCGCTCGATGCGGCGGCGCTGGCGGCGGTGGGCCCCTACCTCGAGCTCGCCCGCGCCTTGGGCAAGCTCCTGGCCAAGCTCGGCCCGGAGAATCCCGACTCGCTCCGCGTTTCCTACCACGGGCCGCTGGCCAAGAAGGACACCGGACTCGTCTCGCGCAGCGTCCTGACCGCGCTGCTCGAAACCTCGCGCCCGGACGGGCAAGTCAATATCGTCAATGCCCCCGCCATCGCCACCCAGCTCGGCCTGGACGTGACGGAATCGACGATCAACGCGAAAACCGAATTCAACGAGTTGGTGGTGGCAGAGCTCAAGAAGGGCGAGACCCGCTACCGGGTCGCCGGCACCATCATCGGCAGCTCGCCGCGGATCGTGGAAATCGACCGCCTGTATGTGGATAGCAACATCGCCGGCCGCTTCCTTTTCGTCGAAAACGACGACCGCCCCGGCATCGTCGGCGTGATCGGCACCGCCCTTGGCAATGCCGCCGTGAACATCGCGAACATGGGCCTCAGCCGCACCGCCGACCGGACGCGTGCCCTCACGGTGATCGAGGTCGATTCCGAGCCCCCCGCGACCCTGCTGGATCAGCTCCGCAGCACGCCCGGGATTCTGAAGGTGATCAGCTTGGAGCTGTAACAAGGGCTGGGTCTTTGCCCGGCCCCCGTCATCGAGAGAAGTCGTGCCACCCGGCGCGGCTTACTTTCCCTCTTCTTCCTCCATCTTCCGCTGGCGGGCTTCCAGTTGCTTGCGGAATTCCGCCCGGAACTCACGGAGCGCATTATCCTCGCCATGCTTGGCCAGCAGATCCCCGGCGGCCTTGTAGGCATATTCGGCCGCATTCAGCTCGGCCAGCAGATCGCCGGAGGCCATGTAGACATATTCGGACCCATTCGACTTGCTCGTGGGACTTAGGGCAGCCTTACGATAGTGCTCCAAGGCCGCGTCCTCGTTGATCCGGATCTCCTTGGCGGCCGCGGCAGGATCCTCCGGCTTCGTCGGTTTCTGCTTCAGCCAGGTGTCCGCGACCAGGCAGCGCATGGCTCCCACGGCGGGATCAGCTGGCTTCTTCTCGATGAAGTCCCCGAGAAACGAGATGATATTTTTCGACTGGTCGACTTCCTTGTCATTGGCGTCGATGAATGCGAGCCGGTAGAGGATGTCGCCGGCATATATGCCCTCCGGATAGGCCTTCAGGTAGGCTCTGCACTCGCGTAGGGTCTTCACATAGTCGTTGTTGAGGAAGTAAGCCATGGCGAGGCGGTAGGTGGCATCCTCCTTCAGCCCGCTCGCCGGGTAATCCTTCAGGAATTTCTCCAGCAGGAGCGCGGCAGGCTCGAACTCCTTCATCTCCAAACGGCAGATGGCCACTTGGAAATTGAAGCGACCGATGTCCGCGGACTTCGGGGAGCGCTCGGCCAAGCGGAGATAGCAGTCGAGAGCCCCCTTCCAATCCTCTTTGCGCATCAGGGCCTCACCGGCGATGCCTGCGACCTCTTCGAAATGCGGGGAGTCCGGGTAGGTCTGCAGAAACGCCGGGGCCAGACGGACCAATTCCGCATTGCCCTTCCGCGGCTTCAGCGCCACAATCTCCGCGTAGGCGGCTGCCTCGGTTTTCGGCGCGGACTCCTCCCCCGCCGGCGGGGCGGGTGCCTTCTCCGCGGCGGGAGGCCGGCTACAGGAAATCGCGGCGAGGCAAAGCGAAGCCAGCCAGATGCGTGGACCAGGAAAGAGCTTCGATTTCATGCTTATGCCGTCATTCTTCAGGCGGACGGTGCGAGAGGTCAATCACGGCCCGCCATTTCGCCACCACCAGCCCACCGTAGACACCGCGACAAAGTGGTTCTTGCGGCAGACTTCTACCGGGGGCCTTCGGGTGAGGCGCGCTTCAACAGGCGGAAAAGCAGGAGTGTTCTTCCCAGGCCCCGCCAGCCTCACGTCGTCCATCCATTGTCTTTACCTCTCTCCCGAACCGCCGGAAATTTTCCCGTGGAACTTCCCGCCTGCCTCACTTTCCCGTTGCCAAGCCAGCATTCGAGTCCCTAACTTTGCGCCAGCACATGAAAAAACTCGCCGTTCTCGCCACAGCCATGCTCGCCCTCGGCGGCATTGCTTCCGCCGACATTCAGGCTCCTCCGGGGCATGGCTACACGTCGACCCGCAAGCTCGGCCGCGGTATCGGCAACATCCTCTACGGGTTCATGGAAATCCCGGAGCAGATCGTCCGCAAGACCGATGACCATGGCCGTAAGGCTGGCTGGTCTTACGGTGCGGTCGATGGCACCAGCCGTGCGCTGCGCCGCCTCGGCTACGGCTTCTATGAAGTCTTCACCTTCACCTGCCCGACCTACCGAGGCACCTTCAAGCCCCCTTACGAGCGTTGCGGCGAGGACAACCGGATCGAGATGAACCCGACCGACGGCCTCTCCGAATTCCCGCCGGAACTCGGCTTCGAGGGCTACTTCTACCACACCCGCAGCCAGCGCTGGTAAGGTAAGCGGTTCCTCACGGAATCGACACGATCCCTTCATCGAATTTTCATCCCGGCAGCGGATATCTCCGTTGCCGGGATTTTTTGTTAACTTTTCTAATTTTGCGGCGTTTCTTGTTTCTTCTCTCTACCGATGCGCATCCCCGCCCTCACCTCCCTCCTCCTCGGTCTCACCCTTTTCCCGCTCCACGCAGAGCTCCGGGAATGGAAAAACGCGGACGGCAGCCAATCTTTCCAAGGCGAATACGTTTCCCATGATTCGGGGAAGGTCACCATCCGCCGCAAGGACGGCAGGCTCGTCACCCTGGAGAAAACCCGCCTGAACGCTGCCGACCATATCTGGCTGAGCGACAAGCCAATGACCGAGAAAATCGGTGCCGATCTGCCCGCCGCCGAGACCGATGGCAAGGCCGTCTTCGACACCCTGCGCTTCGGCGACAAGCGCGAGGAAGTGACCCGGAAGCTCAAGGCCAGCACCCTGGTGGAATCCACCATGGACGAGGTCATGATGGGCCGGGTCGGCCTCAACGGCGTCTTCCGCACGCGCAAGCAAATCGGCGGTCTCCACTGCGAACTCTACTTCGGCTTCAGCGGGGCCAGTGCCCTCAAGGAGATCTCGCTCCAGACTCAGACCGTGCCGAAGGCCGTCTACGTCAATCGCCTGAAGGCCACCTGGACGGAACTCGCCGAGTTGCTCACCACGCTTCACGGCAAGCCGGTCCAGGAAGGCCCCTTTCCTCCCGCCAGTTCGCTGCTGCCCGATGCCTTGGTGCCCTCCCACCTCTGGAAACTTTCCGGTGGCGGCTCCGCCCTGCTCGGCACTTCCATGGAAGGCGACAAGTGCATGATCGTGGTCCGTTTCACCACCGAGCGGATCCAGCCGGTCGCCGTGCCCTGAGCCGAGGTTCGCCAGCCGCCGTGGACTGTGGCAGTTCGCTCTGCCCCTTACCCGCATTCCGTGATGCTTCACGGACGGCTCTACCGCTGGAAGCGCAGAGCCACCCGGCCCGCAGAGTGGTCCCTCGCTATCCGCGGCACGGAAAGGCAGGCAGCCAAGCGACGGTGCTTTCCACCACCGCCGCGCGACGTGTAGTGCTGCCGGGGTTGCTCCTGCGGGGCAGAGCCTCCACGGTCCCGGGCGCTGACGCGTTAGATCCGCATAATATGGGTGAGGGGTCGCCGCATTCCACGACCGCTACGCGGCTCCGGTCCGGGCCTCTCTGGTGATCCGTCGAATCCAGACTTCGCGCCGATCCGTGTCATCCGACACGTGCGCCCGCCCATTCACAGATTGGTACTTGCAAGGCGGTCGTAAAACTCGCAGCACCGCTGCGATGTATACAAAACCCAGTCGATTGTGTTTCTCTCCCAAGGAGAAGCACTCCCCTTTCGTCTCCAGATCTACCATTCTGGGCCTCGCCGCCACCGCACTGCTGGCGACGGGGTCCGCGCAAGCCTCGCTCATCGCCCAGGAGAGCTTCGACTACGCTCCGGGCACGCCCCTCGCCGGGACCACCGGCCCGCTGGGCTTCAGTGAAGCCTACACCGCTGCAAATGCCGGACTCAGCGTCTCCGAGGGCGGCTATGCCTATGGCGATCTCCCCGTCAGCGGGAACAAGCTCGATTTCTCCGGAACCAATAATAACGGTATCTTCGGGGTCCTCACCAACTCCCCGGAGGCCCCAGGGACGACCGTCTATCTCAGCTACCTGATGAAGGTCGATCCGACCACCGGGTATGCGGGTGTCTCTTTCTTCGAAGGGGCCACCGAGGTTCTCTTCACCGGGAGGCGCGGTGGCGCGGCCAATCTCTTCGGCATGGAGCCGAAGGTCGGGACCTCGCTGGATTCCTCCGTGAGCTGCCGCCGGCTTTCGCTGGTCGTCTGCCGCATCGATTTCGCCGCGAACTCGGCGATGATCCGGATGTACGTGAACCCGACCACGGGAGTGGAACCGGCCACCGCCGATCTCACCGTCACGCGCACCAGCGCCCTGACCTACGACCGCCTCCGCGTGCAATCCAACGGGGCCAGTGGATCCGTGGATGAGCTCCGCCTGGGAGAGACCTATGCCGATGTCGCACCGCTCACCTATGGCAGCCCGCCTCAAGAGGTGGTCGTGCTCGGCTCGTCGGTGGCCTCGGGCACCGGTGCCGCGCTCCAGAGCGATGCCTGGGCATATCGCATGGAGAATCTGCTGGAGAACCAGGCACCCGTCGTGCCGGACTCCCATTTCATCTGGCATGTCGAGAACGCTTCCATCGGCGGGAACAACACCACCGCGGTGCGGAACCGCTTCCAGAATGACGTGGCGAGCGCGCGGGCGGGTGCCGACATGGTCATCGTGAGCCTTTCACTGGCGAATGAAGGCCTGATGGGTTCGGGGAATCCGCAGGCGGTTTTCGATAGCTTCAAGAACGGGCTCACCGACATCGTGAGCCGTTGCCGTGCCGGGGGTTTCTACCCGATCGTCAGCCTCTGCTATCCGCAGAATCTCTACACCGCCGCCGAGTATGCGCAGGTGCGGCGGATGAATCTGCTGCTCAATACCTGGGACGTGCCGAGCATCAATTTCCTAGGCGCGATCGATGACGGCACCGGCCACTGGAACCCGGGCCAATTCTCGGACGACGGCCATCCGAACTCCACAGGTCATGGCGAACTGTTCTCCGCGATCGTTCCTTCGCTCTTCGATGCGATCGCTTCCGGCAAGACCGCCAGCCCGCAATGGCAGGGCACGCACGGCTATCTCCGCCTCCAGCAGGATGCAGTGGTCACCGCTCCGCTGAAATTCACTCCCACCCATCCGGTGCTTTCCTCCACGCTGTCATTCCGCGTGCGTGGCACGGAGACGGGCACGGTGGCTGCCATCGGTTCCGGTGCGGACCGCGCGACTCTGGAGATGCGCGCAGGTGCCTTCGTTTATGTCGGCCCCGGCGGGACCGAGTTGAGCGTCGCTACAAGCGTCAATGACGGACGCTGGCACGATGTCGCGCTGTCCCACCGGCACGGCACGGACAAGACCCTGCTGTTCATCGATGGCCAGCTGAAGGGCAGTGCCGACGATCAATACGTTCCCGATCTCTTCGTGATCGGTGGTGCCGCGGACGCTTCAGGCCGGGCCCTGGCCCCGCTGGTGGCGGACTATCAGGACGTGGCCATCTACCGCGCCGCCTGGACCGAAGATGAAGCCTTGGCCCAGAGCAAGGGCGCGCTGCAACAGGCCAGCCTGGAGATCTGCGCACCTTTGGCGGATGCGAATCCGGTGCAGGGTGCTGCTCTCGCGAATCGCGCCCAGAGCCTCTCCGAACTGGTGCTCCAGACCGGCAGCTTCAGCACGGAACTCGCGGCGAATACGCCGGATAATCTCAATGCCGACTCCTTCGCCGCAACGAAGGTGAATCTCACATGGACGGATCACTCGGCTGGCGCGGCCACCTTCACCATCGAGCGCCGCCGCAGCGGCATCGCCGAGCCATGGGCGACCGTCGGCACCAGCCCGGGGAACGCCCCCTTCTATGAGGACAGCGGTCTGATCGCAGGCATCAGCTACGACTACCGCGTATCGGTAGCGGAAGGAGCGCAGCAAGGGGACTCGAGCAACGTGGTGTCCATCGCCCCGGCGGGCCAGGATTCCAACTCCTACGACGCTTGGATCGCCACCCACTACCCCCTGCAGGTGCCGGAGGAAACGGTCTATCTCATCGACTTCAATACGAACGCGAATCCGAACTACGGCGGCGTGAAATGGAACACGGTGACCAGCACCGGCATCACCGCCGAGCTTCCGCTGAGCGACACGAACAACCAGCCGTCCGACATCAAGGTCGCGGTCACGAACGGCTTCGACCAATTCCGCAGCGATCCCGTCGCGCCTCTTGTCGGCTACGCCGCCGCGGCGCAGAATAGCCAGTTCGGTCTCCGCGATATCCCGCCGTTGGTCGGCGCGATCACCTTCACCGGGCTGGATCCTGCCGTCAGCTATGACTTCTCGTTCTTCGCCCGGCGCGGTGCGTTGGTTGCGGGCTACGACTACACCGGCACCTACACCTTCACCGGTAGCGGTCCGCCGGTAATCATCGTGATGGATGCCAAGGACAGCACCACCCTGACCCATGCCCCTCCGGTGACACCCACCGCGGCGGGCGTGGTGACGCTGACGCTCACCGCAGGCCCCGGTGCCGGTAACGACTTCCCGGTGATCAACTTCATCCGTCTGAAACGCAGCAAGCCCGGTGTCTTCCTGGTGGATTTCAACACCAACGCCAGCCCGGTCTACGGCGGCCTGAAATGGAACACCGTGACCAGCCTGAGCAATCCCGCTCCTTACACGCTGCGGGATAGCTACAACAATGCCTCCAGCTACACCGTCGCGATCACGGATTCCTTCGACCAATTCCGCAGTGATAACATCACGCCGGTGGCGGAATACCCGGCCGCCGCGCAGAACAGCCAATTCGCGCTTCGCGACGATCCCCAGCTCACGGGAGCCATCACCTTCGAAGGACTGGATCCGGGGAAAAGCTATGACTTCTCCTTCCTCGCGAGGCGCGGTTCGCTGGTCGCCGACTTCAGCTACACCGGCACCTACACCTTCACCGGCAGCGGTGCTCCCGTGGTCGTCGTGATGGATGCCAAGGACAGCACCACCATGACCCAGGTGCCGCCGGTAACTCCCAGTGCGACGGGCGTGGTGACGCTGACGATCACCCCTGGCCCGGGAGTCGGCCAGGCCTTCCCGGTGATCAACCTGATCCGCTTCGCAGCCATCGAAGTCTCAAGCGGCTACGCCGCCATGATCGCACGCGCCGCGGATCCGGATGGCGACGGAGTCTCGAATTTCGAGGAGTATGCCCGCGGCTTCGATCCCGCCGCCGCGGATGCCCGGCCCTTCCAAGTGGAACGCTTCACCCGCAATCCCTCCGGGACCAGCAGCAGCGTCGAATTCAGCCACGACCTCCGCGCCGGCGAGGCCGGCTACATGATCCAGACGACCACCAATCTGAGCGGGTGGCAGGCCGACACCACGGCCGTCCGCTCGGTCATCGGACGCAACGGCTTCATGGAAACCCTGCGCTTCGAGAGCCCGGTTATCGAGGACGAGCCGGCCCGCTTCTTCCGCCTCCTGCTGGAGGACCTGACAGAAGCCCCTTGAGAGTAGCTTGATTAACCGGCCCGGCCCCGACTGCAGATCCACCGCGGATTTGCAGGAGGACGCCGGGCCTTTTTGCGTTCGCTCCCGTTCAAGCCCGTGGGGATTCCGGTATCAGACCGGGCTCCAGTTCGCGGATTTCCCGTAATTCGTCATCTCCGAACATTTCTTGAGTTTGTCTCATCTATCCTCTCGCTTTATTCAAACGGGGAAATCAGGGTCCAAGTTACGTATCTCCTCTTTGCCTCCTCCCTGGCTGCCCCGTGACTCCCAACCGGCGCCCTCCTGACTTTTTGCCAAGCGCAATAAATATCACATTTCCCGGAATTACAATAAGTTAACTTCCCTTAATAAAGCAACACCATGAAAGTCAACGTCTCGAAGGACCACATCGTCGCTTACGTTTCGCCACGCTCCATTGGCGGACAGAGCCTGTTCTCTCCCGCCGCCAAGCTCATGGCTTCCCACATCGAGAGCTACACCTCGGAGAAGTCGATCGAGACTAGGGCCCGGAACAAGTTGGAGGCCATGGGATTCACCATTGAGAAAGTATCGACTCTTAGCATCCGGATCTCCGCGCCAGCGGCGCTGTATCAGAAGGAGATGGGGGTGAAGTTCGAGAAGGATACCTCTTCAATGTTTCTCCCGACTCCGGAGAGCGTGATGAACGCCCTGCAACTGGACTCGGAAGTTCTGGAAGGCGCGGCCTTCCCGCAGCCAGTGGAGCTGCATGCGGCCAAGAAAGCAGCGAAGAAAGCTGCCGCCAAGAAGGCCGCCGTCCATGCCGGGCCCTCCGCCACCCCGCCGGCCCTGCCCTATTTCCACCTGCAGGTGCCCGATGACATCGTCTCCCTTCTCAATGCGGGCCCCTTGCATGCGGGCGGAATCAAAGGCCAAGGGGTGAAGGCGGCCATGATCGATTCCGGCTTTGACTGGTCCCACCCCTATTTCTCCGGCAAGGGCTACAACCTGAACGCCGCGCCTCCGCACAATGTGGATAGGAATGGCCATGGCACGGGCGAAAGCGCGAACCTCCTCGCCATCGCACCGAAGGTGAAACTGCACGGCCTGCTTATGGATGATTCCGTGGCCTCTTTCCAGACGGCGCGGGACACCCTCAAGGTCAAGATCATCTCCAACAGCTGGGGATCGCGCCTGCCCACCGACGGGCAGTTCGGCACATGGAATCCCTATTGGTCGCTGGTGCTCGGGGAAATCAGCCTCTGCGTGCAAGCGGGCATGATCGTGCTCTTTTCCGGCGGCAACGGAGGCATGTCGGCCACCGCCAGCTCGACGGATGTCATCAGCGTGGGCGGGGTCTACAGCGACGAAAACGGCCAGCTCCACGCCACCGACTACGCAAGCAGTTTCCAAAGCTTCCGCTTCCCGGGGCGGCAAATCCCGGACGTCTGCGGTCTCTGCGGAGTGCGCCCGCGGGCCGCCTACATTGCGCTACCGATTCCTCCGGGGTGCGCAATTGACCAGGACTTGGCTGGCGGCATCTGGCCGATGAAAGACCAGACCGCGGCGAACGATGGCTGGGCCGTCTTCAGCGGCACGAGCGCGGCCTGTCCCATGGTGGCAGGGGTGGTGGCTCTCATGCTTTCCAAGCATCCGGACCTCACCCTCGCGGAAATCCGGCAACGGCTGGAATCGACTTGCAAGGACGTGGTTCAGGGAGCAAGTTCCATGGGCGATCAAGCTGGTCCGGGACGCGACCTCGCCACCGGATATGGACTGGTGGACGCCGCGAGAGCCTGCGCCTGACGGTCATTCCAAGATCCCATGAAGAAAGCTCCGAAAGAGGGAGGGAATACGCCGCGCCCCCGCAAAGGGGAGGGGCCGGTCCCTATCGCAGGCAAGAAGAAGGCCACGGCCAGTAGCGCGAGGGGTCGCAAGGTGAAGGCCCACCTGGTCCTAAAACAAGGAGTCGTTTCTACTCAACCCGGCATGGCCTCGGCCAAGAGCAAGACCGCCACCGCCAGTCAATTGGGGGAGGTGAATGCGAACGTGGCGGGCTTGGGTTTCGAGGTGATCGGCTCCAGCCCCGTCACGGTCACGGTAGAAGGGTCCAGCGCCCTGTTTAAGAAAGTCTTTGGCGCGGGTGTCAAGGGTCGCCGGGTCACGCCCTCGCGCGACAGCTTGGAACACTCGACGCCGGGGATCGTCTGGAAATTCGAGTCGCCTCCCGTCATTCCGGAGCAGCTCAGGGATTACGTGAATGACGTGGCATTTCCCTCCTTCTCATCCGCTCACTGAAAAAGTGCCACCGGGGGGACTCGAACCCCCACGCTCCTTGCGGAACAGCGGATTTTAAGTCCGCGGCGTCTACCGATTCCGCCACGGTGGCATGGGGCGCGAAGATGGCAGGATCAAGCGCCTGCTCCAGCGCCTTTTTCCGCGATTTCCAACCGGCTCAAAAGGACGCCATCCATGCCGGCGGCACGCCCTGCCCCGGTTTAATTCGCGTCCATTCGCGGTTTCAAAATCCAAATGAGATGGCCCTACGGGTCGATCGGCTGGCGAACCACCCGATTCCACGCATCCCATAGGGACAGCCGAAATATCCACAAACGATTCATTTCAAGCCGCTCTCAAGTCCGCATTGCGATTTACCCCCATTTTCCTCTCTCCCCTTGAAACGCCGGAAATCCTGTCCTAGCTTCGCCGGATGGAGACCGTTGAAAGCCTGCGCGAGAAGTTCATGGAGAACAAGCCGGCACCCCTGCCGCATGAAGCCTACGAAGGGGAGCAAGCGCGGCGGAAGCGCAAGACCATGGCCCAGAGCCACGCCTTGCCGAAGTGGGGCTGGCTGGTGATCGGCATGGCGCTCGTGGTGGTAGGGTCGGCGGCAACCTTCGCCTACCTCGGCAAGCAGACGCTGGTCGATTCCATGCCGAACATGATTCAGTGGGGCTACTACAGCATCATCGCCTTGGCCGCGCTGGTGGTGTATTTCCTGCCCGCGATCATCGCGCTGAACTACCGCGTGCGCCGCTCCGGAGCGGTCACCGTGATGAACCTTCTGCTCGGCTTCACGGGAGCCTTTATCCCGCTCCTCAGCGGCGACCACCTGGTGACCCTCTACCTGCTGCTTGGTTTCAGCTTCTTCCTGTGGATGCTCACGTTGGTCTGGTCGATCGCCGAGGCGGAAACGCGGGATCATCATTACGCGCATTGAGCCGGTAGGGCGGCCCGCCCAGGGTTGCGACTCCCTTCCCTACAATCTCCCCGCTGCCTTGATATCCAGGTAGCGGTTCGCTAGCGCCACAGGGAACTCCTGCGCCGGCACATCCAGCGTGAGAATCCCGAAGCCGCGCAAAGTCGCCAGCACCTCGGCGCGCTCCGCATCGTAGCGTTCCGCAGCGGCGAAGCGCAGGGCGTCACTGAAGCCCTCGACCGGCTTGGTCCGCGCGGTCTCGACCGAGCGTTCGCGCAAGCTTGCAAGCATCACCAGATGCTTCGAGCGTAGGAGCCGCAGCGCAGGCACGAGCTCCGAAGCGTCTTCCCCGCGCAGATTCGTCATCACCACCACCAGCGCGCGGCGCTTCTGCCGTGCAATCAAGCGCTCCACGGCCGCGGCGAAATCGCTCGGCTCGGGCGTGGTGCGGTAGTCGAAGAGATGGTTCAGCAGCACCGCCATCGAGTGCGAGCCCTTCACCGGCGGCAGCCAGCGATTGGTCCCGCCGAAGGCCTGCACGCCCACTTGGTCGCCCTGCCGCAGCGCCACGTAGGAGACCAGCAGCATCGCGTTCAGGCAGTGATCGAACTGTGGCAGCTCGCCATCCATCGCGCGCATCCGCCGACCGGTGTCGGTCAGGAAGACGATGTTCTGGTTCCGCTGTTCTTGGAACTCCCGGCTGATCAGCGTCGCCCGCCGCGAGGTCGCCTTCCAATCGATCTGCGACAGCGCATCGCCCTCGCGATACTCGCGGAGCTGGTGGAAATCCCGGCTGCTTCCGGAAAAAGACTTCCTCACGATGCCCATCTGTTCCTGGCGATGCTGCATCGTCAGCAGGGCGAAGCGCAGCACCGGCTCATAGTCAGGATAGACCTTCACCTCCTCCGCCGCGCCCGCGAGATACTTGCGCACCCACAATCCTAGCAGCGAGTGCCGGCGCACATGCACCTGCCCGAAGGTCGCGATCCCGCGCTCGATGATCCGCACCGCATGGGTCACCCGCGCCTTGCCGCTCGCTGCGATCGTCCCGCTCCACGGCATCGATTCCGCCTCCGCACCGGCAGGCACGCCATCGAAGATCTCAACCTTCGCCGGAGCCTTGCCCGGGTTGTGAATCGTCAGCCGCACATCCGCTCCCTCACCCACCGCAAAGCGCCCCGGCAGCCGACGCTCGATGACCATCCGGCCCAAGCCGGCCAAGATCACCGCATCCACCAGCGCCACGCCCGCGATGATCGCGCCGCCCAGCCACCACACCGTCCCCAGCTCAGGCCACAGCGAAGCGGCGAGCCCGAAAAGAGCCCACGCCACCACCATCCACAGCATTCTACCGGTCGGACTCATCGGAATTTGAAATCTAAAATCTGAGATCTGAAATTTCAGATGTTAGGGCCGCTCATTGCCGCGGCGCCGGCACCGACTCCACGATAATCTTCAGCACCTCGTCCATCGACTGGCCGCCCATCGCCACTTCCGGCGCGAGCTGCACGCGGTGTCGCAGCACCGGCAACGAAGCCGCCTTGATATCGTCCGGAATCACGAACTGCCGCCCGTGCATCAGCGCGATCGCCTTGCCGATGCGAACCAGCGCGATCGCGCCGCGCGTTCCCGCGCCGAGCCACACCGTCTTCGCCTCGCGCGTCGCCTGGACGATCGCCACCGCGTAGTCGACCACCTCACGCACCACCTGCACTCCGGCGGTGGCGGCTTGGGCGCGCACCACGTCTTCCGGGGATGCGACCACTTCCAGCTCCTTGGTCGCGCTGGCACCCGGCGCTTCCGCAGCGGAGCGCGCCACGATCTCGGATTCCGAAACGCGGTCGGGATAGTCGATCAGGATCTTCATCAGGAAGCGGTCGAGCTGGGCTTCCGGCAGCGGATAGGTGCCCTCGTGCTCGACAGGATTCTGCGTCGCCAGAGTCATGAAGGGCGGGGACAGCAGCAAGGTCTCGCCATCGATGGTGACCTGCTGCTCCTGCATCACCTCGAGCAGCGCGGCCTGCGTCTTGGCCGGCGCGCGGTTGATCTCATCCGCCAGCAGCAGGTTGCAGAAAACCGGCCCACGGCGGAGCTGGAAGGTCTGGCTCTTCATGTCGAAGAGCCGGAAGCCGGTCACATCCGAGGGCATCAGATCGGGCGTGAACTGGATCCGCCCGAAAACCCCGCCGAAGGCCTTGGCCAGCGCCAGCACCAGCTGGGTCTTGCCCAGACCCGGCTTGCCTTCTAACAGCACGTGGCCGCCCGCCAAAAGCCCGGCCAGCACCTGGCTGACCACCTCGCGCTGGCCCAGCACGGCATGCTCGACCTGGGCCCGCAGCCGGGCGACCAGCGCGGCCGCATCCGGCGGCTGCGGAGCTTGCTGAAACGGGAGCGCGGGCTCTTGCGGAGCCTGCTGCAGCAGGGGCGAGGGCGGCGGTTGATACTTCGCGTCGTCGTCAGTCATGAGAGGGATAGGTGGATCTTCTGCAAATCGGCAATCACGCGGGTGAAGGAAGTGCCATCGGCGGGACGCTCGTGGGTCATCGCCCGCTCGGCACGCTCGCGGCCGATGCCGGCGCGCTCGCCGATCCACGCGAAGAGATCGTCCTCGCGCTGGGCGATCGCCGCCAGCCGCTGCGCGCGCTCGAGCACGGACTCCCGCAGCGGCCGCAGCATCGCCGCCCCGCGGTCGAGCCGCCATTGGAAATCGCCCAGCGCTTCAAGGTGGTGGTCGTAGTCGCGCATCGTCGTGCGTCCCTCCTCGCGCCGCAGCGGGCCGAAGCGCGGCATGTTCTTCCACAGCCAGAACAGCGTCAGCACCAGCAACCCGATCAAGGCCGGCCACGCGTGACGCCACAGCAGGTCCGATAGCGACTGCACCGCATCCCGCACCACGATGATCCTGCCTTCGAAGGGATTCTGCTTCACCAGCGCCAGCAGGAAGGCGGCATGGTCATGGTCGGAGATGAAGCGGTTGCGGAAGGGACGCGCATCGGTCATCACCGTGATCAGGCCCTCGCCATAGGCACTCTGCCCGAAGACCGCGTCCGGTGCCCCGAAGGCCGAGACGGTGGTGGAGGATTCCGCAAAAACCTCATAGCTCTCGCCATCCACGTTCAAGCGTTCCGCCGTGGTCTTGCCGGAAGCGGCTCCTCTCTCCCCCAGCTCGAGCTTCATCGCCGCCAGCCATTTCTCGAAGGATGAGGGCAAGCGCTCGTCACGCGACAGGTGCCGGTTGGAAAAGTTTCCCCAATCGTCCTGGTGCGATTCGGCATTATCGATCAGGCACAGCAAATGCCCGCCCTGCGCCACCCAGTTGGAAATCTCGCGGACGTAGGACTCGTTCGAGATGACCGCGGCCGGCACGATCAGCATCGCCGCGCCGCTCTCCAGATCCGGCCACCCGGCGGGACTCTCCACGGTGTAGCCATACCGCTCCAGGAAACGCCCCGCGGCGAGATACGCATTCAGGCGCGCCTTGCCCTTGTAGCCGATCTCCTTCCAAATCGGGGGACCGTAGTCGGTGCACCCGGCCACCAGCAGGCATAACAGCAGCAGCAAGCAGCGGATCACGCGCCCCCCCTTTCCCGGAATGGCCAGCCCGCACAGAGATTCGCCATCGCCTCATCGGCCGGCGCGGTGCGGCCGTATGCCAGGCGCATCCACGCCTCGGTCAGCCCGCTGAAATAGCCCGCATGCGGCGCAGCCTCCGCCTCCACCCGGCGCATGCAATCGCTCTCGGTATCGGACTCCGCGATCTCCACGCCATTGCCCGCGATCAGTCGCGAAATCGAGCCACGGTAAAGCAAGCCCAGGGCTTCCTGACGACGGCCCACGCGCCACAGCTCCATCGCCGCCGTCGGAATGTCCATCGGCAGCGATTCCGGGGCCACATCCATGCCCATCACCACCCGGGCCGGAGCACGGGATCTCTTGTCGGACTCGGAGAAACCCTTGCGATTGAAGACATGGCGGTACCGCCAGAGCAGCCAGACGATAAAGCCGATCGCCGCGCCCAGGACGGCGTACATCAGGAACTGTGCCAGCGCGCCGACGAAACCCAAGTCCCCTCCCCCGCCCGAGCTGCTGGACGAGGAACCCGACTTCGACGGCTTCGGCTGCGGCACCTCCACCTTGTGGACGATGAAGTCCTCATGCGACTTCACGCTTTCGATCATCTCCTTGGGCGGAGCTGCCGCCTCCGCCGCGGGTGCCGCCAGCCACACGCACACTGCCGTGAAAACCGCAGCGGTCGTCCCGCGCAGCCGGTTCGCCAGGCGGCGCAGTGCCAACTCGACATCCCAGCCCTCGATCCACGTACGATGATTCACGTAGATGCCGAAGCCCGCACCGGTCGAGAACACGTCCACCAGCGACATCGAAAGCAAACAGGAGATCGTGATCGCCCAGCCAAGCGTGGCCGGCAGTTCCAGCCACCCGCCGTCGCCCCACACTGCCAGCGCCACCCACCATTCATCCGCGGTCTGGCTCGGCAGGAACAGCAGCCCGGTCCCGAAAATCGAAGCCGCCAGCCAGAAGCTCAGGCCGATCCGCCACATCGCCAGCGCCACCACCGTCGCATCGCCGCGCCGCAGCAGCAGCCGGACCCGCTGTTCATAGTCCTTGCCGCGCAGTCCCTCGAGATCCTCCACCGCCATCGTCAGCGGCCGCCACGGCGAGAAGCGCGCCCACAGGAAACGGAAGAAGAAGCGCCGGTAGAAGGCCCGCGGCCACTCGCGGAAGACCGACTTCCACCCGGGCAGCTCGCCGAAAAGATGCCGGCTGACGACGAAGAGCACCATCCGCGAGCCCACCGGCACCAGCCACCAGCAGGCCAGCAGCAGCAGCACCGGGGAGTCCCGCAGCAGCGCGAAGCAGACCAGCACCACCGGCAGCATCCCCAGCCACCAGCAGCCGAAGAGCCGCCAGAAATCCCGCCGCGCCAAGGCCAGCCCCAGATCCACCGCCTCCCAGTCGCTGCGCGGGCGGAGCTCCGCGGTCACATCCTCAAGCCGCACGCACCCCCCTTCCCATCACCAGGAAATACGCCACGTGCAACACCCAGCCGGCGATGCCCACGCCATACTTGATGTCCACCGGCACCGGCTGCGCCGACCAGAAGCCTTCAAAAATCGCCGCGATCGCGGTCATCGCCGCCGCCCCGTAGATCAGCGGCAGCGCCACCTTCGCAGCCTCCGCGATCGAGCGCCCCCGCGGCAGCCGCCCGGGTTTCAGGACTCCCAGGCCCATCCGCATCCCGGCCATCCCGGCCACGATCATCCCTAACAGCTCGTAGGAAGAGTGCCCCGCCACGAAGCTCCAGAAGGACGTCGGATTGCAGGCGTAGTTCGCATACCCGGCCGAGGCACCGAGTTGGATGCCATTGTAAATGAGATAGAAGATCGTGCCGAGACACGCCGTGATGCCGCTCGCGAAGATCTGGAAGTCGATCCCCACGTTGTTCTTAATGTAGAAGGCGAACATCATGAAGTTCGACCCATACTCCTCGCGCAGATGACTGATCTGCTGGTCCGGGCCGCCACCGTACATCGCCTCCATGCTCGCCATCCCATCGGCCCCCAGCGCGGCGCGGATCCAGTCGATGTCGAAATGGGCGGAGGCCATCATCCCGAAGAAGGGAATCCAGAACAGAGCGCTGCACAGCCAGAACAGCCGCCACTCCGTCCGCACCGCTTGCGGGAAACCCGCCACGGCGAAGCGCACCGCCGACTCCCACCCGCGCTTGCGGCTGCGGTAGAGCAGCTTGTAGCCGCGGATCACCAGCGCATTGAGCCGCTCGATCAACTGCCCCGGATACATCCGGTGGCGGGCCAGCGCCAGATCCGCGCAGGCCTCGCGGAAGCGCCGCGGCAGTTCCTCCACGCCGGGCTCGGGCTTGCCCTTCTCCGCGCCGGTGATCAGGCGGTCCAGCTCCACCCACTCGGCGGCGCGGCGTTCTTCAAAGGATCCCGGGCTCATCGTTTTTCCTGCAGCCAGTGTGCAATCGCCATCATCCGGGAGACCCCGCTCGAGCCCTTGGCTCCCGTCAATTCGCTCGCGTGATCGGCGATCTCAGCCCGCCGCCCTTCCGACCATAGCCCGGCCCGCTCGCGGAAGGCGACCACCGCGCGGACTTCCTCCGGCCGTAGCGCGACCACCGGCCGGGCCGCAGCCATCGGCGGCGGCGCAGGCACCGCCGGCTCGGGTAGCACCTTGTCATAAATCACCACCGTTCCCGCGGCCAAGTCGCCCAGCCGCTGGAAGCGTTTCGTGGCCAGGCAGCAGGCCAGCCCGAAGCCCATCGTCGGCAAGCCCATGATCCCGCCGCCCAGATAGGGCATCCCATCCGCGACCCGCAGGAAGCAGCGCACCACCGCCTGTGCAAAGGTGATCGGCGCGCCCGAAGTCTGCACCACCCGCAAGCCCATCGCTCGCTTGCCCGGCGTCGCCCCCCAGGAGCTCGCCTCGAAAAACACCGGAAACCACCACCAGACGAAGAACGACGTCAGGTACCACACCCCCTGCGCCACGGTCCCCGCACCAAAACTCCACCCCGCGATCCCCACGATGATCGAGATCACGATCACCAGCACCAGTTGCAAGCCCAGATCGATCGCCAGCGCCGTCCCGCGCTGCAGCGGTCCCGCGATCCGCAGACGGACCTCCACACCTTCCGCCAGTTCAATGGCCTGCAGTGTGTCGATTCTTCCCGCGCTTTCCTCCATCATTTGGAAATCGGCCACAAGCTAGCCGCTGCGGCGGGGGCGTAAAGCCTAAGGTAGTCCGCTCGGTCCTCTGAGCGGAAGAACGGTCCCCCACGGCTCAACCCACCCTCCCGGCTCGGGAAGAAATTACTAATTTCTAATTATTAAACAAGTCAGTGCTCCGGAAAGGGCGCAAGCGTCGGGGAGGGAGCCGGGACCGGCTGACAAGGCGAGCACGTTTTTGGCGAAGCAGCCCCTCTTCATCACTGATCCGTTTAAAAATTAGTGCTTAGTAATTAGTAATTTGCCTTAGACACAGCTTGACCGGACCTGCCCCCCCGGACAGGCCCGGCCAGCCATGTGCGCACTCGTATCCGGCCGGAAATTCTCTTCAAACAGCGGCGGCCATCTCATTCAGCCCCCGGCTGAACATGCCGCCCGTGGCCAGCTTGGTGAAGGCCTCGTCCGCGTCGCTTTCTTCCCCCAGCGTTGTTCCCAGAATGTCAGCGTCATCGCCGTAGCCGAGACACTCCGCGAACGCCTTGGCCGTGCCATAACCGGCGATCTCGTAATGCTCGATCCGGTTGGTCGCCGCGATCAGCACCGCATCCCGCAGCACTCCGCCGCGGGTCCGGCCGACATGCTTGCGGGTTTCGCGGATCAGGCCGCGGACTGCCTCGCACTCCTCGCCACCGGGATTCAAGCCGTGGCGGCAGAAGATATCCTGAAGGCGGGCCCGATGGTTACGGGTTTCACCCATGTGCTTCTGGAAGGTCCTGCGGAGTTCCGGGTCCGTAACGTGGTTGGTGAGATCCGGCAGCGCGGCAATCAACTGCGATTCAGCACTGAAAAGGTCGCGCAACTGGTTGAAGTAAAGCTGTTCAAGGTTGGTGATCATGGCTTGAGAGAGGTTCCTGCCGCTGGATCGCGGACGGGGGAGTTTTTGATTTCCTCCTTCTCTTTCGCAGACCCTGTGCCGCAGAGCCTCTCCACTGATTATCAGTCATCCGCGGTTTCAAGACACCCCGGAACACGCGGTAACGTGCATTCCGCACCGCACCGCTTCATTGCAAGATGCCCGCTTGGCACCCTCCTCGCAATCCACGGTAAAAACAACCCGGCCTGTCTTGCCCTGGTTTTTATTCGCGTCCATTCGCGTCCATTCGCGGTTTCAAAAATCCAAATCCAGAAGCCCAACCACGAACAGGATTAGACCTTGCCGCCGTAGAACCGGACCGGAAGAGTCGCCAATAACCCATGGATAACCCTTACCACCCGCCCGATGCCTTGCCGGACGGGCCGCCCGCCACCCAGGAACTGACCGAGACCGAACAGCGCGCCACCCTCTCGAAAGTCACCTGGCGGCTGGTCCCCCTGCTCTTCTTCTGCTACATCGTCGCCTACATCGACCGCATCAATGTCGGCTTCGCCAAGTCCCACCTGGAACCGGTCATCGGCGTGGACCCGAAGATCTACGGCGAGGTCTTCGGCACCGGTGCCGGCCTGTTTTTCATCGGCTACTTCCTCTTCGAGGTGCCCAGCAACCTCGCCCTCCAGAAGGTCGGCGCGCGTATCTGGATCGCCCGCATCATGATCGTCTGGGGCATCGTCTCGGCGTGCTTCATGTTTATCGAGGGCAAGACCAGCTTCTACCTGCTGCGCTTCCTGTTAGGCGCGGCGGAGGCCGGCTTCTTCCCCGGGGTCATCCTCTATCTCACCTGGTGGTTCCCGGCCAAGGAACGCGCCAAGACCATCGCCCTCTTCGCCCTCGGCGGGGTCGCCGCAGGCCTCATCGGCTCGCCCATCTCCGGCGCGCTCCTCCGCATGGACGGCATCGCCGGCATGGCGGGCTGGAGGTGGCTGTTCCTGATCGAGGCGATCCCGGCGATCCTGATGGGACTGGTCATCCTCTTCGTCCTTCCGAATCGCCCCGCCGATGCCCGCTGGCTGGCCCCGCGCGAGAAGGCCTGGCTCACCGGCAAGATCGACGCCGAAGCCCGCAACGCCGTGGTCCGCGAAACCCGCCTGAAGGACGTCTTCACCAGCCCCTTCGTGTGGGTGCTCTGCCTGCTCTACTTCCTCGTGAACGTCGCCGGCTACGGCTACGAGTTCTGGCTGCCCTCCATCGTGAAGGGCAAGATCGAGCCAATGCTCACGGACGCCTCGCCCGCCCATCTCGACCTGATGACCGGCCTCATCAACATGGTGCCCTACTTCGTCGCCGGTATCGCGATGATCCTGGTCGGCCGCCACTCCGACCGCAGCGGGGAGCGGAAGATGCACGTCGCGGGCGCGGCCCTTTGCGCCGCGATCGGCTTCACCGGTGCCGCGCTCTTCCAGAATCCCTGGCTCGCCCTTGCCAGCCTGGTCGTCGCGCTGGCCGGTCAGAAGTCCACCCTCGGTCCCTTCTGGGCACTCGGCACCGGCGCGCTCCGCGGCAGCGCCGCCGCAGGCGGGATCGCCTTCATCAATTCCGTCGGCAATCTCGGCGGCTACTTCGGCCCCAAGCTCGTTGGCATCATCAAGGACCGCAGCGGCAGCGAAACCACCGCCATGTTCTGGCTCGGCGGTGCCCTCCTCCTCCTCAGCCTGATCGCCCTCACCCTCCCCGACACCCGGCGCAGCGCCGCAAGCAACTAGGAGCGGTCCCTAACAGCCCGCCCCCAAGGGTAAGTAGTCCCGCCTTCAGGCGGACGAAGCACCGGAAAAGCATCACCCACCGCCAAGTCCCCGGAACGAAAGTCGCGCAGCGACCGTGGAGTGCGTGCAGCCTGCTGCCGTGAAGCACCGAACACTGTCGAATAACCTTCCCGTCACCGCTGAAGGAAATCCACGTGCTGCCCTTTGCAGCGCCCCTCGCAGCAGGCTGCATCGGGACAGCGGCAGCAGGCTGCACGCAGTCCACGGCGGCTGCGCCGCGGAAGGCAGACTGGGAGCGCCGCGGCACCGCCCCATGCCTGCCCCCGGGACCGCAGAGGCTCTGCCCCGCAGAAGCAACCCCAGCAGCGCTCTCCATCGCGAGGCTGTAACGGAAAACGCCATCGTTTAACTGCCTATCCGCACCCAAGGCAAAGAGACACCACCCCGCGTGCCAAATGGCTCCGCGCTCCCAGGGGAAGAGCCGTCCGTGCCACCGGCGTGAAACCGATGGAGCTGAACCCTCGGAGCGTGACACAGCATCCTAGCCGACTGCGCCACGACCCCGATAGGAAACCCTCACCTCCCCCTACCCCGCTGCGCATCTTCCTGCCGTGCTCTCTCCCGCTCCTGCTGCCGTGAGTTATCTTCCTGCTCCTTCTGCCTCGAGCGCTCTTGCTCACGCGCCTGCTCCTGCTGCCTCGCCTGCTCCTGGCGGCGCGACTGCTCTTCCTGCTGCTCGCGCATCCGCTCTTGCTGACGTGCCTGTTCCTGCTGACGCGCCTGCTCCTGTTGCTGGCGCGCTTGTTCCGCCTGCTCCTGCCGCGCTGCCTCACGCTGCTGGGCCCGCTCTTCCTGCTCGCGCATGCGCTCCTGCTGGCGCGCTTGCTCTTGCTGCTGCTGCTCGGCCCGCGCCTGTTCCCGGCGCGCCTGCTCCTGTTGCTGCTGCTGCTGGCGATTATTCATCTCCTGCTGCTGCTGCCGCGCTTGTTCCTGCTGCTGTTGTTGCTGCTGCCGGGCCGTCTCAGCCTGCTCGCGGCGGTTCGCTTGCTCCTGGTTGTTGCGCTCCTGCTGCTGCTCGCGGCGCGTCTGCTCGGCATTGTTGTTATTGTTGTTCGCCTGCTCCTGCGCTTGCCGGGCCTGCTCCTGCTGCCGCTGTTGCTGTTGCTGGTTCTCCGCCATCTGGCCGCGGCGTCCCGGCTGATCCTGCTGCTGAGGCTGAGGTTGAACTTGCGGCTGCTGACGCTGTTGCGCCTGCGCCTGATTCCGACGGTTCACCTCGTCGATCCGCTGGCGGGCCTCCGCCACCTGTCCATCATTCGTCGCTTGCTGCTGCTGCTGACGCTGGCCGGCTTGCTCGCGATTCTGACGGCGCGCTTCCGCCACCCGATCGGCCCCTGCGCCCGCGGCACCCTCGGCCTCTTGCCCCTGCTGGCGTTGGACCTGCCCCTGCTGCACTCCTTCCAAATTCTTCTGCCGCGCTTCCTCGATCCGTTGCCGCCGTGCCAAGGCCGCGGCATCGCGCTGCTCGGTTCGCGTGCCTTCACCGCGGCTCGCCGTACCCTGGCCCTGGCCATTGGCACCGCCACCATTCGCGACACTGCCACGCGGCCCGCCATCGAGCTGCCGCAAGCGCTCCGCATTCTGCCGCTGCCGCTCCACTAGATCCGGCCGGGTCGTCGTCCGGTCAACCGTCTGCTCATCCTTCGCATCACGCCTCGCCGCCTCGCGGTCGCGCTTGGCTTGCTCGCGACGCGTCACGGTCATCTTCTCCTGCTTCGCCTGCAGGCCGCGCTGCGCTTCCTGCACCTTCTGCCGGTTCGCCTCAAGCTGCTCCTGCCGCGACTTCGCATTGCCCTCGCCATGCTCACGCGTCCACGCCACCGCTTGCTCCTTCTGCTTCTCGCGGGCGTCGCGGAAGCGCTCGCGCCACTCCGGCTTGATCCCGGTCTCCGCGCGCACCACCTTCAAATCAGCCCACTGCCCGGCCACCCGCGATGGCTTGAGCTGCGCATTCCAGCGCGACTCCAGATTCGGCGCGAAGACCGCGAGCCGGTTGCCTTGGAACTGCGCCTGGCGTTGCCCGCGGTCGCGCAGCGCACTGACCCGGTTGAGCTGCAGCTGATAGACCGGCCACGGCTTGCCCACCTGCTTGCGCAGAGCATCCCAGCGCGGGCCGCCGCAGATTACCTGATCGCGGACCACGTGGATATTCGTGATGCCCTTCGTGTGCTCCAGCAGGAAAGGATTGCGCCCCGGCGGCAGGCAATGCTTCCACAGCGAGTCCGCCATGTTCTTGCAGTTCACGAACACGAACCACTCCGAGCCGATCCCGAAATCCGTCTCCACCGAGCTCGTCCACTGGTGGCGGCGATAGCACAGCGTCTCCGGCGGCAGCGGCGCCCAGCCCACGTGATCGCCGCCCTCGCGCCAGCACACCCACGATGGCGCCCACTCGTCGCCGGGCACCCAGCACCAGCCGCGGCCCTGCACGCAGGTCCAGCGGCCGTAGTGGTAGCAGGCCCAGCCGAAGGGTTCCTCGGAGCACCAGTTCCAACCGCGGTTCGTGCAAGCCCAGCGGCCCTTCGTGTAGGGCCGCCATGAAGTATCCTGCACCACCACCGTCGGCTGATACACGTAGCCGTAGTCCGGCGTCTCGAACCACGAACCGTAGGGCTGCAGGTCCTCGTAGAAAGTCTCGTAGTCCGCCACCGGCTCCTCGTAATCCGCCACCGGTGCCGGCTCCCAATCCGAAAAATACTCCTGCCCCGCCTGCTCCATCTCGCGCTCGCTGAGGTTCGATTCCCGCGCCGCCAGCTCACCCTCATCTTCGCCCAGTGTCGTCTCGCGCGATTCGATCTCGCGCTGCCGTTCTGCCAAGGAAGCATCGATCGCCGCCGCATCTTCCTCCCGCGCCGCCAGCCGTGCCTCGCGATCGCGCGCCAAGGCCGCCTTCTCCTCCTCAAGCGCCAGCCGCTCCTCCTCCAGCCGCTCCCGCTCGATCTCCATCCGCTCATCCTCCAGCGCCGCCCGCTGTGCCGCCAGATCGCCCCTGGCCGCTCCACCACCTCCCCCGCCCTCCGCCGCTTCCGGCTTCGGCTTGTTATCACACGCGGAAAGCACCAGGCACAACGACGAGGTCCAGAGGAGACGCGATCTTTTCATGAGAATTCGGGGATTACGGGGCTTCGACGAAATAGTGCGGAGACTATTCAACAGTTTCGGAGAGAAAGCAAAAGAAGGGATCAGTGGCCGGGGGTCAGGGGTCAGGGCGAACCAGCCAGACCTCAAAGGTAAGCAGCGCAAGGTTCGCGTTCTACTGCCACTTTGCCTTTCCTTCGATGTTCGATGTTCGATGTTCGATGTTCGATGTTCGCCTTCTTGCCTTTCACCCCACAACCCCCAAGGTCGAAACTTCATAATCCACCCGCGCCGGTCCCGCTCTCCCACCCGCCACTTCCTTCCGCACCACCTTCGTCCCCAGGATCTCCTCCATCATCCGCAGTTCCAGGTTGATCGCCCCCGGATACACCGCGAATACCGCGTGGAGGGGATGGTGATACTCCTCGATCCGGAAGCCCTTCGCCGGATCATACTTGCAGCGCCCGAAGCAGCCTTCCTTCTCCCGCAGCCCGGACAAGATCGTCGCCCGCTCCACCAGCGACTTCCCCTTCTGGACCTTCACCCGCCACTTCTCCCGCTGCTGGCCGAAGTACTGCGCCAGCAAGCGCTCCGGGGCCGCCGCGCCGAACAGCGCGCGCGCCGCCTCCAGCAGTTCCAGCGAAAGGCTCACCCCGGCCTGGGGGAAAATCGCATCGGCCTTCGGAGCCAGCCGGTACATGATCTCCGGCCGTCCCACCTCCTGCCGCGGCAGACGCCAGCGCTCCACGTAGCCCAGCTTCACCAGCTTGTCGCACTGGTCCTTCATCCCCATGTAGCTGGTCCCGAGACGGCGGCTCAATTCGCTGACCGGCAGGCCGCCCGCGACCTTCAACTCGTCGATCACCTTCACCCAACCCTCTTTGACAAGCTCGCGAAATCCCGGCAGGAACATGCTTCAAACTCCCTGCCTTCTCCCCCACCCGGCAAATGAAATCCTCGGCCACGAAAATGCGCGCCTGCACCTGATTCCTTGATTTCCTGACACAAAGATCACAAAATCCGCTGAAATAATACTCTTACCTCATTTTATTCTCGATTTGGGGAGCTTAGCTACCTACTTTCAGACTCATGCACGACCTACGCCATGTCGCCGCCCTCTTCGACATGAGAGCGGACTTCGTTGATGCCCAGCCTTACGGCTCGGGCCACATCAACGACACCTACTGCGCGTGGTACGACCAGGCCGGCGTCCGGATCCGCTACATCCACCAGCGGATCAATCACAACATCTTCAAGGATCCCGCCGCGCTGATGGAGAACATCGAGCGCGTCACCGCCCACTCCCTGGCGCGCCTGCTCGACCAGAATCACCCCGAAGCCTACCGCCGCACCCTGACCGTGCTGCCCTCGGTCGAGGGCAAGCCTTACGTGGTCGACCGCGATGGCAACTTCTGGCGCACCTACCCCTTCATCGAGCGCGCCCGCGGCTACGATGAGATCCGCAGCAACCTCCAGGCCGAACAAGCCGCCCGCGCCTTCGGCGAGTTCCAGAAGCTCGCCGCCGACCTCGGTGGCAAGCGCCTCCACGAGACGATCCCGAACTTCCACCACACGCCCTCCCGCCTGCTGGCCCTGCAGGACGCGATCGACGCCGACATCGCCGGCCGCGCCCGCAACTGCAAGGCGGAGATCGAGTTCGCCCTCGCCCGCGCCAGCGATTGCCGCCGCGTGACCGACCTGATCAGCGCCGGCGTCATTCCCGAACGCGTCACCCACAACGATACCAAGCTCAACAACGTCCTCCTCGATGACGTGAGCTCGGAGGGCATCTGCGTGATCGACCTCGATACCACCATGCCCGGCAGCGTGCTCTACGACTTCGGCGACATGGTCCGCACCGCCACCCCGACCACCCGCGAGGACGAGATCGACCTCTCGCTCATCAGCATCCGCCTCGACCGCTTCGCAGCCCTGCTGCGCGGCTACCTCGAAAGCGCCTCCTGCTTCCTCAACCGCGCCGAGGTCGATCACCTCGCCTTCTCCGGCAAGCTGCTGACCCTCGAGTGCGGCATGCGCTTCCTGACCGATCACCTGCAGGGCGACGTCTACTTCAAGACCAAGCGCCCCGGCCACAACATCGACCGCTGCCGCGCCCAGTTCGCCATGGTCAAGGCCATCGAGGAAAACCTCGAACAGATGGAAGAAATGGTGCAAGCCGCTGCGGGCGGCGCGAAGATCGTCGTCGCCGCCTGAGATCCATTCCCCTTCCCTATCCCGCAGCGTGAAAATCCTCGTCACCGGAGGCTCCGGCTTCATCGGCTCGCACATCGTCGAGCACTATCAGGACAAGGCGGAAGAGATCCGCGTGCTCGACAACCTCCGCACCGGCTTCCGCAAGAACCTCGATGGCCTGAAGGCCACCTTCATCGAAGGCTCCGTCACCGACCGCGAGGCCGTGGCGAAAGCCGTGGAGGGTGTGGACTACATCTTCCACATGGCCGCGTTGGTCAGCGTGCCCGAGTCGATGGCCAAGCCCGGGGAGTGCGTGGACATCAACGTCCACGGCCTGCTCAATGTCCTCGAAGCCGCCGCCGCCGCGGGCGTGAAAAAGCTGGTCTTCGCCTCCTCCGCCGCGATCTACGGGGACAACCCGAGCGTGCCGAAGCTCGAGACCATGCTGCCCGAGCCGAAGAGCCCCTACGCCGTCACCAAGCTGGACGGGGAATACTACCTCGATCTCTTCAACCGCGAGCGCGGCCTCGAAACCGCCGCGATCCGCTTCTTCAACGTCTTCGGCCCGCGCCAAGACCCGAAGGGTGCCTACGCCGCCGCCGTCCCGATCTTCATCGAGAAGGCCCTCAAGGCCGAGGACATCACCGTCCATGGCGATGGCGAGCAGACCCGCGACTTCATCTACGTCAAGGACATCGTCGGCGCCCTCTCCTTCGCCGCCGAGACCCCCGGCGTCACCGGCGTGTTCAATGCCGGCTACGGCGGGCAGATGACCATCAACGACCTCGCGCACAAGATCATCGCCTCCTCCGGCTCCGCTTCCCAAGTCCTCCACGGCCCCGGGCGCGCCGGCGATGTGAAGCACTCCCGCTCCAGCGCCGCCAAGCTCCTCGCCGCCGGCTGGACCCCGCAGCACTCCCTGGACGAGGCGCTCGCCACGACGCTGGAATTCTTCCGCAAGTAGCCGCGATCGCCCCTAAGGTGCCGTCCCGCTTTCGCCGGGTTCTGTATCGAGCACGTAGGCCGCCGCCCATGGGCCCGTGAGGCTCTGCACCTCGCTCTCGAGTTTGGGATGCAGCTTCTTCGCCTTCTCCAGACTCATCACGATCATCTCGAAGTGGAATACCAGATCCTCCGATTTGAGAGTCCGGTTCCGGGTGTAGACCAGTTCGCCCGTGCTGTTGCCGCCGAAACCATTCGGTCCGAACCCGGATCTGAGGAAGGTGAAATCCTTCACCTCATAATTGAAGCCCGCGGCCCGCAGCCGCCATGAATCGCGGAAAAGCGTCTCGGCAGTCTTCTCCGTTTGCTCGGGCTGGTCGCGGTAGAAGGACATCGGTGCGATGATCACGTCCGCCACGGCAAGATCGCCATTGGTGAAGTAGATCTGGTCGAAGGTCATCTTCTCCAACGGATCCAAGGCCGAATGATAGCGGGTGCGGAAGATCGCCACCTCATTCGCCCCGGGCCGGGCGCTGAAGCGGTGCTTGGCGATGCCGAGATCCTTGGGGGACAGCACCTCGGTAGACCCTTGTGCCGGGGCCCCGGCTTTGGCCGAGCCGTCCCGCATCCCGAGGAAGACGACGCCCGCCAAGGCGAGGATGCCAGGCGCAGCCGCGAGGAGAAGTTTGCCAGCACTCATGAGCGGACCGATAGCACATCCCGCCTGCCCCGGTGAAGGCGCAATTCTGACTCTCGCCTACCTGCCCCCCGGAACGGGACACCACCCGTCCCCCGAAACGGTACGGGACCCGTCCCCCATTTCGGGGTGGGACCCGTCCCCCGTTTCGGGACACCACCCGTCCCCCAAAACGGGGCACAAAGGTTCCCCCATTAAGGTACTCCCCTTAAGGTTCCCCCATGAAGGTGTGCGGCAGCGCTCTTCAATTCTCCAGACCTTGAATCCGGAAGAAGCGCAGGCCCTGCGTGAAGGGCACGACCGCTTGCTTGCGGGTGTAGCCGGCAGGGGCACCGGTCTGGTCGGCATCGGTGACGGGCAAAGCGCTCGGAGGCCACGGACCGGCGAGGCTGCCGCTTTCCTCGAGTTGGAAGCTCGCGTCGGAGTTCCGCTGCAGCCACCGGATCACCAGGCCGTCCGGGGTCCTATCGGATGCGACCAGCGAGCCTTCGGGAAGAATCGCCGAGGTGCCGAAAAGATACTCGAGGAGATTGGAGAAACCATCGCCGTCCGGGTCGGCGGAGCGTTCACGGAGCGCGGGATCGCCGATGATGCTGCTCCAGGTGTCGTAGGGAGTCGGGGCGGTGGCGGTGAGCTGGATCAGGCTGCCGGCCTGCGAGAACTGATAGGTGTAGCCGGGGATGACGCTACCGAGCGTGAAGGAACCCGCGCCGAGTCCATCGAGCGTGGCACCGCTTGCGTCGAGGAGCGTGAAGGTTCCGCCGCTGAAGCCGCCGGCATCGCTGAGATTGACCATGATCGTGCCGGAGAGCGGGCCGCTGGCGGTGCCGCCGGACACGCGGATCAAATCGCCGATGCGGAGATCGAGGATGGAAGCGGCGCCGAGAGCGAGCCCGTTGGTGAAGGTGAGCGTGCCGGGGGAGCTGCCATTCCCGGGGGCCAGGCGTGCAGTGCCGGGGATCGTGGTCTGGCCGCCGATGCTGCCGCTGCCGCCGAGGGTGGCGCCGCCGGTGACATTCACGGGAGTGTCGGCGAGCGAGCCGTTCACGAGCAAGGTGCCGGTGCTGACGGTGGTGGCGGCAGTGTAGGTATTAGCGCCGGCGAGCGTCAGGGTGCCGGGTCCGGTTTTGACGAGACCGCTGGGAACCAGGGTGGCGTTGCCATCGCGGCCGTTCCCGAGGATCGCGGAGATGGTGAGGTCGGCGGCGCTGCTGGCGCTGACATCGGCCACGTCGAAGGTCGTGAAGCCGCCTTCGGCGTTGTTGCCGAGATGGAAATCGGAATTGGTCGCGCCGCTGGTGGTGATCTGCGAGGGGACGGTGCCGGCGGCAGTCACGGTGCCCTTGAGCTGATAGGCCGGGAAGATCTGGTCGGCACCTCCGTCCGCGTGGAGTTCACCGCCATTCAGGTTGAGAATGTTGAACGTGTTGAAGAAGTTGCCACCGGTATTGGTGACGAGCCCGCCGGCATTGATGGTCAGCGCGGTGACCGGATTGGCCATGTGGGTGCCCAGGATGTTATCGCGGAAGAGGTTGAGCGTGCCGCCGGCATTGACGGTGATGGAAGCGGCGACCGACCCTTCGTTGTAGAGCGCCCCGCTCACGCGCAGGATGCCGGAGTTGACGTTGGTCGCGCCGGTGTAGGTGTTCTCTTCGCCCAATGTCAGCATGCCGATGCCGAGCTTGGTGAGCGAGCCGGTTCCGGACATGAGGTTGACCGGGCCGATGTTTGCGCTGCGGTTGAAGACCAGCGCACCGTTGTTGACCACCGAGGTAAGGAAGATGACCCCGCCGGCGCCGCCGATACCGAGTTGCAGGGTGCCTTCCGCGATCGTGGTGCCGCCGGTGTAGCGGTTGCCGCCGGTGAAAATCAGAGTGCCGGCGCCAAGCTTGGTAACGGTCCCGACGCCGGAAATGACGCGGGTGTAGGTAACGGTGTCGGAGCGGTTGAAGATCAGCGCGCCGTCGTTGGTGATATTGCCCGCGACCGATCCAGAGGTGCCGCCAGCGCCGATCGACAAGGTACCTTCGCCGACGGTGGTGTTGCCGCCGTAGGTGTTATTGGCCGTGAGCGTGAGGGTGCCCCAGCCGAGCTGCGCGAGGGAACCGCCGCCCGAAATGATGCTGCCATAGGTGATGGAGTCGAAGCGGTTGAAGGCGAGCGTGCCATTGATGGTGATAGGGCCGGCAATCGATCCGAAGATCGATCCGTCGCCGATCTGCAGCGTGCCACCGGCCACGGTGGTCCCGCCGGTGTGGGCGTAGTCGCCGGAGATGGCCAAGGTGCCGGATCCGGTCTTGGTGAGCGAACCGCTGCCGGTGACATTCCCGGTCCCGGAAAGGGAACCGTAACGGTTCAGGATCAGGGCACCGTTATTGACGAGCGCGCCGCCGCCGAAGCTACCGCCGCCGCCGCCATCGCCGATCTGCAGGGTGCCGCCGGTGATCGTGGTCCCGCCGCTGTAGTTGTTATTGTTAGTCAGCGTCAGGATGTTGCTGCCGAGTTTGACGAGGTTACCGGTTCCCGAGATGAAGCCTCCGAGCGCGAGGTCGCCGGTGCGGTTGACGACCAGTGCATCGTTCGTGATCACATCACCGCCGATCGATCCGGTGGCACCGCCATTGCCGATCTGCAAGGTGCCCGCGGCGACGGTGGTGGTGCCGCTGAAGAGGTTGTTCGCGGTGAGCGTGAGGATGCCGGTGCCGAGCTTGGTGAGAGCGCCGGTGCCGGAGATGGTTCCATTGAAGTTGAAGTCATCTGCCCGGTTGAAGACCAGGGTGCCGTCCGCGGTCACGTTGCCGGCGATCGATCCGGAGGAACCGCCGTTGCCGATCTGCAAGGTGCCTGCCGTGATGGTGGTGCCGGCACTGTAGGTGTTCTCGTTGGTGAGCGTCAGGGTGCCGCTGCCGAGTTTGGCGAGGGCGCCGGTGCCCGAGATGACGCTGCCGACGGTGAGAGCGGCGGAGCTATTGAAGGCCAGCACACCATTGGTGACCACGTTGCCGGGGATCGACCCGCTGCCGGAGACCTGCAAGGTGCCGGCCGCGATGGTGGTCGAGCCGGTGTAGGTATTGGTGCCGGTGAGGATCGTGGTGCCTTGGCCGAGTTTGACGAGCGAGCCGGTGCCGCTGATGCTGCCGGACAGCAGGGATTGCCCGGAGGTGTTCAGCACCAGGCTGCCATTGTTGATCACCGCGCCGCTGCCGAAGGTACCGGTGGAACCGCCGGTGCCGATCTGCAAGGTGCCGGCCGTGATGGTGGTGGTGCCGCTGTAGGTGTTATCGGCTGCAAGTACGAGTGTTCCTGTACCCAGCTTGGTGAGGGAGCCGGTGCCGGAGATGCCAGTGGCGATGCTCAGGTCTCCCGCGCGGTTGAAGACGAGTGCGCCGTTGTTCGCGACCGGGCCGCTGCCGAGCGTCCCGCCGCTGCCGCCATTGCCGACCTGCAGGGTGCCTCCGGAGATGGTGGTGGTGCCGCTGTAGGTGTTGTCACCGGTGAGGATCAGGGTTTCCGCGCCGAGCTTGGCGAGGGAGCCGCTGCCCGTGATCAGACCGCCGAAGGTGAAGGCGGTGGAACGATTGAAGACCAGCGTGCCTTCGTTCGAGATGTTCCCGGCGATCGAGCCGGTGCTGCCGCCGCTGCCGATCTGGAGCGTGCCTGCAGCGACATTGGTGCCGCCGGTGTAGGATTGGGTGCCGGAAAGGGTGAGAGTGCCGGTGCCGAGCTTGGAAACGAGCCCGCTGCCGGAAATCACGCCGGTGTAGACGACATCGTTGGAGCGGTTGAAAGTGAGAGCGGCGTTGTTGGCAATGGCGGGAGTGGCCAGGGAGCCGGTGGTGCCGCCCTCTCCAATCTGGAGCGCACCGCCGCTGATGGTCAGAACGCCGGTGAAGGTATTCGTCCCGCTGAGAGTCTGGATGCCGCTGCCTTGCTTGGTGTAGTTTCCCGTGAGCCCGGCATTATCGGACAATTCGCCGGGAAAGGTGCCACCGCCATCGTCCACGCCGAAGGTGAACTGGCGGTTGCCGTCGTAGCCCGATTGGATCTTTCCAGCTCCGGAGAGCGAGTCGACGCGCACGTTCGCCTCCACGCCGTTGAAGGTGGCACCGGCGGCGACGTTGAGGTCGGACTTGTTCAGCAGCCAGACCTCATTGCCAAAAGAGCCGCCGGAGAAGACCCCCGCCTGGACATCGATCAAGCTGCCGGATGCCAACTCGAAGTGTGCGGACTTGCCCTCCCAGACGATGAGGCCGGTGCCGGTCTTCCGCAAGGTGCCCGCACCGGATATGGTGGTGACGGGCAAGGCGCTGTCGTAGCTGAGCGTGCCGTTGTTCGCGTTCAGTTCCAGCGTGGCCGCGGAAGCGATGGCAAAGGCCGGAGACAGGGTATTGCTCTCCAGCTTCAGGGTGCCGCTGCTGACGGTGGTCGGCCCGGAGTAGAGATTGTAAGCGCCGAGCACGAGGGTGCCGGGACCGGTCTTGACGAGGCCGCTCGCGACCAGGCCCGTGCCACCGGCACCGAAGGACCGGCCGTCCTGGAGCGTGGCGGCGATGCTGAGGTCGGGCGAGCTGTTGCCGGTGGCGTCCGCTACCGCGAAAGTGGTGAGACCGCCCGCGCTGTTGTTGCCGATCTGGATCTGCGAATTGGCCGCGGCGGTGGTGCCGATCGTGGAGGTGCTGGTGCCGCCCGTGGTGACGGTGCCCTTGAGTTGATAGGCGGGGAAGACCGAGCTGCTGCCGCCATCCGCCCGGAGTTCGCCACCATTGATGACGAGGTTGCTGAGGGTGTTGTAGACGTTGCCGCCGGCATTGGTGACCAGGCCGCCCGACTGAATGGTCAGGACCGCCGGGGAATTGAATGAATGGTTGCCCAGGATATCCTGGCGGTTGAGGGACAGGGTCGCGCCGGAATTCACGCTGATGGAGCCCGCCGTCGTCCCGTCGGCATAGAGATCCCCGCTGAGACGCAGGGTCCCCGTGTTGACAGTCGTGGTGCCGGAGTAGGTGCTATCTCCCGTGAGGGTGAGCAGTTCGGCGCCGTTTTTCACCAGGGCACCGCTGCCCGAGATGATGCCGCCGAAGCTGGTGGCATCGGAGCGATTGAAGCTGAGCGTGCCGTTGTTGGTGATGTTTCCGGCGAGCGAGCCGGTGGTGCCACCGTTGCCAAGCTGGAGGATGCCGCCGGAGATTATGGTGCCGCCGCTGTGCAGGTTGGCTCCGCTGAGCGTGAGGACGCCCGCTCCGGCTTTCTCCAGGATGCCGCCGCCCGAAGTGGCACTGGCAAAGGTGAGGGCGGCGGGACTATTGAGCCGGAGGGTGCCGGCCGAGATGAGGGTGACACCGCCGTAGCCGGGGATTCCCGTGAACTCCAGGGTTCCGGCGCCGGTCTTGGTGAGCGAGGCGGCAGTGCCGCCCACGGACGAGGCATCCGCGATCGAGCCCGTGAAGGTTTGGACGCCCGAGCTCAGGTTGAAGGTTGCCAGACCGCCGTCCAGGAAGAGATTGCTGCCGCGCGCCTGGCCGGCCTGGGCGAGGGTGAGGCGGTTCGGGACCACCACATGATCGGCACCCGCCACACCGCCGGTGACGCTGCCATCCGCCGGGACGGTGTTGATGAAAGTGACCGTGGCTCCATTGCCACCGCGGACGAAGATATTCCCGCCCAAGGCCGCGCCACCGCCGCCGCCGCCGCTCAGGGTTTCCGAGAAAGGGTTGCCGACCGGTTGGGAATAGTGGCCGCCATTGCCGCCGAAGCGGCCCCCTGAGGCAGGCTCATAAACATTGCCACCGCCGCCACCGCCAAAGCCGCCATTGCCCGACCGGCCGCGGTCGGACGGAACGGTATGCGAAGAACAACCGCCGCCGCCGCCGCCGCCGTAGCCGCCATTGCCCGCGATATGGCTTCCGCCTTTCGCATTGAGCCGGTCGCCGCCGCCGCCGCCGTAGTCCCCGCCATGGCCGGCCTGCATCGATCCGGCGCTGAATTGTGAGGTGGAATCGAACATACCACCGCCGCCGCCGTATTTGCCGCCAGTGCCGCCGATTGCCTGGCCGCCGAAGGATCCGATTCTGGCAGTGCTGCCGCCGCCGCCATAGAGCGAGCCGAACCCGCCGAAGCTATTGCTCACGTTCACGAAATTGGGAGCATTGCCGCCGCCTGTGCCTCCCGCGCCACCGCTAGCGCCGCTTGCATTGCCGCCATCGGTCAAGCCGCCGCCGCCGCCGCCCGCGAAGTCCGAGCCACTGCCGCCATTGCCAATGAGGCCGCCGCCACCGCCGCCGTCGTTACCACCGTTACCGCCGTATCCGCCGCCGCCGCCGGAGGCATTCCCGCCCGGAAAGCCGCCGCTGCCGCCCAAGCCACCACCGCCGCCGCCATGAATGTCGACCGGTGAAGCATTACCACCGCCGCCACCGACCGCGGAGTTGTTCGAGAAAGAAACAGCGGTAAGGGTGACCTGGCCGGCATCGACGAAGATCGCACCACCGGCCCCCATGCCGCCGCCACCACGGGCACTGCCGCTGCCGCCCTTGGCGCGCCCGCCGGCAATGGTGAGGGACTGCAATGCAACGGTCTGCGCGGGAGCATCCACGAAGAACACACGATACAGGCCGGCCCCGCTGACCGTATTTCCGGTGCCGCCCTGGATGGTGACCGCCGCGGTGATGAGTGGCAGCGCGCTGGTCAGCGTGATCGTGCCGAGGTTGTTGTTGAGTGTGACGGTGCTTCCGGGATTGGCATTTGAGGTGTGCTGGATTTCTGGACCAACAAACTCCAGAATCCATGTCCATGAATCCCAAGCCACGCAGGCAATATACCGAGGAATTCAAAGCCCAGGCCGTCGCGCTTGCCGACACCGGCCGGTCCGTCACCGAGATCGCCCGCGAACTCTGCATGAGCGCCAACCTCCTCCATGGCTGGAGACAGGCGGCAAGGCGCGCGCAGGGCGGCAGCGAAGGCCCGCGAGCCGCAGGCGAGGGGGACGCAGCGGACGACCTGCGCGCGTTGCGCCGCGAGCTCGCCCGCCTGCGCCAGGAAAATGACATTTTAAAAAAGGCCGCGGTCATCCTCGGGACCAGTCCCCGGCCGGACTCCGCGCCATGATCGGGGAAATCCACCGCGCCACCGGCCACGGCATCCGCCGGATCTGCGAGGTCCTCGAGCTGCCCCGCAGCAGCTACTACCACGCCGCCGCACCCACCCCCTCCAAACGCTCGGACAAAGCGGCCGGCGATGCGATTGAAGAAATCTTCAAGAGCCACCGGCGGCGCTACGGCCACCGCCGCATCTGGCACGAGCTTGCCGGGCGCGGCATCACCTGTGCGCCCGCCCGGGTCCGCAGGCTCATGGCCGAGCGCGGCCTCAAGGCCATCCAGCCCAAGACCTTCGTGCCGAAGACCAGCGACGGCCGGGCCGACAAACCCTCGCCCAACCTCATCGCGGGAAAGGAGCTGCCCGACCGGCCGGACCAAGTCTGGGCGGGCGACATCACCTTCATTCCCACCGCCTCCGGATGGCTTTACCTCGCGGTGGTCATCGACCTCTGCACGCGCCGCATCACCGGCTGGTCGCTGGCCCGCCACATGCGCGCCGGGCTCGTTGCCGATGCTCTCGCCCAAGGACTCGGCTCGCGTCGTCCGGCCCCGGGCCTGATCTTCCATAGCGACCGCGGCAGCCAGTACGGAAGCTGCGAATATCGCGCCATGCTCTCCCGGGCCGGCATCTGCCAGAGCATGTCGGCACGGGCCAACCCCTACCACAACGCGTGGAGCGAATCGTTCATGGCCACCCTCAAGAAGGAGATGCTGCAGGGAGGCTGCTTCATTGACGGACAGGACGCCCGGACCGAAATCTTCAGTTTCATCGAGGGCTACTACAACACCCATCGCAGGCACTCCTCGCTCGGCTACCGATCCCCGGCCCGGTTCGAGGCCGAACTCATTCCGTCCAACTAACCAACAACCGGTCCAAAAATCCGTTGCATCTCAATTTGCCTGGCCAATCGCCCAACGGAGTGTGCCGGACGCGGTGGTATCCGCGGTGCTTATCACTGTATAATTACTCTGCGCGACAGCGGATAAGGGTGCGGCTGCGAGCAGGGTGAAGATGAAAGCGGGGAGAGAAGAGGGTGAACTCATGCAGTAGGTTGGATGGGAACAGCGCAGCTAACAAAAAGGGGCGACCGGCTCTGCGGGCGTGGGCAATTCCGACCGCGGGAAATCGACTACATGTTAGAAGTCAAGCGCACAAGAAGTAATCATAATATTGTAAACAGGATTCGGATTCACCTTTAAATCCGGAGGAGAGACCGCCTTGTCCCGCTTTGACATCTCGGCTCTCGGCCCATGATCTGGATATCATGTAGGCGCCTCTATTTTAACTGCGCTCCTTCTGAAGTTTGGACCGAGCAGTGGTGTTTTCAGGCGAGGGTAAAATCCGGGTCGGTGAGAAGTTTGTTTAGTACGGTGATCATCTTGCGCATGACGGCGGTGAGCGCGACTTTGGCGGGCTTGCCCGCTTGTAAGAGACGTTGGTAGAAGGCTTTCAAAACGGTGTTGGAGTGCGAGGCGGAGACCGCGGCCATGTAGAGGACCTTGCGCACCGCCCCCCTGCCGGCTTGGATCTTGCGCTTGCCGCAGGTGGTGCCGCTGTCCTTGGGGTGAGGGACGACGCCCGCGAGACAGGCCACGGTCTTGTCGGGCAAGATGCCGAGTTCGGGGAGGTAGGCCAGCAGGGTGTGGGCGAGGACGGGACCTGCCCCCTTGAGCTGGCGGAGCCGTTCGGACTTGGCGGCGAGCACGGGCGAGGCCGCGACGTGGGCGGCGATACCGGCATCGGCCTGGTCGAGCAGGCGCTGTGTCGCGCGGCGCAGCTTGGTGAGGGTTTTGCGAAGGAAGCCCTCGGCGAGCTCAAGGCGGTTGCCGGTATCGGTGATGAGGTCGACGAGGACGCGCCGTGCTTCGAGCATCTGGCGCAGCACGACGGCCGCGGGATCGGGAGCCACCAGGGCCGGGGGCCGGTGAGTGTCGGCGTAGCTTGCGATGAGGCGGGCATCGATGCGGTCGGTCTTGGCGAGGATGCCTCCGGAGAGCGCGAAATAGCGGACGCGGGCGGGCATGACGACCGAGACGGGGATGCCGCGCTGGAGGGCGGTGACGGCCAACAACTTCTGATAGCCCGCGGTGGACTCGCAGACGAGGTGGGGAGTCTCCACGCCGGCGATGGCGGCGAAGAGGTCGTCCAGCCCGCGGGCGGAATTGGCGACCTGCAGGTGGGCTTGGCCGGGGATATGGACGTCGAGGCGTGCTTTTGACACGTCGATGCCGATGTGGGTAGGTGTATTGCGGTTCATGTCTCAATCTTGCGATGCGGGTTCAAAGACCCATTCAGTGGTTCGAGCATTGAACCGGGAGCGGAAACGAACGGCCATGAGCTCGGTCACGGACTCGGAGGTCCTGGATGGATTCGGCCTGGACGTTTCCGCCGCGGGCGGGGGAGGCCACCCCCGCCCGCGTTCTCCCGGGGCGGCCGCAATGGGATCACACGAGATGGTCCCTGGCGATCCGCCGCGGGTGGCTTCCTCCGACGAGCTTCGTTCCGGCCCATTCTCGGAAGCCACCCGCGGCGGATCCGGGGTCAATAGCGGCATTTCCAAACATACAGGATGGATGGGATTTGGAAAAAGGGTCTTCGTGACGTTTGCCGATGAATCGCGGATCGGGACAGCGGCGGCAGGCTCTGCCCGCTAGCCACATCGTGGAAAGATCGGCGCGTCAGCGCCTGGTAGCGCGGAGGCATTGCCCCGAAGAAAGAGTCGGAGCGGTGTTATCCATTGCGTGGTGGAAGCGGAGAGCGGGTCGCTTGAGTGCGTGCCTTTTCGTGGCCAGGGCCGGCAAGGGACCGTTCTGCGGGCCAGTGGCTCCGCGCTCCCAAGGGTAGAACCGTCCGTGAAGCATCACGGAAATGTGACTAATGGGAAGAGGCTTCTAACAGAGGGTGGCGGCGTGCTGGCGAGCCCAGGTGTCGGCGGCGATGACGCTGTCCAACGAAGAGGCAGTGGCGAGGTCGTGGCGGGCCATGGTCTCCTCGACCACGCGCCAGATGTCGGGGAAGCGGATGGCACCGGCGATGAAGGCGTCGACGGCAATCTCGTTGGCCGCATTGAGGACGGCGGGCAGGGTGCCGCCGGCGAGGCCGGCTTCGCGGGCGAGGCGAAGGGCGGGGAAGTCGGCGTGGCGCGGTTCCTCGAAGTCGAGCTTGGCGAGCTTGGCGAAGTCCAGGGGCTTGAGGCCGCCCGCCACGCGCTCGGGCCAGGTGAGGGCGTATTGGATCGGGAAGCACATATCGGTCGTGCTCATCTGGGCGAGCACGGAGCCGTCGATGAACTCGACCATCGAGTGGACGATGCTCTGCGGCTGGACCACGACCTCGATGCGTTCCATGCCGATGCCGAAGAGCCAGCGTGCCTCGATCATCTCGAGGCCCTTGTTGAAGAGGGTGGCGGAGTCGATGGTGATCTTGCGGCCCATCTCCCAGGTCGGGTGCTTGAGGGCTTGGGCAAGGGTGACCTCCGGGAGTTGCGCGGCAGGCAGGGTGCGGAAGGGTCCGCCGGATGCGGTGAGGATGAGGCGGGAGACTTCCTTCTCGCCGCCGCGGTGGCCGTCGAGGCACTGGAAAATCGCGTTGTGCTCGCTGTCGATGGGCAGGAGCGTCACGCCCTTGCGGATGGCGGCGGCGGTGACGACTTCACCAGCCATGACGAGGATCTCCTTCGAGGCGACGGCGAGGTTCTTGCCGGCCTCGATCGCGGCGAGGGCGGGATGCAGGCCGGCGGTGCCGATGATGGCGACGAGGACGGTGTCCGCTTCGGCCAGGGTTGCCAACTCGACCAGGCCTGCGGGGCCGGGGTAGATGGTGACGTCCGCGGGGATGAGGGCGCGGAGTTCTTCCACCTTCGCGGCATCGTGGAGGGCGACGTGGCGGACACCGGTGGCGCGGACCTGCGCGGCGAGGGCGGCGACGCTGCCATTCGCGGCGAGGCCGACCAGTTCGATGCGCTCCGGCAGCAGCCGCGCGACCTCCAGCGTGGAACATCCGATGGACCCCGTGGAGCCTAACAGCACCACCTTCTTGCGCCTTCCGGCGGCGTTCAGACCGGCATCCATTTGAGATAGAAATACAGCACGGGGGCGGTGAAGCAGAGGCTGTCGATGAGGTCGAGCGCGCCGCCGATGCCGGGGAGCATGTGGCCGGAGTCCTTCGCGCTCAAGCTGCGCTTGACCACGCTCTCCGCCAGATCGCCGACGACGGCGAGGAGGCAGAGGACGATGCTGAGGACGATAACGTGAGTCCAGGATCCGAGGACATGCAGGCCGGTGGCGAAGTTCGACATGTCCTCCCGGAAAAAGGCGTAGAGGCCGCAGCCGGCGAGCAGGGCGAAGAAGATCGCACCGCCGAAGCCCTGCCAGGTTTTCCCGGGGCTGACGTGGGGGATCATCTTGTGCTTCCCGATCATGGAACCGACGATGTAGGCGCCCATGTCGGTGAACTTGGTCACCGCGATCATCCACAGCAGGAACATCGCGCCGGGGACCTGGCCGGGGCCGGGGACCACGAAGACGAGCTTCGCGGCGAAGTTGAAGAGGAAGGGAATGTAGATGAAGCCGAGAACGGTGGAAGCGACCGCCTGGAGGGGCTCAAGCCCGCGGATCGGATGGCGGAGCTGGAGGCCGAAGGCCCCGGCGATGGCGACGAAGATGGCGGCACCGTCGAACCAATCGGGAACGCCAGCGCCCCCCTCCGGCAGCATCCAGTAGAGCAGCCCGGAATAGACGAGCGCCAGCAGCATGCCGAAGCGGGGGAAGCACTTGACCCCGGCAGCCTTGAGCATCTGGAAGTATTCCCAGGCGGCGATGAGGGTCAGGACTGCGACGAGGCCGAGGTAGGCCCAGGCCTGGCGGCTGTAGAGCGCCGCGGCGACGATCGCCCAGAGGCCGAGCGTGCTGACGCTGCGGCGCAGGAAAGTCGTTCGTTTTGAATTGTCCGGCGCGGCTTGCGACATCCGGGGGCATCCAAGACGGCCCGGGAGCGGGAGGCAAATTGAATCCGCCGCGCAACCTTGCCGAATCGACCGGGTTTCTCCCGCCAAGCACGGATTGGCCATCCAGCAGTGCCCAAGATCAACCGAACCAAGGAACCAACCAACCGATATACCGATGAAGACGAAAATCACATGGATCGCGCTCGCCATTGCCGCCGCCGGCACCCTTGGCGCCCAAGCCCAGGAAGAAGGCCAGCGCCGCGGCCCGCGCCAGATGCCCGCGAGTGTCGTGAAAGAATTCGACAAGGACGGTGACGGCAAGCTCAACGACGACGAGACCAAGGCCGCCCGCGAGGCGATGCGCACCCGTTTCGAGGAAGCCCGCAAGAAGGAGCTCGAGGAATTCGACAAGGACAAGGACGGCAAGCTCAACGAAGACGAGCGCAAGGCCGCCCAAGAAGCCCGCCAGGCGAAGCGCAAGGCGCTGGTCGAGAAATATGATGCCGACAAGAACGGCGAGTTGAGCGAAGAGGAAACGAAGGCCGCGACGCCGGAAGAGCAGCGCCTGCTGCAGGCTCCGCGCGGCGGACGTGGCCAAGGCGGCGAAGGCCGTGGCCAGCGCGGCGGACGCGGTGGTGACCAGCCGAAGCCGGAAGAAAAGAAGGAAGAGGCGAAGCCGGCCGGCGAGTAAGACAATCCCTGTTAGAAGTCATGGTAGACCCGGGGGCGCAATGCCCCCGGGTCTTTCTTTTTGGCTCTCCGTCAGGTTTGCTGGAGCGGGACCGGAAGATTTCAACCGCAGATAACAGCCGGATGAACGCAGATGAAGGCTGGATGGTTTTGGATTTTGGGCCGGGATGGATAGGATGGATGGGATAGGGAAAAGGCCGGGGAGTGAGGGGTCCAATTGCCCGGTCTTTTCGCTTGTCGGCGCGCGGGCGGAAGGCGAGGGATTTGCGCGGTCCTTTCCGGGGCATCCGGTCGATCATTTCACGCCATGGAGAATTTGACCCTGTCCATCGCCGAAGCCCGGGCCATCGCGCTGCGATCGCAGGGACTGGCGGAGGAGGCGGCCCCTTTCGGCGCGGGCAGGGAGGCGGCGTTGGAGGCGATCCGCCATCTCGGGTATGTGCAGATGGATACGATCAGCGTGATCCAGAGGGCGCATCATCATGTGCTGTGGTCCCGCATCCCGGACTACGATCCGGAGATGCTGGATGCCCTGCAAAGCACGGAGGCTTCGGTGTTTGAATACTGGAACCATGCCAGCTCGTATCTGCCGACCCGCGACTACCGGTTCTCCCTGCCGCTGATGCGCAAGCACCGGAAGGAGATGCACTGGTCCGAAGAATCGCCCGAGCTGCGCAAGGCGATGCGGCGTCTGATGGCGCGGATCCGCAGCGAAGGAGCGCTGGCGATCAGCGACGTGGAGGCGACCACGATGGTCCGCCAGTGGTCGAATGATCTCTCCGGGAAGATCGAGCGGCGCGCCTTTCACGAACTCTGGATCCGTGGCGATGTGATGATCCGCAGCCGCCGGGGTGTGCAGAAGGTCTTCGATCTGCCGGAGCGGGTCCTGCCTGCGGCGACGGAGCTGAAGCCGCCGTCCAAGCGGGAGGCCGCGGATTTCCACCTGCGCCGGGGGTTGCGGGCGCTGGGGATTGCGCGGATGCAGGAGCTTCACTACCTGCGGGACGGAGGGCATGCGACCGAGGTCCGGCAGGCGCTGGCGGGCCTGATCAAGAAAGGCGAGGTGATCGAGGCGCGGGTCGAAGGTTTTCCGGCGATGCCGGTGTTTTTGTTGCGGGAGGCATTGGCCTTGGCGACGCCGCTGACGGCTTCACGGATTCGGTTTCTGTCGCCCTTCGATAACCTCACGATCCAGCGCAAGCGGATGGCGTGGTTGTTCGGCTTCGACTACACGGTGGAGATCTATGTGCCGGCGGCGAAGCGGAAGTATGGGTACTTCGTGCTGCCTGTCTTGTGGGGTGACCGCGTGATCGGGAGGTTTGATGCGAAGGCTCACCGCAAGGAGCGGCGGCTGAGTGTGATTAATTTGGTTTTTGAGCCGGGCTTTGCGGAGCTGGGTGGGATTGAGGCCGGGTTTAAGGAAGCGCTGGATGAGTTCGCGCGGTTCCAGGGGTGTGATCATTGGGAGATCTTGCGGGTGGAGCCGGCTGGCTGGCTGCTCTCGTCACGCTGAGGGTATCCGGGGATTTCCACCGGGCCTCCGGGACGGGACTCGTGGGTGACCAGGTCCGGTGGTTTCACCACCGGGTAAGCTCCGACGGACCTCCGGCGCTAAGAACCGGGACGCCTTTAGCGGTGGAAGGTGGCCCGGCGGCTTCGCGTGGGAGAGGCATGTAACGAAGCGACGGCGGTCTCCATACCAGCCGCGTGAAATGCCGGGCGACGAGGGTTGCTTCTGCGGGCCGGTGGCTCCGCGCTCCCAGCGGTAGAGCCGTCCGTTGTGGCGGGCTGTTAGGGACCGTTCTGCCGGGCGGTGCCCGGCGGTCCCAGTGGGGCCGTCCGTTGTTGGAGGCGCTAGGATTGTTAGAGGCGCGTCCGGCTCACAGATCCAGCTCCACCGACTTGAGGGCGATGTAGAGGGAGTTCGAGCGTTCGAGGCGGGGCTGGAGGAGGGCGCGCTCGGAGGCGAGGCGGCGGCGGACTTCCAACAGGCTGCCGGAGTAGTCGCGAAAGAGGAAGCGGATCGCTTCACCGTGGTCGGTCTTGAGGCCTTCGGCGAAGGTGGCGGCACCGGCGGAGAGGCGCTCGCGGTAGCCGGCGGCCATGCGGATGGCGGTGACCCAGGCGATGACGGCGGCGAGGGTGAAGACGACCACCGAGGCGATCAGCAGGATCAGGGCGAAGTGCTGGGGCCCGAAGGTGCCGCAGGCACCGGCGGCAATGACCAGCAGCAGGCCGATGGCGGTGAAGCCCTTGAGAGAGGAATTGCGACGGCGGACCAAGGGGTCTAACACGCCGCGGACGCGCAGGCTGGCGAGGGCTTGCGGCACGGCCTTTTCCAAACGGGCGACGAAGCGGGCGACGATTTTCTCGCGGGCCGGGCCGGCGATGGCGCAGGGGCCGGGCTCGAAGCCCATGCGCTCCTTGACCTGCGGCCTGACCGTTTCCCAGTGCCGGGCACAGGCATCGATCAGGCGGCCGGCATCATCGACGCCAAAGCCGGTGGCGACTTCCTGCATGCGCGAGGAAAAGGCGGTCTCGATCTCGGCGGCGGTGCCATCCCCGCTGAAAAGCCGGGCGAGCGAGCGCCACCAGCCGAGCCGCGAGCGGAGGCTGCGGACGACGCGATCAACCTCGCTGCGGTAGCGTTCCAGCGCAGCGCCGAGCGCCTCGGAAGCGGCGGCCAGCGAGTTATCGCGGAGGGCCTCCATCTCGCGCTCGATATTGGCGAGGAACCAGGCGTCATCCTCCATGCCGCGGCGCTGGGTATCGAGGTGATTCTCCATCCGCCGCAGGGTGCGGGCGGCGTGGTGCCAGGCATCGTGGAGGACCTGGCGGCGGTCCATCGACTCGCAGATGCGCTCGGAGATGTAGTGCTCGAAATCCGAGAAACGGCTGGAGCGCCATTGGTCGGTATCGAAGGGTTCGGCGGTCTTCGCCAGCAGCGCGTGGCGGGCGGCGACGGGGAAGATCGGGAGGTTCCGGCCGAGGCGCTTGAGCGAGAGATCCCGCATGTGGCCGAGGATGATCGGTATATCCTGCGGCTGCTTGAGATCGATGCGCTGGACGACCAGGGCGGTGCGTTCGAGGGCCTCCGGCGAGAGCCGCGAGACGGCATCCCAAGTGGCGGCGGTCCAGGGATTTTCCGCGGTGAAGACGACGAGGATCAGGTCGGCGTGCTCGAGGAAGGGCTCGGAGATGGCGAGGTGGCCATTGAGCTTGCTGTTGGTGCCCGGTGTATCGAGCAGGTCGAAATTCCGTAGATATTCGAGCGGGCGGCGGGCTTCGACCAATTGGGTTTTCACCGGATGATCGGCCTCCGCGCCATGGCGGTAGAGGCAAACGTCAGCGGTCAGCGGCAGCGCGCTGGAGGGGCAAATCTCCGCGCCGGCGAGGGCATTGAGCAGGGAGGATTTCCCGGCATTCACCTCGCCGATGGCAGCGATCAGGATCGGCTGGGCAAGCACCGGCGCGGGCCGGTCCGGCTCCTCTTCCAAGGAGACTTCCCGGGACAGGTCGCCGATCCATCCGAGCAGTTCCGACAGGCGGTCCCGCACCGCGAAGTAACGTTCGCCGGGCATCACGATTCCAGAGCCGAGCCGCGATTCACTGGCCGGCGGTGACCGGGCCGGTGCCTGCTGCCGGTGCAGCCGTCGCCATGGCGAGCAACTGCGAAACGGTCACGAACTTGTAGCCTTTCCGAAGCAGGCCATCGAGGGTGGAGGGCATGGCATCGACGGTGCCGCCGTGGAGGTCGTGGGCAAGGACGATCGCGCCCGGAGTGGTGCCGGCGAGGATGCGGGAGGTGACGACGGAGGGGCCGGGGCGCTTCCAGTCGAGCGGGTCCACGGACCAGAGGATGGTGGGGTAATTCAGCTCGGCGTGGATCCACTCCCGCTGGCGCTGGAGCAGGGCTCCGTAGGGCGGGCGCATGGTGCGCGGCTGGACGCCGGCGGCGCGGGCCACGGCATCGCGGCACTTGGTCAGCTCCTCGCGGACCGTGGAGTCGCTGAGCTTGCTGAGGATCGGGTGAGTGAAGGTGTGGTTGCCGATTTCGTGGCCTTCCGAGACGGTGCGGCGCAGGACATTCGGGTAGAGGTCCACATTGCGGCCGATGACGTAGAAGGTGGCCTTGATATTGCGCTCGCGGAGCATGTCCAGCAGGCGCGGGGTATTGGAAGGGTGCGGGCCGTCGTCGAAGGTGATCGCGATGTAGGGCTGGGTCACCGCGACGCGGGAGTAGGTGATCCCGGAGCCGCCGGTGGCGGGCAGGTTCAGCGTGGGATTCCGCGGCACGGGGCCCTGCACCTTCGGGGTGCGGTAGCCGGTATTCGGGCCGGTCTTGGTGGGGACGGAGGCCGGATCGACCTTGGCGGTGGCGCCGGTGCCGCCTTCCGGCTTGCCGGAGGAAATCATCGAGCAGCTGCTGCCGAGAGCGGCGCTGACGACCATGAAGCCGCGGCGGGAAAGCGTGGGAATCAGCGATTCGTCCTGAGCGTCATTCACGGGGGAGGTCAGGAGCTTGTAGCCCAGCGTATCAAGCGGATTTTTCATGGAAATGGCGACTAGGGGCGGAAGAATTGGGAGCGAACTTACCGCCGGGGACGGCGATGTCACGCCTGCATTTCCAACAGGTTGATCAACCGAAACGGTGAAGGATCGGGCGGACGCAATGAACGTGGGAAAGGGGGATTCTCTCTCGAAGGATTGGGGCAACCAACTCACCGCCGTCGATGCCCAACGAGGGACACGAACTGCTATTCGACACGAAGCTGCGGCTTGCTCTACAAACTACTCTGAACCAACATGGATCACGTTGCCTAAGCGATTGCTTCGCATTCGAGCGAAATCAAGCGCTAGAATCTCAGAAATGCGTATGGATATATCGTTTCATTACCCGCCAGATCTACTTTCTCTTCTTAACGAAGCAATTCCGAAGCTGTCCAAGTCGAAGAAAGATTTGATTCTCTTTTTCCAAGGTGCAGGAGTTTCCGACAATCTCCTTAGCCCATACCGCGAACTTCTGGGGAATGACAAAGCAAGTTTCAACAAATATCATGTTTCGAGGGAGTTGCTAGCCAAGTTGAACGAGCTAGGAGAGCGCACCCTGAAGGAGCGGCGCGAGATTCTAAAACGAGTGACAGAGTTTCACGATTTTTCGGTGTGCTGGCAATCTGATCAAGCACCAGCGCGCGGATTGGTTGCCCAGATCCGGGAAGTGGTGAATGTCAAAGACTCGTTTACGCGGATCAATATTGAACGCGAGAAGGAACGAAAGTCGGCCCAAGTAGAAAGAGATGCACGACTCACAGCTGAAAAGGCAAGGAAAACGAGAATTTCAAGCGTTAGGTCGCAGTTATTCGCATTGTTTGGTGACCAAGACCCGCACAGACGGGGTAAGGCACTAGAGGGAGTGTTGAACTCACTTTTTGAGGCCAGCGGTATTCTCGTTCGCGAGGCCTTCACCGTGAAGGGGAATTCTGGGGAAGGTGTGGTGGAGCAGATCGATGGGCTGGTGGAAGATGAAGGAAATCTATATCTCGTCGAATTAAAATGGTGGAAAGACGCATTAGGAACCGCAGACATCTCCCCCCATATAGTACGGGTCTACAACCGAGGAACCCAAGTTCGAGGACTTTTCATTTCCTACTCAGAATTTACCGGCCCTGCGATCGCAACCTGTCGAGATGCTTTAGCAGGAGGAGCAGTAATCATTCTCTCCCAACTACAAGAAATCGTGGAACTTCTAAATACGGAAGGCGATCTCAAGAAGTGGCTTAAGGCAAAAACAGTAGCCGCGATTATTGATAAAAACCCAAATGCCCGCATACCACTTGACCTAACAAATTGAACACAATGAAATACCAGTGCGTGACTTATCCTCATTTTGAGCCAAATCACACGTGGCTTCGGCAAATATTGCTATTTGCCGATGAGGTCCATCGCATCGTTCCGCCGCATGAAAAGCTTGAGGACTCCAAAGCCCTAAAGCGCCTTATGGATTGTTGTGATGGGGCAGTTCACCGATGTTCCCCATTGAACCACATTGAAATTTCAAAACTCTCAGCTAAAGTCTTTGGACAGGCTCTAGATCACCCCCGATTCCTGAAAATCGCACGAGAGGAAAAAATCAAGATAACGATCGATCGACTAGGAGAGCAAAGAATAGCGGGATGGGAGTTCCTTCACGTTGAAAAGATCGGAACTCATGTTCGTTCGGAATTGACGCGTCGAGGAATGCTAAAGAGTTTTATCGAAGATTCCCGGTGGCTGTCGGTTCCGCGAGGTGTAAGCACACTTGTAATGGGAATGATTGCAGAAAAAATAGCCGCATCCGAAGGGTTTGATGCCATAACAGACCAGCCTCTAGCATTTGCTTTGAATGGCGTGAATAGCTGCGGAGCAGACACAGCAGCCCAAATCGATGGCATCATTGCTAGCGCGATCGCAACATTCAACGTTCCAAAAGATATATCTTACATTCCCGAAAAGGAATATGCCGAGCTTCGCGAGCGAAACTCGGATGCTCGGGCGGAATTCGCAAGAATGGTTCGCGAACTAAAGTCGGACCATCGACTAGATAGAACGAACAACCTGTCTGCAAAATTATTGAAAATTGAAAATATTACATCCGACATCGGAAAGGAGATGGAAAAGTTCCGAAAATCGAAGTTCGCCTCCAAATTCCATGAGTGGATTCCATTCCATTTGACAAGCCTCTTCCCAATCGTTTCCCCCTTACTTCTCGGGCCATTGCCTGGATTTGTGACCGGAGGCTTTTCATTTTCGGTGAATCTCTTGTCGAAACTCACAAAGAAAACCCCATCCTTCCAATACCCAAAGGTTCTTCAAACGCTATGTTCGACTAAAAAAGCTGCCGAAAAGGCGGCGCTGAAGCATTTGGCCAAATAGGCGCACGCTACCTCTCTATCCGCTACTGTGGCTTGAATGCTATTCTATGACATAGGAGTCCTTACCTGCTATTACTAAAGAAGTTCCCACTACGAAGCAACATCACAGCAACCTTTTCAAGATCGGCTCCAGCTTTTCCCGCGTTTCAGGGGGCCAGAGGGAGGGAGCGGTCATGATTGCACCGTCGAGGGAGCGGTGCTCGGGCCACTCCGGGGTCTGCGGGATGGCGGGGATGGCGCGGGCGATAATGCGCTTGGCCATGGAGACATTGGCGTGGAGGTGGCCCATGACGGCCTCCGCGGTGACGGGGCCCTCGTCGGTCTTCCAGCAATCGTAGTCGGTGATCATGGCGAGGGTGGCGAGGGCGATCTCGGCCTCGCGGGCGAGCTTGGCTTCGGGGAGATTGGTCATGCCGATGACGTCGAAGCCGAGCTTGCGGTTGGTCTCGCTTTCGGCGCGGGTCGAGAAGGCGGGGCCGTCCATATTGACGTAGGTGCCACCGAAGTGGACGCGGGCGCTCTCCTCCTCCGCGGCGGCGAGGAGGATGCGGCGCATGCCCTCGCTGACGGGATCGGCGAAGGCGACGTGGCCGACGATGCCGCCGCCGAAGAAGGTGTGCTGGTCGCGGCGGCTGGTTCGGTCGAAGTACTGGTCCGGCAGGACGATGTCCTCCGGGCGGTACTGCTCCTTGAGGCTGCCGACGGCGGTGACGCAGATCAGGAAGCGGACATCGAGGGAGCGGAGGGCCCAGAGGTTGGCGCGGTGATTGATCTCGGTGGGGAGGAGGCGGTGGCCGCGGCCGTGGCGGGGCAGGAAGAAGACCTGGCGGCCGGCGAGAGTGCCCTCGACAATGAGGTCGGAGGGCGAGCCGAAGGGGGTCTCGACGGAGTGATTACCGGATTGCTCGAAGCCGTCGATCTCGTAGAGACCGCTTCCGCCGATGATGCCGATGGCTGCCATGGGAATGGGTGTAGAAGAGGGATGGGGTGGAGTCGAGGGGGCAATAGGCAGGGTGGCGAAGCGAATTCAGCCCGGATATGAAGGCTCCCGAATTGACAGCAATGCCAGCATTGCTTACAAGGTTTCCATGAGTACCACCCTGACGATCCGGAATCTAGCCGAACCGGTGAAACAGAAGCTGCGCCTGAGGGCCGCACGCAATGGCCGCTCCATGGAGGCCGAAGCTCGGGAAATTCTCAGCATGGCAGTGAGGGAAACCATTGAACCGCCCCGCACTCCTGAGGAAATGAGGGAACGCTTGGACGCCATCACCGGGATCTGGAAAGACCGGGCGAATGGAAAAAGCACGGACGAACTGATGAAGGAACTCCGCGGCGATGACTGACTTGGTCTTGGTGGACACCAACGTCATTCTCGACGTTACCGATGGAGATCCCCTATGGCTGGAATGGTCCGCCGAAAGGATGATTTCGTTAACACGCAAGCTGGTGATCAATCCGATCATCTATACGGAGCTTTGCCATCAGGCAGGCCAGATCGACGAGGTGGAGGCGATGATCCCCTCTCTCGGCCTGCTATATCATGAACTGCCCAAGGAGTCGCTCTTTCTCGCTTCGCAAGCTTACCGAACCTATCGCTCGAGAGGCGGATTGAAAACGGCACCGCTTGCCGACTTCTTCATCGGTGCCCACGCCCAAGCTGGTGGCTTCCAGCTCCTGACTCGCGATGTGAATCGCTATCGGACCTATTTCCCGGGCGTGCCTTTGATTCATCCGTGACGCGGCACCCCCAAGAGTTTGCTTGGAATAGGCCTGCGGCTTTCATGGAATATTCATGCTGTTTTTGTAGCATTTCGGGAATGGTTGACGTAAAAGGATTCCAGCGCCCCGGGCGTTTCCATGCACAAGCACGCTGCTGCTCCCGAACGGGACTCTCCCACCCGCCTGCAAGCGCTCGTCTTCCATTTGAAGACGCGGGTGCTGCAGATGCGCCGCGGTTTGAAGGAATTTTCGACGCGGCCGCCGCGACATGAGGCGGCTTCGGCGCTGGTGGATGCGCCGGTGATTGCGGAGAAGCGGGGGCCGCTGTGGCGGGAGCTAACGCCGGCGGAGTTTCCACTGAGCGCGGGGAAGGTGGAGAATTTGCGGTATGCGGTGCGGGCTTTCCATGGGGTGGAGATTCCAGCGGGCGGGGTGTTCAGTTTCTGGCGGCAGTTGGGACGGACGACGCGGCGGAAGGGCTTCATCGACGGGCGGGAGTTGCGGGAGGGTTGCCTGGTGCCGGCGGTGGGCGGCGGGTTGTGCCAATTGAGCGGCTTGCTCTATCAGGCGGCGCTGGCGGCGGGGCTGAAGATCGTGGAGCGGCATGCGCACTCGCGGGTGATCCCGGGCTCGGCGGCGGAGCAGAATCTGGATGCGACGGTTTTTTGGAACTACGTCGATCTGCGCTTCAAGGGTGAGGGGGCCTGGCGGATCGAGGCGGAATTGACGGCGGCGGAGTTGATCATCCGGATCCGCTCGGCGCGGGCGGGCGAGGTAAAAGCGGTGCTGCCCTCCCCTGCCCCCCCGCGGGCGGCACCCTCGGGCGATTGCCTGACCTGCGGGATGCTGGAGTGCTTCCGGCATCCGGCGGCGACGGCGGCGCATGCAGCGGCGCTGGGGCATTCGGCATTTTTGTTAGACGGGATGTGGCCTGAGTTCGACCGCTGGTGTCGCGGGCATTCGCGGGAGGGTGACCGGTGGTTGACGCCGCTGGACGGGCGGAGGTGGAAGAAGGCGAACTACAGATGGTCGCCGCCGCCGGGGGTGAGCATTCGGCATGCGACGCGGGCGACATTGATGCGGTCGTTCCGGCAGCGGCGCTTGCCTGCGCAGGGGGCGGTGCGGCAGCTGGCGCTGTTAGAGGGTGAGGCGGCGCTGGCGCGGGAGTATGCGGCGATGCTCGATCCACAGTGCCGGCATGTGGTGATCTCGCAGAATCTGCTGCCGCATCTCTGGAAGACCGGGGCGCTGGGCGGGCGGAGTTTCGATGTGCTGGTGAACCGCTGGCCGATGGAGGAACTGCAGCGGCGGCTGGATCTGGCGAAGCAGGCGCATCCGGAATCGACGACGCTGGGCGACTTCCGCGCGGATCCGGAATTGCTGCGGGCGGAGCGCGAGGCACTGGCTGCTGCGGCACGGCTGATCACGCCGCACCGGGCGATGGCGAAGCATTTCGGGGCGCGGGCATGGCTGATCGATTGGGAGATGCCGCAGCCGCTGGAGCTCGACCCGGCGGAGAAGCCGGTGGTGTTTTTTCCGGCCTCGCGGCTGGGGCGGAAGGGCGCCTTTGAATTGGCGGCGGCTTTTCGCGAGGGAATGGATGCGGAGCTGGTGATCCTAGGCCGGGCGAATGAGGGCGCGGCTGATCCTTTCGAGGGGATCGCTTGCAGGCAGGGCAGTGCGGCGGATTTGATCACTGCCGGGGCGGTGGTGTTGCCGGCATGGATCGAGCATCAGCCGCGGCTCGCGCTGCTGGCGCTGGCGAGCGGGATCCCGGTGGTGGCGACGGAGGCCTGCGGGCTGCCGGAGCATCCGCTGCTGCACCTTTTGTCCTCGCCGGACCCGGCGGCATTGCGGGTGGTTTTGAATGCGGTCCTGAACCCCGTGGATACGGCCTATGCCGCGTGCTGACGATGCGGTCCGAAAAATGCCTGCCCCCCGGGACCGCGGAGGCTCTGCCCCACAGAAGGGTCCCTAACAGATGAGCTCACTCCTAACCCTCCGCGGCATCCTCACGTTCCGGTCCACTCCGACTCTCCCGTGTCGCGAGCCGTCTTGGAAGCTTCTGCGGGCCGGAGGCTCCGCGGTCCCGGGGGGCAGGCATCTGTTCCAGCGTCCACATTTCTCCTCGCCCGAAGCAGCATCCCCGCCGACCCTGACCGTGACATGCGCCGCCTGTTGACTGCCGTTCTGATGATTGTTTCGCCTTGCCCCGGGCAGGAGGATGCGGCGCAGGATACCTTCGTGGTCGAGACCTGCGATAGCATGCCGGGGCCGGAGCGCGCGGTCGCTGCGGCGGAGCGGGTGCGTCCGGAACTGGAGCATGCGCTGAAGGAGAAGGGCCTGCACTTCGGTGATCCGGTTTTCCTGCGAGCTTTCAAGGAGGAGAACCGGCTCGAGCTGTGGGTCCGGCACCGCGACACGAAGAAGTACGAGTTGTTCCGTACCTGGGAGATCGCGAGGCAGTCGGGCGTGCTGGGGCCGAAGCTGGCGGAGGGCGATGGACAGGTGCCGGAGGGCTTCTACTTCGTGCCGCCGGAAGGGATGAAGCCGGACAGCACCTTCCACCTGGCCTTCAACATCGGGTATCCGAACGATTACGACCGCTTCCATGGCCGCAGCGGGACCTTCATCATGATCCACGGCAACGAGGTTTCGATCGGCTGCCTGGCGATGACGGATCCGAAGATCGAGGAGATCTACACGCTCTGCGATGCGGCGCTGAAGGGCGGGCAGGAGTATTTCCGCGTGCACATCTTCCCCTTCCGCATGAGCGCGGAGCGGATGGCGCGCGAGACGGAGAACCCGTGGCACGGCTTCTGGCAGCAGCTCAAGGAAGGCTACGATTTCTTCGAGCGGGAGAAGGTGCCGCCGACGGTGAGCGTGGAACTGGGCCGCTACCGGTTCAAGTAGACGCCCGGGGTCTGCTTTTCGAAGAGCCATCTCACGCTCTCCCGCTGGAGGACGATGATCGTGAAGACGCCGAGCACGGTGCCCAGAGGGAAGCTGATGCAGGAGAGGCACCCGACGACGAAGCAGAAGGTGCGGTTCCGCCGCGCGGCGATCCAACGTCCGCAGAGGAAGTGCAGGACCGCGAAAGCCAGGATCGAGAGCGATATGAGCACGCCGAAGGCCCCGAAGAACCAAGCGAAGCCGGCGGGCGGAGCAGGTGGAGGCGAGCTGCCGGCGCCGGACGGGACCGAGGGCATGACCGTCGTCACGATATAACCCACGAAGGCGAAATAGGCGGCCATGAAGAAGCCTCCCAGCGTGCCCAGCCCGGCCATCACGTAGTGAAATACCGATAGCAGCATCAGATGCTGGGCATCCTCGCTTTCCCTTGGATAGGAGGGTGGCCCGGGAGATTCCATGGCCCTAGGACATCAAAGCGCTCCCGGTCCGGCCAGTCCAAAGCCCCGGGCGCTTTCCATCCATCGCGTTTTGACTTCCGCCGCGCGAGGGGTTACACCAGCCCCCGGCCAAGCAAAAGCACCCGTAGCTCAGTTGGATAGAGCACCCGCCTTCTAAGCGGGCGGTCACTGGTTCGAATCCAGTCGGGTGTGCTTTAAAGTCCGGCATGCTCCTGGCGCGAAGGCCATCTTTCGCTGGTATACAAGGGGTTCAGGAATTCAAGCATCATGCGACATCATTTCGGCGATCTTCTAGACCGCGAGGGAGGCTATTGGACCGTTGTTCCGAACCGGGAACGCTATGCCTATCGCATTGGCGATGTTCCCGCGGGAAGCCCGGAAATAACCATCGTGACGATCGGGAAAGGGGACGTGAACTGGTCGCGAGCGCTCACCCTGCCAAATCTTGAAGAGTTGACCCTGCATGAGCCTACGCCTGAGCAGTTGCTTGCGGTGAGAGGACTCAGGACGGTCAAGCGCTTGCGGATTACGCACGCGAGGCCGCGTAATCTCGACTTCATTGGCTCGATGGATGGGATCGAGGAGTTGGTTTTGGAGTATGTCTCCGGCTTCAACGATCTTGGCCCCTTGCAAGGCCTGAAACGGCTGCGAGCACTTCACATCGAGAACTTGCGCCGAGTCTCCGACTTTAGCGGTCTCGCGGGGGTAACGAATCTCAAGTATCTCGCGGTGTATGGCACTACGGATTGGAAGCAGCCCATCGCCGATTTCGAGTTCCTTCGTGGCCTGCCACAGCTAGAGGTGCTCGCGATGTGGGAGGTGATTTGCCGGGCCCCGTATCCGGCATTTCTCCCAGCGCTGAGTCTTGGGAATCTGAAGAAGGTGCGTGTTCACGGAAGCTACTTCGCTACCGAGGAGTATGCCCTGCTTGAGGAAGGGCTCAAAGGGGTAGAGGGGACGGATTGGGGCCCATACCGCACCGTGGCATATTCCCACCCCGAGCTTCCGCACGACGACGTACGCGCTCACCTCCCGGAGGAAGTCATCCGGTCGAATCACCCGGAAGTGACAGTGCGTTACGATGGCAGACGTACGATCGAAGATCCTGACTCCCGATGGATCGAATTCACGGGCAAGGCTGCTAGACGGTTCAAAGCCAGCAGCGCAGATGTAGAGGCGAAGTGTCGCGCACAATCCGAGCGCTACAGTAGCATGAAGGAGGAAGCGAGAGCGCTCATCAGCAGCAGGCAGGCCGGGTGATCGAGGGGAGCCGCCCGGCGTTCCCTTAAGATTGTCGTGATCGTCGCTGCACTCACGAGAGTTCTCGCAGTCACTCGCGAGCTTCACGGAGGCGCAAGGGGCAAGCTCGGGCTGGAGTTCTCGTTCAGGGCTTCTCCTGCTTGTAGGCGAGAGGCGAAACCTTGTCGCGGTAGATCTCGCCGGCGGGGGTGAGGGTGCCGTCCTTGCGCTGGAGCTCGCGTCCTTCCTCGACCCAGTTGTAGAGGGCGTAGCGTTCGACGAAGGGGGCCTTGTCGAGCGCCTTGATCATCTCCTCGATGGCCTTGGCCTGTTCCTTGGCGTCGGGGTCGCGGGCGTTGGTCCAGTTCGCGCCGTTGTTCCACTCGGTGATCCAGATGGGGCGCTTGGTGCGCTCGTGGATGTCTTTGACGAAGTTGAGGAACTGGGCCGCGGCGGCCTTGCCATCGCCGGGATCGGCGACGGCGCGGTAGTAGTGCACGGCCACGAAATCGACGCGCAACTTGGCGGCGTCCGCCTTGCCCACGAAGTCGTAGAGCCAGCCGAGACCGCCATCGGAGACGGCGGGCGAGCCGAGGCGGAGGCCGGTGCCGAGCAATTCCGGCCAGCCCGAGATTGCCTCGTCCACGGTCATCTTCGCTTGGTCCGGGCGGTCGGGTTCATTGAAGCCGAGGAGGTGGGTGGCGCCGCGGGCCTTCCAATCTTGATCGAGGCCGGGCCAGTAGCGCTTCTGCTTGATGGGAACATATTCCAGTTCAGGGGTGGAGTTCGTGCCAATGTTCCAATCGTAGAACCAGCCGACATTGAGCTTCTGGTGGATGCCGCCGGCGATGCCCTTCTTGCTGGTCCAGCGCCAGGGGAAGATGCGGACGAAGCGGACCTTGCCATCGAGTTCCTTGCCGAGGTCCTTGATCTCGATGTCCTGATCCTGGGCGACGTAGTTCCGGCTGATGCCAGTGCCGTTTTCGTTCTCCGCGAGCGTGGCCATGTAGCCGCGCATGAGGCGGAAGGAAGTGATGGCGCCTTTCATCGAGCCGAGCTTGGCGTCGTTGTATTTGACGTGGCAGTGCAGGGGCATCGAGGGGCCGGCGAGCGACTTGCCATCGAAGACGGTCATGGCCGCGAATTGCGGGCCCTGCGGGATGACCACGCTGCCGGTTTCGTATTGGGCGATGCGGATGTTCCCGTTGAGCACCGCGGGTTCGTAGTTGACCAGCAGGCGGTCGAGGTGGCTGGCGATCAGCTTGGAGGGCGCGAGGTCATCGATGAAGAGCCAGGCATCGGGCGACTCGAAGTTGTAGGCGCTCTTGTCCAGCATCTCCGCCTTGTCGTGGACGTGCTTGCTGCCGGTCAGAATGACCTTTCTGACGGGAGCGGTCTGCGCGAGGGCAGACGGCGCGAGCATGGCCACTACGAGGACCGGCAAGAGGAGGGAGGGCCATTGCATGGAGGAGAAACCTGCGAGAGACGCGAGGGTTGCTCAAGAAGCGGGTGTGTCCGCGGGGAGGACGATTCGTCTGCAGGATAGGGACGGCGCTCTCCATTCGAACTTCGCGATGTGTTCTGCCGTAAGGGTGGCTTCTGCCGGGCGGTGCCCAGCGGTCCCAGTTTGGCCGTCCGTCAATGGCGACGTTGGGATTGTCGGCCCGCGGCGGATTAGCCCGGCAGCTTCAGGCGGGTGCCGCCGAAGACGTGGGAGCTGCCCTTCCGGCCGAGGAACCAGATGAAGAAAATGGCCAGCCAGTAGAGGCCGAATTCCAGGAACTTGAGGCTGTAATTCATCGGCGAGCCGTCGGGGTTGCCGTCGCAGCCGCAGTCGATATTCAGGTTCCGCGCCCATGCCTGGCCGACGCCGAAGGCGAACACGCCGACCAGCCCGGCCAAGCCCCAGAGGGCCCCGCGTTTCCACAAGCCGATGACGAGCAGGACGCCGCAGACGATCTCCATCCAGGGGATGGTGTAGGCCAGCATGGCGTCCCAAGGAGCTTGGACCATCTTGTAGTTCCCGACGGCACGGGTGAAGTTGTCCAGGCCGGCGATGAAGATTTTCTGGTAGCCGCTCCATGCGAAGTAGCCGCCGAGCGCGAGGCGCAGGGCCAGCGCGACGTAAGCGGCGGGATCGGATGATTTGCGGGGTGCCACGTCCTTTAATTAACACACATTAACAATCGAGCCAAGCGCGGAAAGGCGTCCGGCTCCGGGCCCGGCTCCCGGTCGGGATGGTGTAGCCTAGCACGGTGATCCGCCGTAGGCATTTCGGGATTTTCAAAGGGGCGGTTTGGCGCTAGTGTCGTGACGTGGAAGCAATTGAGGCACTCGCGCGTCGGATCGACCAGGATCGATCAAGCGTGCGCGCCAGATGAGCCTTCCCGAGAAGTTTTGGGCCGGGGTGGAGCTTTTCGAAGAGGCTTGCGAAATCACCCGCTCGGGCATTCGCAGCCTGAATCCGTCGTGGGATGCAGATCAGGTTGAGGCCGAGCTTGTCCGGCGCTTGGAGATCGGCAGGAGGATCGAAAACCCGTTACACCGGCCCGAGGCAACCTCATTCGAGGTTGGTGCGGGATGGCGTCGCCCCTCCTTCGTCGGTCAACCCGGGGCTATAGGAGGCAACCGCGTCGCGGTTGTTGGAATCGCGCAAGGTGGCGGAGAGCTAGTTCAGCGTATCGGCGCGATAGCGGATCTCCAAAACAAAACACCCCGCCTCTTGCGAGGCAGGGTGTTTTGGAAAGAAACGTGCTAGAAGGCGGGATCAAATCCCCTTCTTCACCACGTCGAAGAGGAGGTCGATGACGCGGTTGGAGTAACCCCACTCGTTGTCATACCAGCTCACCAGCTTGAAGAAGGTGGAGTTCAGCTCGATCGACGAGCCGGCGTCGAAGATCGACGAGTGCTTGTCGTGGATGAAGTCGGTGGAAACCACTTCGTCTTCGGTGTAGGCGAGGATGCCCTTGAGGTAGGTTTCGGAGGCGGTCTTCAGGGCGGCCTTGATCTCGGCGAGCGAGGTCTCCTTGGTCGTCTTCACCGTCAGGTCGACCACCGACACGGTCGGGGTCGGCACGCGGAAGGACATGCCGGTGAGCTTGCCCTTCACCGCGGGGCAGACCAGGGCGACGGCCTTGGCGGCACCGGTGGTGGACGGGATGATGTTGATGGCGGCGCTGCGGCCACCCTTCCAATCCTTCTTCGACGGGCCGTCCACGGTCTTCTGGGTGGCGGTGTAGGAGTGGATGGTGGTCATCAGGCCTTCCTCGATGCCGAATCCTTCCTTGAGGAGGACGTGGACGAGGGGGGCGAGGCAGTTGGTGGTGCAGCTCGCGTTGGAGATGATGTGGTGGTTGGCCGGATCGTAGAGCTCGTCGTTGACGCCGACCACGAAGGTGCCGTCTTCACCCTGCGCAGGTGCGGAGATGATGACCTTCTTGGCACCGGCGGTGATGTGGCCGCGGGCCTTGTCGGCAGCGGTGAAAAGGCCGGTGGATTCGATCACGACCTCGACACCGAGTTCCTTCCAAGGGAGGCCTTCCGGAGAGCGGGCGCTGACGACCTTGATCTCGTGGCCGTTGACCACCAGCACGTCATCCTCTTCGAGCTCCGGCTTGGACTTCTTCGAGGACACGGTGCCGTCGAACTTGCCCTGGGTGGAGTCGTACTTGAGGAGGTAGGCGAGGTTGTCGGCCGGAACGATGTCACCGACGGCGACAACGTTGAAAGTGGTTCCGAGATGTCCTTGCTCGACGAGAGCGCGGAAGACGAGGCGGCCGATGCGCCCGAACCCGTTGATGGCGATGGTGGTCATGGTGGTAGTCTGGATGGCCGCGGGGTTGCGGCCGGCATTTCCCGGCAAGTCCTTCGCGCCGGGGGCGGGATGATGCACTTGCTTTTCCGGGCGTCAATGCCCCCGTCAGTCACGAAATCGGGAGAAATCGAGCAGCAGGCGTGCCGGGAAGTCATACAGCCTCAAACGGGAGGCCAAACCCACGCAAAGCCATATTTCCCAACAGATTCCCAAGGCTTATCAGAAGGCGGAGCTTGTCTTCATCTCGCGCCGTCCCCCACCCCGACCTGGCCATCTTTCGCCGAAATCCAGCGCCCCTCCGGGAGGCGGATCGACCACTGCGGATCGTCGTCGAACAACACTATCGATCGAAGGCAGCGCCCGTCCGTAAACTCCACCCGCAACTCGGGAATCTCCCCGATCACGACAATCGATCGGATCTTGGCTCCCTCGAGCGCAGCGATGCCTGCCAGGATCTCCTTCTCATCGTTTACACTCCCGCAAACGACCCGCGCACGGTCCTCAATCCGCCAATCCCATTCGATCTTGATAGTGGCTTCTCCTCTTCCCTTCCTCCGGGGATCCACCGGCGGAGTGATGGCTCCCAGCCCAAGGAAGACCGCCGTCCCGGCCCCTTTCCACGGGAGCGAAACCTCAAGCCCGGCCAAGGGCCTGACCAAGTTGTCGAACCCTTCAGCGGTCAGCGGCTCCCATGACATCGGCTCGACGAATCATGCCGGCTCGTGGAAGTCAAATCCCCTCCACCGTCACGTTCTTGAACTCGATCTTCATCTTCACGCCGGGATGGATCTGCAGGCCCAGGGGGCCGGATTCCTTCGCGGTGTCGGAGACGTATTCGACGACCTGCTTGCCGTTGAGGGAGACCGTGTAGGTGCCCCCTTTCGCGACGATCTTCATCTTGTTCCAGTCGCCTTCCTTGAGCAATTCCTTCACCCCGGCGGCTTCCTGGGGATAGCCGCTCTTCGGCCCGATGTAGGGGGAGGCGGTCATGTCGCGCTTCTTCGAGCGGGAAGTTCCGATCTGGATCTGGTCGGCCTCGCCGCGCAGGAAGACGCCCGAATCGACGTCTCCGGAGAAGCGGAATTCCAGTTCGACGGTGAAATCCTTGTAGCTTTTGTCGGTCCAGAGGATGGAGCCCTGCTTCTTGTCGTCGCTCTCGCCCTTCAGCACGCCGTCCGCGGCGGTCCAGTAGGTCGCGCCCTTGACGTTCCAGCCTTCGAGGCCGGTGCCGTTGAAAATTTTCTCGGGCTCGGCGGCGGCCAAGCCGGAGAAAAACAGGGAAGCGAGCAGCAGGCAGCGTGTCATTGGAGGGTTTACGCGGTTGTCGGACAGGTCTTTCCGGGAAAAAGGGAGCATTCTTTCAATGTTTTACCGGACGCAGCGCCTGCTTGCGCTTCCGGGGCCCGCGCCTAGCCTGCGACCGATGAAGGCCCTTTTACTCCTGCCCGCCATGGTTTTCGTGCTGCCTTGCCAGGCTCAGGACGAAAAGCCCGGGCCGAGCGCGCTCGAAGTCCCGCCGGTGATCGAGGTCATGGACAAGGCCGTGGGGGCGAAAGAGATCTCCGGGGCGGTGACTTTTGTCGGGGACAAGGATGGCATCGTTTTCTCCTCGGCGAACGGGTTTGCCGATCTTGGGAAAAAGACGGCGATGGAGAAGGATTCGATCTTCTGGATCGCCTCGATGACCAAGCCGATCACGGGCACCGCGGTCATGATGATGCAGGAAGCCGGGAAGCTCTCGGTGGATGATCCGGTTTCGAAGTATCTTCCCGAGTTCAAGGATCTCAAGGACGCCGAGGGCAAGCCGGTGACCATCACCATCAGGCAATGCCTCACCCACAGCAGCGGTCTGAGCGACGTGCGGGGACCCGAGGTCGAGGGCGTGGCCACGCTCAAGGACCTCATGCCGCGGATCGTCGCCAAGCCGGTGAAGTTCGCGCCGGGCAGCAAGTGGGAATACTGCCAATCCGGCATCAACGCCGCCGGTCGGATCGTGGAGGTCGTCTCCGGCGAGGATTACCCCGCGTTCCTCGCCAAACATCTCTTCGAGCCGCTCGGGATGAAGGACACGACCTTCTATCCCAGCGTGGCGCAGGCCGCGCGGATCGCCACTTCCTACAAGCGCACGGATGCCGGCGCGCTGGAGAAGACCGGGCTCAGCTTCCTGGGCAACAAGGCCGTGACCAGCAAGGACCGCTACCCGCTCGCCAATGGCGGCCTGTTCTCGACCGCGGAGGACTACGGAAAATTCGGCCGCATGATCCTGCGCGGCGGCGAGCTCGACGGGAAACGCTACCTCAAGGAGGAGTCGGTGAAGCAGATGACGACCGTCCAGAGCGGCGATCTCAAGACCGGCTTCACCCCCGGGAACGGTTGGGGCCTTGGCTGGTGCGTGATCCGCGAGCCGCAGGGCGTGACCGCTGCGGTTTCACCCGGCACCTACGGCCACGGCGGGGCCTACGGCACGCAGGCGTGGATCGATCCGGTCAAGGAGCGGGTCTACGTGATGCTGGTGCAGCGGGCGGATTTCCCGAATTCGGATGGCTCGGGCTTGAGGAAGGCGTTCCAGGAGGCGGCGGCGGGGTTGTGAGGTGGGATAAGCGCCGGTATTGCACTTTCTGCATTTGGTAATACACTACGGACGTGACCACGATCTCGTTCAAAATTTCCGATGACCTGGCAGCGCGAGTGGATGCGACCGCACGGGCGCGTCGGACCACGCGTTCCGAGCTGTTGCGGGAGGCGCTGGAGGAGAAGCTGGCATTGGAAGACACTGCCGACATTAGGCCGACCTTGTTGGAATTGGCGGGAGATTTGTGCGGGAAGGTTTCGAGCGGCATACCGGATCTTGGATCAAATCCCCGTCACTTGGACGGTTACGGCTCTTGAAGGTGCTGATCGTCGATACTGGTCCGTTGGTTGCCCTTATCGATAGGAGCGAAAGACAACATGGCTGGGCCAAAGCCTGTTTTGGTGAATTAAGGCACGCTTTGGTCACCTGTGACGCGGTCATTTCAGAGACGATGTTCCTAGTCCGAAGAGCCGGCAAGGATCCATCGATTGCGCTCGAATTGATCACCCGCAACCTGATTATCTCAGACTATCGCGTGCAGGAGGAAGCCGCGCCATTGATGGAGCTGATGCAGCGCTATAGGAACGTTCCCATGTCCTTGGCAGATGCCTGCCTGGTCCGGATGGCAGGGATCCACGACGGAGCAAGGGTCCTGACCATGGATTCGGACTTCACGGTTTACCGCAAATTCGGACGCAAGGTGATCCCCGTAATCATGCCGGACTGACGGGGCTTGCTGCACTTTCCTATCCCGGCGGCACGGCATCTGATGAGGAGCGGGCGATGACGCAGCCTCCGTCACTGCCATTGCCAAACGCAATTGATCCGGGCATACCGGGGGCCATGCCGGCTGCGGCCTCACCCAAAAACACCCTACCTCCCGACTACCGCCGCGGCATTTGGGACGAAATGCTCGGAGCGGACGGCCGGGTGAATCCCTCGTGGTCCCATGTCGCCTCATGGCTAGGCGGGCTGACGCCCGAGCAAGCCGGAGCGACCGGGCACGAGATCCGGCGGCTGCTGCGCGAACACGGCGTCACCTACAGCGTCCATGGCGAGGCGGATGGCGAGCACCGTGCCTGGGAACTCGATGCCGTGCCTTGGGTCGTCTCGGAGCAGGACTGGCGGACGATCGAAGCCGGCCTGATCCAGCGCGCGGAGCTGCTCGACCATGTGCTGACGGATCTTCATGGCGAGCAGCGGCTGATTGCCGGCGGTTGGCTGCCGCCGGAACTGATCCACGCGCACCGCGGCTACCTGCGCCCTTGCCATGGCATGCGCCTGCCCTCGAAGCGCCAACTCATTCTCTACGCTGCGGACTTGGCCCGCGGGCCGGACGGGCGGATGTGGGTCGTCAACGACCGCACCCAGGCACCCTCCGGCAGCGGCTACGTGGTGGAAAACCGGGTGGTCATGACCCGCGCGATGCAGCGGCTCTTCCACCGCAGCGGGGTGCGGCGGATCGCGGGCTTCTTCCGGACCTTGCGGCAGACCCTCGAATCGTTTCCGGCCCATGCCGGGGCGCGCGAACCGCGGGTGGTGATCCTGACTCCCGGGCCGCAGAATGAAACTTACTTCGAGCACGCCTTCCTGGCGTCCTATCTCGGCTACTCGCTGGTGCAAGGCGACGACCTTACGGTGCGCGATGGCAGCGTGTGGCTGCGCTCGCTCGGCGGGCTCGAGCCCGTGGATGTGATCATCCGTCGGATCGATGCCTGGTTCAGCGACCCGCTCGAATTGAAGGAGGACTCGCAGCTTGGCGTGCCCGGTCTGTTAGAAGCGATGCGTGCCGGCAATGTGGCGATCGTCAATCATCCCGGCAGCGGGGTGCTGGAGAACCCGGGACTGATGGCCTTCCTGCCCGGCATTTCCCGCCACCTGCGCAATGAAGAACTGATCCTGCCCGCGGCGGCGACCTGGTGGTGCGGCGAGAAGCAAGCCCGCGAGACCGTGCTCTCGCAGCTTCACAAGATGGTGGTGAAATCGATCCATCGCGCGCCGACCTTCGGCACGGTTTTCGGCGGCACCTTGGAGACCGCTGAGTTGGCAGCGCTGCGCGAGCGGATCCTCGCCGCGCCGGAGTGCTACGTCGGCCAGGAGCAAGTCGGCTTCTCAACCCAGCCCTGCCTGAACGGCAACGTCATCGAAGCGCGGCGCGGGGTGCTGCGCGGCTTCGTGACCTCCGATCCGGAGGGCCGCTACATCGTGATGCCGGGCGGGCTGACACGCATCGCAGCATCGCAGGATGCACCGGTCGTTTCGAGCCAGCTCGGCGGGGTCTCGAAGGACACCTGGGTCCAGGGAGTGGATAGCGAGCCCTTCGTCAGCTTGTGGACGGAGAACGAGGCTTCCCAGCCCGAGCCTGACGCCCGGAACGTGCCCAGCCGTTCCGGAGAAAACCTCTACTGGACCGGTCGCTACGCCGAGCGCGCGGAAGGGACGGCCCGCCTGCTGCGTCGTGCCGTCGTCAGTTTCGTCGAAGCCATGGGCGACGATGAAGACCAGCTCCGCCGCCACCGCGAGATCCTCATGTCGGGGCTCGTCGGCGTGACCAATGCCGCGCCGATCAAAGGGGAGAAAAGCGCCTCGGTGGTGCGGGACGAGGACGAAGTGGCATCGCTGCTGACCAACCCGCAGCGTGCCGGCTCGCTGCCCAGCACGCTGCGCTCCTTTCGCAATGCCGCCTACGCCGTGCGCGATCAATGGTCGCCCGATTCCTACCGCGTGATCGAGGCGCTGATCCGCGAATGGGTGGATGGCAAGCACACGGGGAAGCGGGATCTGGATCACTACACCGATCCGCTCAACCGCCTCATCCTCCACCTCACCGCCCTGCTCGGATTGAACCTGGAGAGCATGACGCGCGACGCCGGCTGGCGGCTGCTCGACTCCGGCCGCCGGATCGAGCGTGCGCAGTACTTGCTCTCGGTGATCCGCAATTTCCTGGTGGAAACGCGACACGCCGCGGAGGAACAACTGGTGATGGAAACCGTGCTGGCCGCTTCCGACAGCCTGGTGACTTACCGCAAGCGCTACCGCACCCATCCGCGGATCGAGCTGGTGCTGGAGTTGCTGCTGCTGGAGCCGAACAACGCGCGCTCGCTGCTCTATCAAGTGCAGCGGCTGAGCATGAACATCGAGCAATTGCCCCGCCAGACCCAAGGCGCGCGGCTGACCCCGGAACAGCGCCTGCTGGTGGAGATGTCCAGCAAGCTCCGGCTCGCGGACATCGCGCAACTGGCGCAGTCCGCCAATGGCAGCCGCAAGAAGCTGGAGGCCTTCGTCGGGCACATGAGCAGCATGCTCTATCAGCTTTCGAATTCGCTCACCTTGACCTATTTCCGGCATGCGGAGAGTCCGCACTTTTTGAGGGGGTGAGCGGATGGGATTGAGCCATCCTCCGAATTTCAGATTTCAGATTTCAAATTTAAGATCCCGATTTTGATGCACTACCGCATCCGCCACCGGACCAGCTACCGCTACGACGTTCCCGCGAATCTCTGCCACAACGAGGCGCGATTGCGGCCGCTCGATTTGCCAGGGCAGCGTTGCCTGTCGTGGAAGCTGACGATCGGGCCCGAGCCGGAATTCCACCGCAGCCGGCGGGATTCCTTCGGCAATCACATCGACTACTTCTCGATCCAGCGGCCGCATCCGGAGCTGGTCATCACCGCGGAGAGCGAGGTGGAGGTTTTCTCGCACGCCCTGCTTCCGCTGGGTACCGCTGGTGCCTGGGACAGGATGAAGGAATCCTTGCTGGCATCGAAGGACCAGTCATCGCTGGACGCCCGCGCCTTCACGCTGTCCTCGCCCTTGATCCCGATCCTGCCGGCGTTGGCCGAGTTCGCGCGGCCCGACTTCCCGCCCGGACGCTGCGTGCAGGAAGCGGTGGCGGCGCTCAACTCGCGGATCCACCGCGAATTCAAGTTCGACCCCGACTTCACCACCGTAGCCACGCCGGTGCAGGAGGTGCTGGATAATCGCCGCGGGGTGTGCCAGGACTTCGCGCAATTGATGATCGCCGCGCTGCGCTCGCTGGGCCTGCCAGCGCGGTATGTTTCGGGGTATCTCGAAACCCTGCCGCCGCCGGGCAAGAAGAAGCTGGTCGGCGCGGATGCCTCGCACGCGTGGGTCTCGGTGTTTATCCCGGGGCTAGGCTGGATGGACTATGATCCAACCAACAACGTCCGCCCGGCAGAGCGCCACATCACGGTGGCGGTGGGGAGGGACTACCGGGATGTCTCGCCGCTGCGGGGGGTGACGGTGGGTGGGGCGAATCACCATTTGAAGGTGTCGGTGGATGTGGCGCCGGTTTAGCGGGATGAAGCGGGCCGCGACTCAGCGGCAACTTTCGCCAACTCCTCCCGTATGCGTCGGTAGAGTTCATCCTTTACGTGCTGATAGAGATGGGGATCCCGACTTCTCGCCTCTTCCGAGCCAGCCTCGAAAAGAGGCCATTTGCCGATCACCGTGAATCCGGGGTTCACGAGCAAATAACCCATGTCGTGCGAGTAGCGTCCCAGCGCCTCGATTTCGAGAGGATCGGTCCGCTCTCGAATGGCGAAGAACTTCAGCTCCTTCTCAAGGTAGTCGTGGGTGAATCTGGCGTCTCCGGCATTCAAGAACCACCAATTGCGGGAGCCGGCACCAAGGTTCCGGGCATAATGCCGCATGTTACCAGGGGAATCATTTGAGGGATCGATCGAGATGCTCACCATTAAAAAGTTCGGGTCGTCCTTGAAGGTGTCGTAGAGTTCCAGAAGTTCTATACCGCTTCGAAACATGCAAGTGGGACACAAGGTGAAGAATTCATTGATCACGGTCACCTTGCCCCGCGATGAAGAGAGCCGGATCTCCTCCCCGTCCTGATTCGTCCCCGCCAGGTCCGTGGAAATCGGAAACCACTCGAAGATCTCTTCCCGACCGGAGTTCACGAAGGGATCCTGTTTTTCGGTTGCATCGATGTTCCTGCCGACGACCACCATCAATGCAATGAAAGTGCTGCAAAGGACGGCGACGCTCAGATAGAGCAGGATGAGCTTGTTCCTTCGCGTCATCTGGAACGGAGGTTCAATTTCGAATGATCCGACAACCACCCCGGACTAGTTCCGCCTGGATGATCCGGCTGCTGCCTGGGAAGCAGACAGCCGGATCTTCAGACGATTCCCGGGGGGATCGCGAGCTAGTGTTTCATCGTGCCTTCGCCTCTCCCCGTGTTGGCCAAAGGTCGCACGACTGCCTTCACATCCATGGTTTCGAGCTCACCGCCCGGCTTCTCAAACGTGAGCTTCAGTTCGACGACCTGGCCCTCCTTCAACTGCTCCTTCAAACCGATCAGCATCACGTGATAGCCGGCGGGTGAAAGCTTCACCGTAGTGTCGCCGGGCAGGTCGAGCGACTTGATCTGCCGCATCTTCATCACCTCTCCTTCCATTACCATCTCGTGAATCTCGACGGTTTTCGCCACGAGCGAAGAGGCCGAGACGAGCTTGCATGCGTTCTTGGATTTCAGCTCCATGAAGGCACCGCTCGCCTTTTGGTTAGGCACTGTGGCACGGACCCATGGTGCTGTGACTTCGACCTCGGAATGGGCGAGCGCCGTCGCGAGGAAGTACAGCGGAATCAAATATTTTGGCTTCATGTGGATGTCGGTTCAGTTGGTTTTCTCTTGGAGCAGTTTTCGGATGTCATCAGCGCAGTCAGCGGCCGGCGCTTCGTGACGGAGGATCAGCCGGATTTTCCCGGAGGGATCGAAGACGTAACTCGCGGTTGAATGATCCATGGTGTAGGAAGACCCGGTTTGGACCTTGCTGTAAGTGAACTTGAAACTCCGGGAGAGCGCCTTGAGCTTCTCAGGGTCCGTGGATAGCCCGAGGAACGAAGGATCAAAGGCCGCGGCGTAAGAACGGAGCACCTCGGGAGTGTCGCGTTCCGGATCAATCGTCACAAAGACGACCTGAAGCTTCTCACCATCGGCGCCGAGCAAGCGCTTGATCTCGGCAGCCCTCGTCAAAGCAGTGGGACAAATGACGGGGCACTGGGTGAAGCCGAAGAAGAAGTAGACGACCTTCCCCTTGAAGTCGGCGATTTTCAGCTCGCGTCCTGCGGTGTCCTTGAGGGCGAAGCCGTAGTCGAGTTGATATCCCGTGACATCCGTGCCATGGAATTTGGCGGGAGCAGGTTCATCCGCTCCGAGCAAGGGTGCGGATGTGAGGCCAATCACCACGGCCAAGCGCGCCAAGCGTCGCGCGGAACGGCAGGGGGCTGCCTGAGCCCGGTGATTTTTGAGAGGCACCTGAGTTGGAATTAATTTCATGGTTCTAGATTTCAGTTCTGGTCGCCCCTACTTCCTGGAGGCTTCTTCAAGTTCCTCGAGCTTTGCCCGGGTCACCGGGACCTTGATGTCCTGCCATTTGTCGCGAAGCGCCTTGGCTTCCTCCGGCGTCACGGCCGAGGCATTGTTCCCGAGGGCGGTCCGGAGGTAGGTGAGGACGGCGGCGAGCTTGCGGTCGGTGGCTACCACCGCTTCCATCGGGGTCATAATCCCCAGATAGTCTTGGCTCTCCTTTGCGATGCCTTTCGTGATGACGAGCGTAAGGAAAGCGGGATCACCGGTGACGATCGGTGAAGCCGAGAGAGAGGGGCAAGCTTCTTCGGCCCTGCGGCCATGCCCTTCCCGTCGAGGCCGTGGCACGCCATGCATGATGCGAAAGCGGCCTTTCCTTCTTCAGCGAGTGTATCTTTGCCGATTTCCTCCGCGGAGGCGTGAAGCGCCAGCGCCAAAAAGAGGACGATTGGATTGGTTCTCATAATAAGTGATTTCAGGTGCGAGATGCCGGCAGACCGGGCTGCCGGCATCTATTCTGTTAGATCGATTGCTGGATTCGGGCATGGTGCCACGGACCCTCAAGGCAGGTTGTCGGTGCCTTTGGATGGGCGGACTCCTTTCTCCGGGCACGTGAAGGCACGGCCCGGAGAAAGGTCCGGCCTTTTGTCCTTGCGCTTCCGGGGTTGCCGGAGTGCAGGCCAGATCATTCACGCGGGGCTTCTCGGGCACCCGCGGGGGCATCGTTGCCGGCTTGCGCCAAGCCTCCATGGGCGATCGACGGATATCGACAAGCCAAGTTCAGCCGCGCCGCAATGCGATGCTACCGCAGAAAGTATCTCACGCCCTCGTTTGAGGGGGTGGCACGGGCGGGGCATTTGCCGATGCCGCATCTTGGAAAAGCTGACTGAAATACTCGACCCGTGGAGCCATGGCCGGGATCGGCGGGACCAGGGGGGCAATCGAGGTAATCGGGAACTCTTGCGTCAGCTTCATCGCCGGCCCGGGAGAGCGCGGAGAGTGTTCGCCCTTCTCGGCGTCGGCCTTTTCCGCTGCGGCAATCTTGCAGCAAAGGTGACATGGCTTCTTCCCGCTGAATGTATCCTTCGTCCCTTGCAGCAAGCCGGACTCCCTGGAGTAGGCGGAGATCATGGTGCCCCATGCATAAACCTGCACGATAGTGTACTGCCCGCCTGCCAAATGGAGGCAAGCGAACAAGGAAAACAGGAGATGGATGAGCTTCTTCAGATCAACGGAGGTAAAACCGAGAAGCGCAAGGACGCTGGAAAGTTGCAGACCGACTTCGGGCAGGCAAGAGCAAATGGCAAGCCGACGACCTTCTTAGGGAACCGCGCCGTAGACTCCGCCCTTTTCCTCGACCGGCAGTTTCGGCTTCGAGGCTTCCGGACGATCCTCGGCAAGCCAGCGGTTGTTCTCGAACTGGAAGGTTTCCGGTGCGGTGCCATCGCTGATGTTGATCTCGGTGCCGACTTGGGCGCGGCGGAAACGGAATTTGTTGCCGGAGATTTTCACGTTGCGGCAGGGGGCGAATCCCTCTTCACGCGTTTCCTGAAGAATGCGGAAGATCCATTTCCCGGGGTTGACCACGGTATTGCCGGTGAACTCTGCGCCATCCACGCCAGTGAAGGCGCAGGCACAGGCCCCGCCTTCGATGATGTTGTCGCGGATAATGATGTCCTTCGCTTCATACTTCACGCCGGGGGGCCGGAAGTAGTCGATGCCGGTCGAGCCGCCGGCCTGGATCGGTCGTCCGCCAGCGTTCTTGAAGACGCACTTCTCGATCACGATGTTGCGGGAGCCACCTTTGAACTGCGGACCGGTGTGCAGGGAGTATCCCTCCTTGCCGGTGATCCGGCAGCCGCTGATCACCGCATCCGAGCAGCCGACGAAGTCGATCGCCTGACCGCCCCAGCCGCTGATTTCGCAGTCCTTGATGCGGAGATCCTGAAGTCCCGAGCACTTGATCGCATCGAAGTTGCCCTGCGGCCCGATGTCGCTCACGGAGAGGCCTTCGAGCAGCACGGTCTTGACCGGTTCGTCGCGCTTTCCGCCGTCGTCGAGGTTGATGCCATTCCCGCTTTGGCCGCTGCAGTGGATGCGGCGCAGCGTGAGGCCGGGGCAGCGGGAGAAGTGCCAGGCCTGCTTGCCGCCCCTGAAGAGCGGCGGAGCGGCAGGATCGGAAGCTTCCACCGTGAGATTCGAGAGGCCCGCCAGGAAGTTCCCGCCGGGATACTCGCCGGGGCCGATCCTGAGCGTATCGCCCGCCTTAAGCGAACGCAGCGCCGCTTGCAGCTCGGCGGGATTCTTTACTTCCGCGGTTTCCGCGGAAACGGCGGAGGCCATGAGGAGGGACCAGAGAACTCGCATCTGCGGAATACGCGGGAGCTACACCAGATTCTGTCCGCCATCGTCCATCGCCTTCGGGTCGGGCTTCTTCCAGTAGGAATACTGCGGCGTCCACCCGTCCTCGCCCAGGCCCGCGAGCGAGAGGATCGGCCATGCGGCACAGAACTCGTCCCCGGGACCGAAGACCGCCACGTTCTTCCGCAGGATCTTGGAGCCGACGCGCTGGTAGCAGGCCATCCCCGGCATGTCGGATCCGTCCTGACTCACGCTTTGCTCCGTCATGTAGGGACTGCCGCCATGCGATGCCATCCTGAAGCGCCAGCCGCGGGAATGGGCGAAGCGCTGCTGAGCCTCCGGCGCGTCCTTCGAGAGCAGGACGACCGCAAAGCGGTCTTCCAGATGGGGCAGGAAGCCATTGAGACCGTCAGCCCACAGGGTGCACCAGCGGCAGCCTTGGCCCATGTTGTGGATCGCGAAAAGGATCTCCTTCCCGGCGAAGAGCGCCGATAGCGCCAGCGGTCCGGTGAGTGTCTGGAAGGTGTAATCGGGAACTTCGACAGGAGCAGCCTCCTTGCGTAGCTTGGCGAGCTTTCGCGACAGCGCTCCCATCTCTTCCTCCAACGCCAGGATCTCCGGGTTCATCGCCTCCTTTAAAGCGAGCCCGCGGGTGCTGCGCAACCGGGAAAGCAGTCCTACTTCTTCGAAGCTTCCCACTCGTCGTCCATCTCGCTGGCGGTTGCCGCTTCCAGGGTCTTGCCCTTCTCCTTGAGACGGCGCTCCATCTCATTGAAGCGGCGCTCGAATTTCTCGTTCGCCGCGGCCATCACGAGTTCGGGATCAAGCTTGCGGAAGCGGGCGAGATTCACCACCGAGAACAGAAGATCGCCCAGTTCCTCATCGACGGCCGGGAGATCCTGCGCGTCCACCGCGGCTTCCAGTTCCAGCAACTCCTCGCGGATCTTCGACAGCACGCCGGTCTGGGTCGGCCAGTCGAAGCCGATCTTGGCGACCTTGCGCTGGATCTTCGAAGCGCGCAGCAAGCCGGGCAAGCCCTTGCCCACGCCGTGAAGGAAAGGTTCCCCGGAGGTGCCCTTCTCGCCGCGCTTGATCTCGTCCCACTGCTGAAGTACGGCGTCCGTCGGTACTCGCCTCCGACTTGGCGAAGACATGCGGATGGCGGCGCACCAGCTTGTCAGCGATGCCGCGGGCCACGTCGTCGAGGTTGAAGTGCCCGGCTTCCTCCGCCAATTCGCTGTGGAAGACCACCTGTAGCAGCAGGTCGCCGAGTTCTTCCTCGATGTCCTTCATGTCGCAGCGCTGGATTGCATCGACCGTCTCGTAGGCCTCCTCGATCAGATTCGAGACGAGGCTACCGTGGGTCTGCTCGGCATCCCAAGGGCAACCGCCGGGGGCGCGGAGGCGATGCATGATCGCCCGCAGGCGCTCGAATTGGAGTCCTGGCTCCTGGCAGGCGGTCATTTCAGCGTCGGTCATCGGTCGTTGCGGGATTTGCCGGCTTCGTTGAGAACTTTTTGTTCTTCGGCGGTGAGGCTTTGCAGGCCCTCCTTGTTGATCTTGTCGAGGATGCGGTCCACTTCGCTGGCGGTGTGGATATCGACGCTGGTCCGCGGGCGCAGCTTTGACTTCTGCCGCGGCTTGCGCCGGAACTCCTTCGGCCGGACGATCTTCTCCTCCGCCGCGGAAGGCTTGCCCAACAGGAAAGGGAAACGCGCCAGCAGGAAGCCCACGATCGCACCGCCGCCGAAGAGCCCCGCTGCCCCGCCACCATTCGGCCCCGGCACCAGCAGGCCGCCGGCCACGAAGACGAAGGCGATGCCCAGGTAGATCAGCGCGAACTTCCGTACCGCCATGATCACGGGCGGGAAGATCAATTGGAGCTGGGCCTTCGGATCGATCACCGCGGTGCCGACCAGGCAGCCGTAAATTCCCGCCGAAATCCCGACCAAGGCGCCGCCCGGCACGATTCCGAGAGCACCCAAGAGGACGAAGAACAGCGCCCCGCCGACCCCGCAGAGCAGGAAAAACGCCATGAAGCGCCGCGCGCCCAGCCAACGCTCGATCCACGGCCCGAAGAAATAGAGACCGATCGAATCGAAAAGGACATGCCCCGGGCTGGGCTGGATGAATTGGAAGCTGAGCAGTTCCCAAACCCGCCCCTGCGCGAAGGTGGTCGCGACGCTGAAGCCGGCCCAGCGGGCGATCGCTTGATTCATGAAGAGCCAGTCGAAAAGGAAGATGGCGATATTCGCGATCAGCAGGAACTTGGTGACCGGCGGTAAAGGTTGCCGGCCGCCGCCCGCATAGCGGCGCTGCTCATCGCGAAAGTAGTCCCTGTCGGCTGTTCCCATTCGGAGCAGGGGGTAGCATGCGATTTGCGGGACGGCAAGGGGAGCGGATGAAATCATCAATCACCAATCTTCCAATCATCAATCGAAATGCCGCTTCGCGGAGTGAGGTGAAGAGTCCTAGCCGGAGACATTTGCGGCTACACCTGCGAAGCCACTTCGGCCTCCTCCAGCGACTTCACCAGTTCGCCGAAGACTTCCGGTTCCTTGCCGCGGTCGGGCGAGCCCTTCAGGCAGCTCGCGAACCACTTCTGGAGCAGGGCGCGGCGCGGGCCGGGGAAGGTGCGCACCAGGCTTTCCTCGCCGGAAAGATCGAGTTCTGCCTTGTCCCGCCGGCCATGGGCGCGGGCGATGATGCCGCGGTGGCGCAGCAGCATCGAATCGAGGAGTATCCACGGGAAATTCGGATTGTCCGGCGGACCGGCCTCCAGCGCCTGGCCGTCGCTCTGGACCTTGCCAAGGCTGATTCCCTTGAAGCGCAGTTCCGGGAGAGCGCCGCCCTTGAAGAAGGCCGCGGACCCGCCGACGACGGCACCGATGGCGGCACCCATGAAGAAGCTATGGCCGCCCACGCCGAAATCGATGACCGCCCCAGCCGCCCCTCCGGCAGCGGCCCCCGCCGCGGTGAGCTGGCCGCGGTTGAGTCCCCACTTCCGCCATGTCTCGGCCATCGAGAGGTTCAGCCCGGAATGGCGCTCGGGGTCGACTTCGGGCTTCAGGAGGTGGTGGCGGTAGGTCGTGAGCAGGCGCCTAAGGCAGGCTTGCTCCAGATCCGCGAGCTTCTTGAAGTAGCGCACCTCGAGATCGGCCCGCTTCTTCTCGCCGCGCGAGGGCACGCTGCGGTCACGGACATCGATGGCCTCGCTGACCCGCAGTGTTAGAGACTTTTCGAGGAAATCTAGGATGGCTTCCGCCGCCTCCTCACGGCGCTCGTCCATCTCGTTCTCCATCGCCGCGATCACCCTCCGGATGTGGGTGGCATGGTGTTCTTCGATCTGGAGCAGGGCTTCCAAGAGACGACGCCGCTCGTCGAAGCGGGCCTCGTGGGCATCGAAGGTGCGGACGAGATTGAAGGCGGTGCCGAGCCGGTCGCGCCACTCGCGCTCGAGTTCGGGATTCGGCTCGCCCTGCGGATTGAGCAGGGCCAGCCGCGGCCTGCCGGTCCAGCGCAGGATCTCGATTTCAGCGAGGAAAGAATCACGCAGCGGCTTACAGGGATCAACCACGTAGATGACGCCCGCGCCTTCCATGAGGGGCTCCAGCAGGCGCACCTCGTCCGGGAAGCGCTGGCGGCATTCCCTGGTGAAGCGGAGAATCTCCGCCGGTCCCGGCACGCCCGTGTCGGCCAGTTTCTGGATCTCACGCATGGCCTCAACCGGCTGCTGGAAGCCCGGGGTGTCGAGAAAACGCATCAGTTCCTCGCCATCGTAGCGCACCGGCAGCGGCAGGACGTTGGTGGTCTCGCCCGGTGTCGCGCTGATCCGCAGGAGTTCGTCGTCGTCGATCTCCAGCAAGGTCGCGAGGGTCGCGGTCTTGCCGGCATTGACGCGACCGACGACCGCAAAGGCGGGGATTTCGTCGTTCAGCCAGCTTCCCATGCGCGGTCCTCTTCGTGGATGCTGAGCTCGACTTCAAGGCCCTTCTGGGAATCCAGGAAGGCTTCCCAAGCGGCGCGCTCGTCAGGCTTAGGCTCGGCGGGCCGTCCGGTTTTGTCAAAATCGGCGACATGGATGACGACGCGGCGGCCTCCGCCGGCCTCCAAAACCCGCCGCAGGGTCTCCTCCATGCGCCGCGGGGCGAGCGACCAGCCCTCGGCGAGCAGAATCACGCCGGCGGGGGATTTCCCGAGGGCGGTGCGGGCGGCGGCCTCGCGACCGGTGTCGAGTACGTCGAGGGTTTCCCAAGCGACCGGATTCATGCGCAAGTGGCGCAGGAAGAAGGGGCGCAGGGCCTCGCGGTCGGGGGAAATTCCACCGAGATCCAGGACCAGCGCGCCATCGGCCGGGCCTTCCGGGTCGCTGCCCCGGCGGACGCCGGTGAGCACGCGCCAGAGCTTGCGATGCAGGGGCGACTGGAAGGCGGGGTCGCGCAGGGTTCGCCATTCCTGGACCTGGGCGAAGCAAAGTAGAAGAAAGCGCGGCAGAATCCCCCAGAAGCCGAGCGCCAGCACCAGGAACATCATCCAGTTCTCCCCTCCCCCGCTCCACCCCGCCCCGCGCTGCGTGTGCACCACATCCGGCACGAAGCTCGGCATGAAGATGCTCCAGGGTGCCGAGAGCAATTTCACCGCGCCCTCGAGCAGATGCCGCATCGCCGACTGCGTACTGGTTTCCCAGAAAAAGCCGACCCGCCAGAAGAAGAACAGGGCGGTGAGAGCCACCACCGCGCCGAAGTGGAAATCGCCCGCCGCGCGCTGGACCTTCGCGGCGATCCGCCAGCCGAGCGCCTTGGCCAACTCGGGATTGCCCTCGATCCGGGCCAGCACTTCCCTGCCGTTTTCCCCAGCAAACTTCACTGCCAGTTTCTTCACCGCGGCACCGGCCAGACCGGCGCTGGTGGGACGGAAGATCCACGCGGTGAGCCCGGCCAGCAGGACCAGCCAGGGGACGAAAAGCGTGACGCAGAGGAAAACCACGACGTGGATCCCTTCCCGCTGTCGGTCGAAGCAGCCCCAAGCCGCGCCGAATCCGGCGAGCAGCGCCACCAAAGCGAGCAACCGTCCGGCCCAATTCAGGGAGTTCACCCATGAGCGCCCGGGACCGCGGCTGCCGACGGCTTCCTGCCATGCCTTGAAAGTCGCGCTGCGGGACTCGCCGGCGGCCAGATCATCCGGGCGCGAAGAACCGTCCCAAGCCGCCAGCGCGACTTCGAAATCGATCAGTTCTTCCAGTTTCCACCGCCCGCCGGAGCCGCGCATCGCGGGGAAAGTCTCTCCATGATGCGCTGATGGCCAAGGGGGAAGTTGAGGGGAGTTTTCGAGCACCCCCGGGACCTGCCTCAAACGGGTAGGTGCGTTGTCTGACAAATTCTGCCAGCATGGCCCGTCCTTGATCAGGACCATTCATGAGAAAAACCTTTCTTCTCCTGGGCCTCGGCCTGCAGCCGCTGCTTGGCCAGCACCTGCTCACTTATAACAACCGCCCGCTCGGCTCGATCGAGGAGCCGCTGGTGATGAGCACTTATCTGCCCGATCCGGGCCTCGATGCGGCGGTTTTTGCGCGGCATCACAGCAGCGCTCCGGCTCCGAAATACAATCCAGGAAAGGGCGAGGACGTCCCCGGCGAGGAGAAGCCGATCCCGGCCATCGCGGCAGCCTATGCGGTCAGCTTCGGCCCCGCTCTCGCCTACACCTTCGACTCCACCGAATGTCGGCCGCTCTACGCCTGGCAGGGTGGCTTCCTCGATATGACCTCCTACTGGGGCGATGAGAAGCGCGGCTCGCGGGTGTCCTTCGACTACATCCCGCGGCTGGTCGGAAATCTCTTCTACAAGACCTCCGGCCCGCATCCGGTCTCGATCGGCGGCAAGAGCGTGGAGGAACTCGGTGGCCCGGTTTACGTCGGCTACACGCTGCTCAAGGGCGTGCCCCGCTTCGAATTCAAGGCGGGCAATCATCTCGTGTCCGTGACAATGCGGCCCTCCAAGAAGGAGCAGTCCTTCGACGCCGAGGTGACCTGTGAACCACCGGCACCGATCGCGTGGAAGGACGGCGATTTCAGCGCGGAAGGCAACGGCAAGTTGGCCTTCACCTACACCGGCAAAACCCTAGGCACCTATCAGGGCTACAAGCTCAAGATCGACCTGCGGAAGGCCAACGTGCAGGCCGGCGAAACGCTCTACAACAGCTACGGCTGCATCGCCTGCCACTCGCTCGACGGCTCGAAGGGTCACGGCCCCTCGCTCGGCGGGCTGGCCGATGAGATGGTGGAACTCGAAGGCGACGCGAGGCCGGTGAAGGCCGACCGGGAGTATCTGTTGGAGTCGATCAAGACGCCGAACGCGAAGATCGCGAAGGGCTATCCGCCGAACTACATGCCGCCCTTCGGCATTCCCGACGTGGAATATGACTCGCTGATCCTGTTCATCCAATCGCTTTCCAAACCCGAATGACACCCAAAGCCATGAACACGACTTCGGGCGAAAGATTGAACCGCGAAATCACGCGAAACCCGCGAAATTTGAAAGGCATGGAAGAGGATCTGAAAACCGCGAATGGACGCGAATGGACGCGAATTCCGGAGCGGGATAGGGTGCATGTTTTGAAGAAGGGCACCGATCACAGGAACAGCTTCTTCAATTGGCTGTTCCCATTCGCGTCCATTCGCGTTCATTCGCGGTTAAAACTTCCAACCGAAGCTCCCTCGCGCTCCGCCAGCACCTCGTCTGTTAGATTTCCCGCTCTTTCGCGTCATTTCGCGGTTAAGCTCTTCTCCGCCCTCACCCTCACGCTGGCAGTTTCCCCCGCCGCGGAGTTCGACGAGTGCTACAAGATCGAGGACATCAAGTTGCCCGAGGGCGTTCCTCCGGAAGTGGGCGGGATCGACTTCGCGCCCGATGGCTCGATCTTCGTCGTGCTTCGCCGCGGCGACGTGATCAAGGCAGCGCCCACGAGCGACGCCAAGGCCTTCGACTGGCAGCCCTTTGCCAGCGGCTTCCACAACGGCTGCGGCATCGATGCCGTCTCAGCCACGAAGATCCGCATCACCCAGATGGCGGACATGATCGAGGTCGAGGACAGCGACAAGGATGGCAAGGCGGACCGCTACACACGCTTCGCCGCGGGCTGGGATCTGAGCGGGAATTATCACGAGACCAATACCCTGACCAAGGACGGCAAGGGCGGCTATTTCATCTCCATCGGCACCGCGTCCCACGCCGGGCCTACCTTCGAGCACGTGCTCGGCGAGTATTCCGCCGCCGGACGCCGCGGACGGAATTATGCCTCCGTAAAGTGGAAGGGCTGGATTCTCCACACCGATGCGCAGGGCAAGGTGACTCCGGTCGCCAGCGGTTTCCGCATGGCCAACGGCATCTATCAGGATCCCGACAACAACCTGTGGGCGGGCGACAACCAGGGCGACTGGAAGGCGATCACGCCGCTTTACCACGTCGAGCAGGGCAACTTTTACGGCCATCCGAGCAGTCTCGCCTGGGATCCCGCTTGGGCAGGCAAGGACCCGCTCGCGACCTATCGCAATGATCTGGATGCCTACAACAAGGCGCGCACCAAGGCAGCGGTGGAGATGCCTAACAAGGAGATCAACCGTTCCGCCGGCGAGCCGATGGAGCTCCCGCGCAACGGCTCCTTCGGCCCCTTCGCCGGGCAACTGCTGGTGCCGGACAACAACGGCGAGCGCATCTCCCGCGTGATGCTGGAGAAGGTGAACGGCAAGTTTCAAGGTGCCGTGACGCAGTTCATCCAGAACCACGGCCTGCGCTCCGGGAATCACCGCCTGCGCTTCTCGCCGGACGGCAAGCAGCTCTACGTCGGCCAGACCGTCCGCGGCTGGGGCAGCCCGGCGGAGGGCCTGCAACGCATCACTTGGAAAGGCGGCGTGCCCTTCGACATCGAGAGCTTCAAGATCACGAAGAAGGGCTTCACCCTGACCTTCACCAAGGATCTGCCGGACAAGCTGAAGGAGAAGAAGGCTTGGGAATTTTCCTCCTTCACCGTCCAGCCGAAGTGGACCTACGGCAGCGACCAGGAGAACGAGCGCAAGCACGAGGTCGCCGAGTTCAAGGTCAGCAGCAAGCGCTCGGTAGAGGTAGAGTTGGAAGACTTCGCCGCCGGGAAGATCTACAAGATGGAATTGCCGAAGGATGTGAAGTCCGGCGATGACAAGAGTCCGCTGCAGAACCGGCTGGCCTATTACACGGCGAACGAGCTGCCGAAGTAACTTCAACGCAAGCGCCCCAAACTCCGGCTTGCCGGAATCCGGCGTGGCATCAATCTCCCCGGAGTTTGCTGCCATGAAGCGGGTCACTCTCACGATCTTTCTCGCCCTCGCCTCCCAGGCGTTTTCTGAAGAGTTGCGCACATCCGGCCGCATCGCCGCCGGCACCCGCTGGGGAGACGCCTTACCACGTGATCGAGTCCGGGATGCCGGGACCCACACTGGTGCTGACGGGCGGCGTGCATGGCGACGAACCGGCGGGCGCGCGGGCGGCCGAGCAGATTCTCCAATGGCCGATCCTCAAGGGACGCCTGGTCGTGATTCCGCGGGCGAATGTCCCCGGCCTCAAGGCAGGCAAGCGGCTGATGCCGGGAGCTAAGGAGGAAGAAAGCAACCTGAACCGCAATTTTCCCAAGAGCGGCGGGGAAAACGACGCCAAGGGCGAGCTTGCGACGGAGTTGTGGCGCTTCGTCTCCAGCCAGGATCCGGACTGGCTGGTCGATCTACACGAGGGCTACGACTTCCATCAGCTCGAGCCGGAAACGGTGGGCTCCTCGATCATCGACAGCAACAGCGAGGCGAGCGATGCCGCCGCGCCCGCGATGCTCGCTGCGGTCAATGCCTCCATCACGAATCCGAAACGGAGCTTCGTGAATCTCGGTCCGCCCGTGGATGGCAGCCTGGCACGCGCCGCCGCGGAGCAGCTTGGCGCTTCGACCATGATCTTGGAAACCACCAGCCGCGACCAGCCGCTCTCGCTGCGGACCCGGCAGCACCGGACGATGGTGCGGGAACTCCTGGTAAAGCTCGGCATGCTGGCCGCAGAGCCTGCGGCGGGAATGGTCACGCCCCCTGCATTGCAGGGCCCGCGGGTGGCAATCTACGACGACAACGGCGTGGGCGGCGGACAGGGCGGACTGGAAGCCACCGTCGCCATGATCCCGGAGTCGCTCGCTTGGCGGGTGGGAGCTGCCGATGTCCAGAACGGTGCACTCTCCCAATTCGATCTCGTGATTTTCCCCGGTGGCAGCGGCAGCAGCGAGGCCAAGGCGCTTGGAGAAAAAGGCCGGGGCGAGGTGCGCCGCTTTGTCGAGGGCGGCGGAGGCTACGTCGGCATCTGCGCGGGAGCCTACCTCTCCGCTTCCAATTACGAATGGTCGCTCGCCCTCAGCAACCAGCGGACTTTCGCGGAGATGCGCGAGATCCCCGGCGAGGGCTCGAAAAGCATGTGGTACCGCGGCGACTCGGCCACGGTCAGCATGGAGCTCAGCGATGCCGGCAAGCGCATCTTCGGCGAGCTTCCGGGCGAGATCCCGGTGGTGTATCACAATGGCCCCGTGATTCCACCGCTGGGGCCGGGGGAAGTCCCGAGCTACGAGGTGCTGGCGTGGTTCCGAAGCGAGGTCTCCCGTTACGAGCCCCAGAAAGGCACCATGACCGGCACTCCGGCGATGATCTCCGCGCATTACGGCAAGGGCCGCGTCCTTGCCATCAGCCCGCACCCGGAGGCGACCAAGAGCCTCCGTCCGATGCTCGCGAAGGGCCTGCAGTGGGCGGCCGGGAAATAGCGGAAGCAGATCCCATCAACGCATCCTGATACGATGATTTGACATTCGCAGCGGCAATTCTAGCCTCCGGGCATGCCGCTACCCGACCTCACCGCTGAACTCCAGAAGGCGCTCCGCCAGCGCATCCTCGTGCTCGACGGGGCGATGGGAACGACGATCCGCAGCTACGGGCTGAGCGAAGCCGATGCCCGCGGCCCGCGCTTTGCGGATACGCCGAAGGATCTGCTGAACAACGGCGACATTCTCTCGATCACCCGGCCGGACGTCATCGGCGATATCCACAAGCGCTTCTACGAGGCGGGCTCCGATATCTGCGAGACGAACACCTTCTCCGGCACCTCGATCGCACAGAGCGAGTTCTTCGTGGAAGACCCGCGCGAGCATGGCGGGATCAAGGATCCGGAGTTCTTCCAGAAGATCATCGACGATGCGATGCTGCGCGAACTCGCGTGGGAGATTAACTACGAGTCCGCAAAGCTGTGCCGCTTGTGGGCCGACAAGGTCGCCAACGACACGGGCATCAAGCGCTACGTCGCCGGTGCGATCGGGCCGCTGACCGTTTCACTCAGCACCTCGCCAGATGCGAACGATGCGGGCTTCCGGATGGTGACCTTCGATCAGGTGAAGGAGGATTACACGCGGCAGGTGCGTGCCCTGATCGCCGGCGGCAGCGATATCCTGATGGTCGAGACGATCTTCGATGCGCTCAACGCGAAGGCCGCCCTGGTCGCGATCCAGGAAGTCTTCGATGCCGACAACGTGAAGCTGCCGATCATCGTGAGCGCGGCGGTGGGACGCGGTGGGGAAACAATGATCTCCGCCCAGAAGGTCGAGGCGATGTGGAATGCCGTGGCGCATGTGAATCCACTCGCGGTGGGGCTGAATTGCTCGCTCGGTCCGGACCTCATGAAGCCGCATCTTGAGGAACTGGCGAAGGTCTCGGCGACCAACATCTCCTGCTATCCGAATGCTGGCTTGCCGAATCCTTTGGCACCGACCGGCTTCGATCTCGAACCGCAGCACATGAATGACTACATGAAGGAGTTTGCTCTTGATGGACTTCTCAACTTGGCGGGCGGCTGCTGCGGGAATACGCCCGAACACATCGCGGCGATTGCAGAAGCCGTGAAGGGCATCGCACCAAGGGAGGTGCCGGTCTCGGAAAATTGAACCGCCAAGACGCCAAGATCGCCAAGTTTGAAGGAGGCGCTTCTTGCTTATCACCTGCAGTTCGTAACTTCCTATTTCAACGTTCCGCTCATCAAAGCTAGAATCAAACCGGTTGCCCTGAGCTATTCTGATCTCTAAAAACTTGGCGCTCTTGGCGTCTTGGCGGTTCCATTTCCCACGTCTTCCATGCCTCAAATCCCACGACTCCTCCGCCTCTCCGGCTCCGAAGTGTATAACCACACGCCGGACAAAAACTTCCTCATGATCGGGGAGCGCACCAACGTCGCCGGGTCGCCGAAGTTCGCGAAACTGGTCCGAGAGGGGAAGTTGGACGATGCGCTGGAAATCGCCCGCCAGCAGGTGGAGAGCGGTGCGAACGTGATCGACATCTGCTTCGACGACGGCCTGATCGACGGCAAGGCGATGATGGCGAGATTCCTGCAACTCGTACAAAGCGAGCCGGAGATCTCGAAGGTGCCGATCATGGTCGACTCCTCGAAGTGGGAGATCATCGAGGAAGGGCTGAAATACCTCCAGGGCAAGGGCATCGTGAACTCGATCTCGATGAAGGAGGGCGAGGAGAAGTTCATCCAACAGGCCAAGCACATCCGCCGCTTCGGTGCCGCGGCGGTGGTGATGGCCTTCGACGAAAACGGCCAAGCCGCGACCTACGAGGAGAAGATCCGGATCTGCGAACGCGCCTACCGGATCCTGGTGGACAAGGTCGGCTTCCCGCCGGAGGACATCATCTTTGACCCGAACATCCTGACCGTCGCGACGGGGATAGAGGAGCACAACAACTACGCGCTCGACTTCATCAATGCCACGCGCTGGATCAAAGAGAACCTGCCTTTCGCGAAAGTCTCCGGCGGCGTTTCTAACATCTCATTCTCCTTCCGCGGCAACAACGTGGTGCGCGAGGCGATGCACTCGGCCTTCCTCTACCATGCGACCCGCGCGGGCATGGACATGGGGATCGTCAATGCCGGGATGCTCGAAGTTTACGACGAGATCCCCAAGGAGATGCTGGAGCACGTGGAGGATGTCCTCCTCAACCGCCGCCCCGATGCCACCGAGCGCATGCTCGAATTCGCCGAGCGCTTCAAGGGGCAGGACGGCAAGAAGCTCGAAGAAGACCTGAGCTGGCGCGAGGAAGGCGTCGAAAAGCGCTTGGAGCACGCCCTGCTCAGGGGCATCGACAAGTTCATCGATGAAGACACCGAGGAAGCGCGCCTGAAATACGGCCGACCGCTCAAGGTCATCGAAGGCCCGTTGATGGACGGTATGGGCGTGGTCGGCGATCTCTTCGGGGCCGGCAAGATGTTCCTGCCGCAGGTGGTCAAGAGCGCCCGCGTGATGAAGAAATCCGTGGCCTGGCTGACCCCCTTCATGGAAGCGGAGAAGGCCGAGTTCCTCGCCGGGGATATCGCGGAGCTGATGGAGAAAGATCCGGCGCTGACCCGGGATGAAGCAATCGCTCTCGCGGGTCGCCGGCGCTCCGCGGGCCGCTTCCTGATCGCCACGGTGAAGGGCGATGTCCACGACATCGGCAAGAACATCGTCGGCGTGGTGCTGGCATGCAACGGCTTCGAGGTCACCGACATGGGGGTAATGGTGCCCTGCGACAAGATCCTGGCCCGCGCGAAAGAACTCGGCGCGGACGTTATCGGACTCTCCGGCCTCATCACACCCTCGCTCGATGAGATGATCCACGTCGCCAAGGAGATGGAGAAGGCGGGTTTCAAGGTGCCGCTGCTGATCGGCGGTGCCACTACTTCCTCCACCCACACCGCGGTCAAGATCGCCCAGCACTACTCGGGGCCGGTGGTCCACGTGCTGGATGCCTCGCGCTCGGTGCCAGTCACCACCTCGCTACTCTCGTCCGACCAGCGGGACGGCTTCGTCGCCGACAACAACGAGCGTCACCGCAAGGCGCGGGAAGCCTTCACCGGCGGACCGAAGAAGGAGACCATCGGCATTGTCGAAGCGCGCGCCCTCGCCCGCAGCACCGATTGGTCCGCCTACACGCCGCCGATGCCCGCCTTCACCGGCACGCGCGTGCTCAACAACCAATCGCTGCGCGAATTGTTCGAATACATCGACTGGACGCCCTTCTTCCATGCTTGGGAGCTGCGGGGCGTCTGGGACCGCGAGGCAGGGGTGCTGAAGACGAAGAACGAGGAAGGCGCGAAGGAGGCGGCCAAGCTGTATGCCGAGGCCTTGGAACTGCTGGAGCGGGTGATTGCGGAGAAGCGCTTCACGGCGCGCGGCATCTACGGTTTCTTCCCGGCGAACGCCGATGGCGACGATATCATCGCATGGACCGACGACTCCCGCACGACCGAGAAGGCCCGCTTCCATACCCTGCGCCAGCAACTGAAGAAGGACAGCGGCAAGCCCAACGAGGCGCTCTCCGACTACGTTTCGCCCCAAGGTGCGGGCAAGGACTACATCGGCGGCTTCGTCGTCGGCATCCATGGCGCGGACGAGTGGGCTGCGGAGCTCGACAAGGCGCACGACCCCTACAATTCGATCATGGCCAAGGCGCTGGCCGACCGCCTTGCCGAAGCCTTCGCGGAGCTGATGCACCATCGCGCGCGCGTGGAGTGGGGCTACGAGCGGCCGAATGAATTCGGCGCGAACGAACTGATCAAGGAGAAGTATCGGGGAATCCGCCCCGCGCCGGGCTACCCCGCGCAGCCGGACCACACGGAAAAGCCGATCCTGTTCGATCTACTACAAGCATCGGAGCCCACCGGGGTCGAGCTGACCGAGAGCTACGCGATGCACCCGGGAGCAGCCGTTTGCGGCCTCTACTTCAGCCATCCGGAGAGCCACTACTTCGCGATCTCGGAATTGCGGAAGGATCAGGTGGAAGACTATGCCCACCGCAAGGGCATGAGCGTGGAGGAAGCGGAGAAGTGGCTCGGGCCGTGGCTGGGGTACTGAAAGGGAATGGGCGGGCTTCAAGCCTCGCGATCCACCGGGAATATCACTTCGGCACGAAACAGCTTCTCATCGGAAAGAGTAGCGCGGCACTCCGCTCCTAACAGACCGGCACAAGCCCGGACGATCGACATCCCGAGACCGGAGTGGCCGTAGGCGCTGTGGGATTCATCCTTCCGCCAAAAGCGCTCGAAGAGGAGCGGGAGATCGGCGCGGTCGAGATCGGGAGCGGGGTTGGTCACGACGAGGATCGCCGGCGAGGCTTCGATCCGCACGACCGCGCCTTCCGGAGCATGGGAAACCGCGTTGCCCAGGAGATTTTGAAGGATCGCCCCCCAGAGCACCGGATCGGTGACAACCGTCTCTCCATCGACCTGTTTCTCGATGCGGAGACCGCGTCCGGCCGCCTTTGTTTCCACGCGCGCGATCGCGCTGGCCACGGCGGAGCCGAGATTGAGCGGATCCTTCGCCACGGGTTGGCGTCCGGCATCGGCGCGGGCGAGCAGCGCGAGCTTGTCGAGCAGGGACTCCATCTCGTTCGCCACCGTCACCATTTCCGCACATCGTTCCGGGTTCGCTTCGTCGGGCCAGGTCGCGCCAAGTTCGGCCATCGCTTTCAGTTCGGAAAGTGGCGTCCTGAGTTCATGGGCGGCATTGCTGCTAAAGCGGCGCTCGCGTTCGAAGGATGCCTCCAAGCGCTCCAGCCAGTCATTCAAGCCGACAGCCACAGGCACCAGTTCCTCGGGGATCCGGTCGGTGCCAACCCTCCGATGCAGCCCATCCGGAGGAATCGCCCTGACCTCCGCAGCCAGTTTCCCAAGCGGCTTCAAGCCACGGGCCAACCCGACACCGATCACCGGCACCATCACGAACAGCGCCAAGCCGCCCGCGACGGCGAGGACGGTGCCGAGCAAGGCAAGCTGGAGTTGCAGACCGCGCACCGGGCTGGCGACGACGAGATAGAGATCCTGATAGCGCCGCTTCTTATCGTCCTTCGGATAGAAGCGCTGGATGTAGAAGCGCGCGGGCCGGTCGTCGCCAAGCTTCGCTTCGCGGATCTTCACTTCATCGTCCTGCGGTGGCTTGCCGGATTTGCCGATCTCAATGCCCGCGGATTTCAGCGAGGGCGAGCGCATGAAGACGTCCCCGTTCATGCGGCGGACTTCGAAGTAGTCCCCTCCCCCGGTGCCGAAGCCGGCGAAGTCCTGCACCGTGAGGTCGATCTCGAACTCGCCGCCGTCGATTTCCGAGGCGGTGATCAGCGCGGTCGCCTTCGCGGTGAGGGTCTCGTCGAATTGGCTGCGCAGGAGGTGCCGCATGCCGATGAACACGCCGATGCCCGTTGCCACCAGCAAGGCCCCCATCGCCACGCAAAGGAGGATCGTGAGACGCCAGCGGATCGAGATCATGCTTCCAAGACGTATCCGAGGCCGCGGCGGGTGTGGATGAGTTGCGGAGCTCCCTGGGGCGAGAGCTTGCGGCGCAGCGAGCAAATCGCGGAGTCCACCGCATTGCTCAGCGGCCCCTCCAGTTCGGCATAAAGCCGGGCCTCGATCTGCTCGCGGCTGAGAACCTGGCCCGGCCGCCGCGCGAGGCATTCCAGCAGGGCGAACTCGCGTGCTGTTAGAAGAACCTCGGCTCCTTCGCGCTTCACGGATTTCGCGGCGGTATCGATCGCCAACGGGCCGACCTTCAGAACCGGATCCGGCTGGGCGTAACGACGGCGAACCAGCGCCTCCAGGCGCGCGGCAAGCTCCGCCAAGGCAAAGGGCTTCGTCAAATAATCGTCCGCGCCTTCGCTCAGACCGCGGACCTTCTCTTCAACCCCGTCCAGGGCAGTCAGCAGCAGCACGGGCGTGGTGATCCCATCGCGCCGCCAGCCCCGCAGAACTTCCAGCCCGTCCTTCCCCGGCATCATCCGGTCGAGCACCACCGCATCGTAGACCGTCGCGCGGCCCATCAGGTCGCCTTCCTCGCCATTCTCCGCCAGATCGACGGCATGACCCATGCGCGATAGCGCCTGCGCCAGCGTTGCGCGCAGACGGGGGGCGTCTTCCACGATCAGGAGTTTCATCGGCACCGATAGCATGATGCCGGAGGCGGGATACGTCCACCTCCGGCATGTTCAAATCTCAGCGCGGGAATGATCAATCCTTCGCTTCCTCGGTCTGCTTGAGGATCGCGCCATTGGCAGCAATCTCAAGATCGAGGTCGCGCTGCCCCGGGCGATCCACCTCCACGTGATAGGTCACGGTGCCGCCGCGGGTTTCCTTGTCCACCTCATCAATGCTGCCGAGCTTGCGCGCGGCCTCGGCGACGACTGCGGGAACTTCCGCAAGCGGGACGTCCTCCACTGTTTTGATCAGCGCTCCGCTCCCGGAAACGTAGATCTTCATGTCGCGATCCTGAGCGAATTCCGCCTCGGCAATGTAGATGGTGTTGCCTTCGATCTCGATGAGATCCACCTCGTCGATCCGGCCGTCGCGGGCATTGTCGCGGACGGTGGATTGCACGGCTTGCGGGCATTCCTCCAGGCGGATCTCGCGGAGATCGCGGGCGGAAGCAACGAAGGGAAAGAGGGCGATGGCAATGATGACTGTCGTTTTCATAGGTGTAGTCGTGTTCGATTGGAATTCGTGGATCAGCGACGGATCCGGACGGCGACGGGCTCACCGCCCTGCAGGCCGTCGAAGATCACCAGCACGTCCGCATGAGTGGCGGTCTCTTCCAGCACCAGCAGGGCCTCGGCCTTGCCGCCGTTGTGGGGCAGTGTGCCGATCTTCTCCGCCTGCGCACCGCCACCGGGCCAGTAGAGCAGGTCGAAGCGGGTGTCCGGCCCGGCGGCCATGGTCACGGGAATCTTCTTGGAGGCTTCCGCGCTGGCATTGCCAGTGAGCAGGATGAAGCCCTCCTTGAGCGCCACGATCTCGCGGAAGCCGCGGCCCTTCGGAATGGCAATCTCATGCACTTTCAGCTCGCGCGGCTTGCCGCCGAAAATCTCACCGGGAGCGATCTCGATGATCACGCCGCGGCCATCGGCATTCGGCGCACGCAGACCGAAGAACAGCTTCCCGCTGGACCAGGTGAGGCCCTCGATATTCAGGCCGTTCTGCTGGAGCGGCTTCTTCACATAGGGCGCAAGCAGCGGTGTCTTCTCCAGCCACGGTAGCAGGCTGGTGCGGCGGATCCCTTCCTTGCGCACGAGGCCGGTGCTAGAATCCACCGGGATCTGGCAGATCGAATGGCGATCCGGCTGGAAGTCGCCCTTCTTCTTGCCAAGGCCGTGCGAACCGACGGCGTAATAGGCTTGGTCGTCGGAAGAGAAGGCAACCCCTTCGATGTCCACTTCGGCCTTCTTGGTCGCCTCCACCGGCAGCGCAATCGGACGGCGCGACTCGATGCGGTGCTTCGCCCGGTCGATCTCGCCCGGCTGGATGTAAAAGGACTCATCGCTCCCCACCAGCACCTGGGTGCCGTTTGAAGTGGCGATGCCGCTCAGGTCGAGCGAGTTCTCAAACCCCGCCAGATGCCATTCTTCCGCAAGGACTTCCATGCGCCGGGAGCCCGCAGGCTCCCCCAGACAAGATGGCAGCACGAGAGCGGAGCCGAGCAAAACAATGAGGCGTGAGGCGCTGAATCGAATCATGCCTACACCTAGCCCGCGAAAATGACGACAAGATGACGGCGCTCGAAAATTACACTTCGGCCAGCGGGGACACCGCATCCCCGAATGCGGCGAGCTTCAATCCCATCTTCTCCATGATCGAGAGATGGAGGCGGCACATCTGGCGCTGCGAATCCCCGAGGTAATCGAGAACGCGCCCGCCTTGGATCTTCCCGCCAGCGCCGCCTAACAGCACCACCGGCAACTGGCTCGCATCGTGGTTGCCGTTCAGCATCGACGAGCAGAACAGGATCATTGAATTGTCGAGAAGGCTGCGCTCGCCTTCCCGGATCGCATCCAGCTTTCCAGCAAGGTAAGCGAGCTGCCCGACGAAAAACTGGTTCACCTTCAGCCAATCGTCGGTGTCGGTGTGCGACAGCAGGTGGTGGATCATGTAGTCCACGCCGAGGTTCGGGAAACGCAGCGCGGAGTGGTCGTTGTTCAGCTTCAGCGTGCAGACCCGCGTGGTGTCGGTCTGGAAGGCGAGCACGAGAATGTCGCACATCAGCCGCATGTGCTCGGCGATATCCTGCGGGATGCCATCCGGCGGGCGCGGGATATTGGGCGCGCTCAAGGTCGGTCGCCAGCCCTGCAGTTCGCCGCGCTTGCCGGCATTGGCGACCCGCTGCTCCACCTCGCGCACGGAGTCCAAATACTCGTCGAGCTTCTGGCGGTCCTGCCCGCTGATCCCGCGGCGCAGGTCCTTCGCATCCTCCAGCACGGCATCGAGCACGCTCTGGTCACCGCGGTTCGTGCTGTCCTTGAAGAGCTGATCGAAGGCCAGCGCCGGATAAACCTCCAGCGGCGTCGGCGTGGTCGGTGAGCTCCACGAAATGTGCGAGCTGTAGAGCATCGAGTAATTCTTGTGGACCGAGGGATTCGACTTCTCGCAGCCGAGCACCAGGCTGGGCAGCTTCGTCTCCCGCCCATAGTGCTGCGCGAGCAACTGGTCCACGCTCGTCGAGGACCGGATCTCACCGCCGCTGGCGAGCGGTGCGCCGGAAAGCAGGTTCCCGGTTTGGGAACTGTGGATATTTCCCTTCAACGCCTCCGCATTGTAGAGCCCGCGGATGAAGAGCATCTTCTCGCGAAAGTCGGCGAGCGGCTGCAACACCTTGCCGAGCTCCATGTCCTTGCCCTGCCCCTTCGCCCACCACTCCCGCGAATGGAAGCCATTGCCGGCGAAGAGCACGGCGAGGCGCAAGGGTGCCTCGCTGGCGGGCTCGGGGGTCTTCGGGACATCGCCCCAGACGGCCATGGATTCCAGCCAAGGGAGCGCCATGGTGACTCCGGCACCACGCAAGAAACTGCGGCGATTGAAGCGGTGAATGCTCATGGCAATGCTCTCATTCGGTGACTGGACGATCTTTTCCCCGGATCTCCCGGAACTGCGGGCTGCGGACAACCTTCCCGATGGCAATACCGACGCGCTGCCCGCCTGCCGCAAGTTCGGCCTGCATTTCGTCGAGCAGAGGCTCGTCGCTCAACAGCACCCCGCGCCCCAGTGCATAGCCTAGCAGCTTGCGGCAGAATTGCCGGGTAAAATCATCGCCGCGATCGCGCAGCAGATAGTCGCGCAAGCCACCCATCCCCGCGATCTCCTTGCCGTCCGGCAATTTCGCGGCATCCTGAACCGGCTGACCTACGAGATCCATCGTACGGAAGCGACCGATCGCATCGTAGTGCTCCAGCGCGAAGCCGTAGGGATCGATCTTCGCGTGACAACGCGCACAGGCCGGATCCTTCGTATGCAGCTCCGTGAGCGCCCGTTCGGACAAGCCCGCGGGCGGCTGCTCCGGCAGGACCGGCACATCCTTCGGCGGCGATGGCAGATGCTCGCCCAGGATCGTCTCGCAGACCCAGGTGCCGCGCAGGATCGGACTGGTCCGCGAGGCCCCGCTCTGCTTCGCCAAGGTCGCGCCGAAGCCGAGTATACCGCCGCGGCCCCGCTTGCGCACGCCTTCCACACGCCGCCACTCGGACCCCTCCACGCCCTCGATGCCGTAGTAATTAGCCAGCGCCGCATTCACGAAAGTGTGGTCTGCATCGAGCAGATCGCTCACGCGGCCGTCGTGCTGGAAGAGATCGGTGAAGAAGCGCACCGGCTCCTCGTTCAGGTCACCACGGATGCCCGCAAACTCCGGGAACACGCTCTCGCTCTTCTCATCCAGCTGGTCGAGGCCGCGCACATGAAGCCACTGCGTGCCGAACTCGATCGCCAGACGCCGCACCCGGGGGTCGGCCGTCATCCGCCGCGCCTGCTCCGCGAGCACCGCCGGATCGCGCAACTTGCCCTGTGACGCCAGCGTCAGCAATTCCTCGTCAGGCACGCTGCTCCAGAGAAAGTAGGCAAGCCGGGTCGCGAGCTCGTAATCATTCACCGGGACCGCGTCCTGCGCAGGTCCGGGCGTTTCGAGCTTATACAGAAAAGCGGGCGCGGTTAGGACGCGAGTGAGCGTGAGGCGGATGGCTTCCTCATGATCCAGCTCCTCGCTCCGGAGCTTGCGATAAAGGGAGCGCAGGGATTCCTTCTCGGCATCCCCAAGCGGGCGACGCCAGGCACGTCCCGCGAATTCGACGAGGGATTCGAGCTGCAGCGGCTCCGCGGCGATCCGATCCCTTTCGAAACCTTCGGCAGCGGTCGCAATCGGTTGGCGCAGCGGGTCGAATTCGGTAGGATCACCATCCTGGGTCGCATACTGCCAGAGCTGTTCGAAGGCATCGACGAGGCGGAGGGGCGCGAGGCTGACGAAGTTGAGTTCACGCCACAGGCGCTCGAGATCGGCGATCTCCCCGTCATCCAGAACAAGACGCCGCAGCATTTCATCCTCGCGATAAAAGAGACGCAGCGTGACCACTTCATCGACCGGGACGATCTTCGTATAGCAGAGGGCGGCGGGGAAGATGGAGTGAAATGCCTCGAATCCTTCCGCGGCGCGGATCGCTCCCGCAGCGGAGGCAAGCACCGGCATTTCTCCCGAGGCCCTGCGCACCCCGGACGCATCTGTTAGAATCACGTCGGCCACCACGCTGCCTTGATCGCTGGCTCCACGTTCGAGGCGCGCTTTCACGACGAACTCGGCACCCGAAGCGAGCTTGGCGGGAATTCGGAAATCCAAGCGCGAGGGCCCGGTGGCCGGGATGTCTTCCCCGCCCGCGCCCTTGAATGCGATGGTGCCCCACTCCAAAGGCCCTTCGATGTCCAACAGCATGTCGCGCAGCCGTTCATTCGACCACGCGGGAGCCAGCTTCCCTACCAAGAGATCCTGGACGTATTTCGCCGCGGCATCCACTTCGGAGCGCTGCTTGCCAGTGAGAACAGCCTCCTGCCACAAGGCGAGCACCGTCGCAGGCAGGTGAGATGCGGAAGTGTCATCGTTCAGCGGCAGCGCGCAGAAATGCCATACATCCGGATGTCCGGCGGCATCGGGAAGCGGATTGCTTTCGTGAATCCGATCGATGACCTCGGCGGCGAGATCCCAAGATGCGGCACTCAGCGAATCCGCAATCGTCAACGCCACCTGCGTGGTATCGCAGACGTGTTCGCCATCGCGCGGATCGACTTCGAAGGCGATCAGGTCACCCGCCTCGACCGCAAATTCCTCCGGCGAATCGAAGGTCTCGCGACCGCCATTCTGGATCACGCCTGCAGCGACGTCCCTGCGGCCTGCGCGGGTGACCTGATCCACCCGCCATGCCACTCCATTGCCGCAATTGCCATCGGCATCCGCGACCTGTCCGGACACCCGGATTTTCCCTGCAACGGGACTGCACCAGATGATCGATGCCTTCTTGTCGGGCGAAGGATGCAAGAGGACGCTGCGGCCCGGAACGGTCAGGGTGCTGAAACGCACCACCTCCTGCGATCCATTCACGGTCATGCTCGGGGTCTGCGGCGAGCCCCAGCCGCGGACAAACGGAAAGCCCCCGATACCGGCAAGCTTGCCGGTGAAATGACCGCGGATCGCGGGTGCCTTGGAGTGACCGATGTTGGTAAGTGCCGACCAGTTGGCAAGGAGCTCGGGATTCAGATCCCTCACGGCGGCGATATCCGCGAGCACGGTGCCGTCGTGCCGCACCGCGGCCAAGGCTTCGAGGTAAGCGGACGTTCGGGGAAGTTCTTTTTCCAACAGATCATCCAAGCGCTTCCCTAACAACTCAGCCTGCTGGAGAGGGATCGGTGGCAACTTGCCGCGGAGGAGACGCGGGGTCTCCCAGCGGATGACATCGCCTGCATTCCCATCACGGGCATCGCTGGTGACGAGCGAGAGCACCATATCCCCTTCCGCCCGAGCGGGCAGCTTGAGGCGCAGCTCCCTTTCCGTGGCGATCGGGGTAACGGCTTCCTGCCAGGATCTCGGGCCCTTGCGCTTTCCAATCTGGCCGATGGCATGAAAGCGCCAGAGCGAACGCTGCCAACCCTTCACCGCCTCGGCAAGGAAGGGGCCATCGGCCGGTTTCGCGTTGCGCCAGAGTTCGCGGATGCCTTCGAGCGGGTAGGATGCTTCACGCGAGTTCAGGGTCTCCCAAAGAATCTGGAGATACTTCGCCTGGAGGTTTCGCTCCCTTGCCACCTCGGCGAACTTGCCAGCGGAGAGGGCGGAGGGCTTTTCGAGGGTGGCCGCGAAGTAGTTCTCCAAAGGCAGCACACCGCCATCGAGGGTATCGAAGCGCAGCCCCTGCAAATTGAGCGCCATGCCTTCACCGGGCACCGTGTAGCGCGAGTAAATCCCGCGGATCGCCGCGAGCTTCTCCTCCGTCCAATCGCGGCGCGTGGTACTGGGCGAGAAAGCAATGCCATCCGGCAGAAGCACCGCGTGGCCCGCCACCTCCTTCGCCGCTTCCAAGTACTTCCCCACCAGCGCCGGCGACATGCCCAGCGCTGCACCGGCATTCGTGAAGCCCTCGCCCGCCGCGCCATCCACCGGGAACTCGCGCGCCGGATCTAGAGCTTCGACGCCTGTTAGATCGCGCAACGACCACGTGTACTCGGCATTCGAAAGCCGCCGCAGCACCACCGGCCCGGGATCGCCCGCATGCGCGCGGGCCCACTCCAAAAGTGAGCCCTTCGCCCAGTCCAACAATTGCTGCCGCTGTTCGGCAGAAGGCTGCCGCTTCTTCTCCGGCGGCATCTCCCCGGACTCGATCTGCTCGACCACCTGCTGCCACACCTTCGGCTCGCGCATCGCGGCGTCCAGCGTTTCGAAGCGCTCCAGATCGAGGTCGCCCTTGTGCTTCTCCGCCGAGTGACAGGAGATGCAGTATTCTTTCATCAGCGGACGGATGCCCGCGGCGAACTCCGCCTCACCCGCCATCGCGACCGCCGGCAAGAGCAAGCCACCGAGGATCCAGGAAATGAGCGGTACCGCGCTCATCGGGGGACTGGTGGCGCGGAGACTTGGCATCGGCCCTACGCTACGCCACAAGCGACCGCCTTTTGTCGGTCAAACAAAGCCCGGCTCACGCCTCAGATCCCCCGCTTCAAATCCAGATACCGCCGCATCGCCGCGATCCGGTTCTCCACCCCCAGCCGCTGGAAGACAGCCTCCAGGTGCTTCTCCACCGTCCGCGGGCTGATTCCGAGGATGATCGCGGACTCCGCGCTGGTCTTGCCCTCCGCGATCCAATCCATGATCTCGCGCTGGCGCTTGGTCAGGATGCTGACCTCCTCCTCATCGCCCGGTCCGCGCAGGCGATGCAGGAGAAAGGTCTCGCCGCTCAATTTGGGCAGGGCTGCGAACGGCAATTTCCCTCCGCCGAGATCGAATTCGAGATCACGCCAGACCGGGGTCACCGCATTCTCCCACGCCGTGTCCAGTTCCATGTCCAGCGCGGCAATCCGTTCGGCTCCCAAGTCGAAGATCGGGTCATCCGGTCCCCACCATGTCTCGGAAAGCGCCACCGCCGCATGATTGACCGCATACACCTTCCCGTCCGGCCGCACGGCGAATACCGCCATCGGCGAACTCGTGGTTCCTTCCAGCAGTTTCAAGCGGACCGAGGATTCCACATTCAGCGCCGCCACCCGGTCCAAGACGCCGCGGGCGGTCAGCAGGATCGCATCGAAGCGCTCGCGGGCCTGAAAGGCGAAAGAGCCCGCGGCCAGATAGGCATGAATGTAGGCATTCCGCCGCCGCGACACCGATACCGCCCCGAAGAGCACCTCGTTCGGTGCCAATTCGTCGAAAACCTCCTTCACGAAGCGACTTTTGCGGTAATCACCCGGTGCCGTGTAGTCGCTCATTGCGAAGCCCAAGTCGCCCGGGCGGTCGAAATCGACATTCTCCCGGATCGGATGCTCGTCGATCAGGCGGTTGACCGCAGGAAGCCTTTCGCGGAGGCGAACCGCCAGCGGACCGTGATTGGAAACCGCGCAATACCCGCTCAGGCGGCTCTTCTCGAGCACCACCACCTCGTCCGCACCGATCAAATGCGGCACTTTTGCGACCAAAAGATCGACCACATCGCCGAAATTCGTGGCGCGGTAGATGGACTGGGCGAGATCGAAGTAAGATTTTCCAAGCACGGGCAGTGGGATTCGGCTTCCAGCAAAAGAATACGTAAAGACCCGTAAGTATCAACACGCATTGTTGGATACTGCCATGTGTGGCATTACAGTGGTCATTCACGGCAGCGCATCGCAACCCCGGCGCGCGGCACGGTGTCAGTTTTCCAAGCTTTCCCTGGGGGGGAAAAGATGGCCCCGCCGGTCCTTGTGGCTGGCGGGGCCATTCACTTTAATCCCGGCGGATGCTCGTCGCCTTTAATAAACCCTACGGGGTCCTTAGCCAATTTACGCCCGATCATCCCGGGCAACGGACCCTCGCGGAATTCGGTTTCCCGAAGGATGTTTTCCCCATCGGCCGGCTCGACCAGGATTCCGAGGGCTTGCTGCTGCTGGGGAACGAGCCTGCTCTCGTCAGCCGCCTGCTGGACCCCGCAAAAGGCCACCCGCGCACCTATCATGTTCAGGTCGAGGGCCTTCCGGACAGCGAAGCCCTGCGCCGTCTCGCTGCCGGTGGGCTCGATATCAAGGGCCACCGCACGCTCCCCTGCCGCGCGCAGCTCCTCGATCCCGCACCGGACTTCCCGCCCCGCGACCCGCCGGTGCGTTTCCGCAAAAGCATTCCGGATTGCTGGCTCGAGCTCATCCTGACCGAGGGCAAGAACCGCCAGGTCCGCCGCATGACCGCCGCCGTCAGCCACCCGACCTTGAGGCTCGTAAGAGTCGCCATCGGAGCCCTCACGCTCGAAACGCTCCCCCCCGGCACCTGGAAGGAACTCACGCCAGAAGAACGGAAAGCACTCGGCACCCGCGCCTAGCGCCACCCTCAGGGCGCAAACTCCACCCTCAGCCTCAAAGGCTTGGCCCCCTCGGGAACCTCCAAATCCAAGGGAATCAGCACGGTCACTTCCGTGCATCCGTTCTCCAGCTTCCGCCGCGTGATATCACCCGTGCCTTGCCACGGACCGCGACCGTCCTTGCGGGCGATTTCAATCCGCTTCCCTTTGTCAGTCACCAGATCCACCACGTAGGAAACGTCCCGCGGAATCTCCGCCGGCAGCACGAAGGTCATCATCGGCTCGGGCGGATCCCCGACAAATGCCAAGGTTGGCAGCTTTTCCCAAGCTTCCGGGTCATTCACCGGAGCCAGGTCGAAGGCGTAGGCCATCAGATTGGTGATCCCGTCCGTGTCCAGATCCGCTTCCGGATCGGCGAAAACACCGGCCAAGCCGTTGGCATCCGCCCAATCGAAGTAATCCCCATGCCCTTCGCCCGCCGACGCAGGTGCCAAGCCTGCCAGTAGCAGACCGCAAGAGACGATGGCAGACTTCCAAGTCATGAGGGGCGGGAAGATAACTTCTGGTAACCTAGCGTCCAGCCCCGAATCCGGCAGCGAGGAGAGCTGTCTGAACATGAAACCCGCCGCCCGCCCGAATGGTGCGTGGAAAATGCGGAAAGATCGCGAAGGGAGTCACCCCTCGCCCGGCCCGGTGAGGACGCCGGGCGGGCTGCCCTTCATCCGTGTCAAGCCGTGTTCATCCGTGGTCTCCCTCTCCTCCATCGAACCCTCAATACTCCACCCGCTCCAAATAAAGCCCATCCGGCGGCGCGCAAAAGGACGACTTGCCCCTCGCCAAGCCCGGCGGCTGATCCAGATACGCGCCGACCTGCTCCAGCCCCATCCGGCCCTGCGCCGCTTGGTTGGCGGTGCCGGTCAGCAGCCGCACCATCTTGTAAAGGAAGCCATCGCCCGAAAAGCTCAGCCGCCAGCCCCACTCGATCGGCTCCAGCCCCACCGCCGTCACCGTCCGGACATAACTGGTCTCCTCCGTCTCATAGCCACGCTTCGCCCCGAAAGCCTCGAAATCGTGGCGACCGATGAAAAGATCCAGCGCCTCGCGCAGTGTGTAGGGATCGAGCTGCCGCGGCAGATGCCAGACCCGCCCCGCGCGGAAGGGCGAGAGCACCGGCTCCGTCGAAATGTCATAGCGGTAGGTCTTCGAGACCGCGCCGTAGCGGGCGTGGAAATCCGCGGCCACCTCCTCGCACTCCATCACCCGGATGCACCCCGGCAGCTTCGCATTCAGCGCCGGTACCCAGTTGAAGGGATTCATCGTGATCTCGTCAGGCGCATCGAAATGCGCCACCTGCGCCAGCGCATGCACCCCCGCATCCGTCCGCCCGGAACCATGAATCCGCACCGGCCGCTTCGCCGTCTCCGCGAGCGCCTTCTCGATGAAATCCTGCACCGTGTTCCCCTCCGGCTGCGATTGCCAGCCGACCAGCGATCGGCCGTCGTAAGCGATGGTCAGTTTCAGGCGCACCCCCGCAGCCTGCCCGCGAATGCGCAAGCAGCGCAACCTCGCATGTGATGCGGCGATGACGTTGGTGACACGAGTATTCCCTCTCAGCGCCTGAGCTGCCTGGGAGCTTAGCCGCCGGAGAGCCGGTGGAAGGATGGCATCACCCTCGGGCCAGCGGTCGGCATCACCGGTCCTCCGCATGATTACGGTTCCACCCCACCAATCACCACCCGATTTCAAACACGTCTTGACTCCCCGCGGCATCTCGCCCCCCGTCATCAACCGCCCGGGGGTCACCCTTCAGGTCGAACACCCTATGATCCCCAAGCCCACCCTCACGGCGACCACCGCCTTCCGCCTTTTCATCGCCTTTGCCGGCCTTGCTTCCGCGCGGAATGCCGCAGCCCAAGACTCTGCGGGAACGCTGGGGCTCTATCTGGAAAACGACCTCTTTGCCGGAACGGACCAACACTACACCAGCGGCGTCAAGATCAGCTGGAGTTCCCGCGATCTGGAGAAACTCAGCGACACCCCGTACGCGAGTCCCTTCCTGCCGCTCTTCGACCTGCTTCCTTACATCAACCATAAGGACTACCAGAAGAACCTCGTTTTCGCCCTCGGGCAAAACATCTACACGCCGATCGATACCGACAGCCCGTTCTTGCAGAGGTACGACCGCCCCTACGCGGGCTGGCTCTATCTCGAGCTGGGCGTGGTCTGGAAGGATGCCAAGGTCCGCAACTCGCTCGTCCTCGACATCGGGGTGATCGGGTCCCTGTCTTACGCGGAGGAAACCCAGCGCTTCATCCACGATCTCCGCGGCTTCGACAGCCCCAAGGGTTGGGACAACCAGCTCGATGACGAGCTCGCCTTCAGCGTGGACTACGAGCACATGTGGCGCTGGCCGGCGCACGAACGCCGCGCCGGTCTCGATTGGGAGTTCCTGCCCTACGCGGGAGCAGCCCTCGGCACCGTAAGAATCGACGCCAGCCTTGGTTCCGAATTCCGCTTCGGACTCAATCTTCCCGACGACTTCGGGACCCCGACCATCGCCTCCGCCGCCCCGACCTCGACGCCCGTCGATGGCCGCCAGGAAGCCGATCGCTCGCGCTATGACGTAGGCATCTATTTCTTCACCCGCGTGGAAGGCCGGGCGGTGGCGCGGGACATCTTCCTCGATGGGAATACGTTCAGCAACAGCCACTCGGTCGACCACAAGGTTCTGGTCGCCGACCTGAGCGCGGGCGTGGCGGTGAATTATCACAACACCAAGCTGGCCTACGCCCTCGTCTACCGGAGCAAGGAATTCGACGGCCAGGACGAAGGCCAGGTCTTCGGCACCATGTCGCTGAACTGGACGTTCTGAACGCAGGCCGCGCCGGTAGCGCGCAGCGGCTCCCTTGGCACTTCCAGCTTCAGCTGGTCGGGGTGACAGGATTCGAACCTGCGGCCTCTTCGTCCCGAACGAAGCGCGCTACCAGACTGCGCCACACCCCGATATTCGCTGCGAAAAACGCCTCATTCTGGCGAAAAGGCGGGCGGGCTTTTTGGCGATTCCCTGAGGATCTGCAAGCGAAAACCAGCCAATCCTTGGTCAATTCCGAGACAGCCACCGAAACCAAGCGGGTTGCTGCAAGTTTGATTGTTGCGGTCGGCTACAGCTCAGGAGTGGATAGCCGTCTCTGGAGAGATCCAAAACGCTTAGAAGATCGGCTCGTGCTCAATGTCCAACGTCCAATATTGGAGTTTCTCACTCAAAAAATCTTCGATCGCTTGAAAATTCGGAGTCGACTGATACAAGTTAAAACCGTGACCTTGGAGCGTGCTCACCATTGTAATGCGAAGAGTCGACTTAAGCCATTCCTCATCAAACATTTCAAGCGGAATCAATTCATCGGACTCTTCCTCTGGTTTGGAAGATAGATCTTGGAGTGCCTTCTGAATCTCAGCCGCAGAAGCCGAACTATTCACCAGGCTCCTCGAGCGGTAATTCATTGCAATATTAAATATGGATAATAAAAAATGCCAGTCTTTCCATCCTTCGCGAGAGAACTTCCTCCTAATTTCGTCGAAAGGCGCATACCCCCTAAGACGAGTTATTGTAATCCTGATCGGCGGAAGACACCTTTCGTAACGCCCCGCAATTCCTTCAATTAACTCTTCTTGTTTAATTGCGTCAGAAATGGAACACTGACACTTCAAAGAGCCAGCACCATATCGCTCAACTTCCCATTGGGATATGAGAGCAGCCCAAGGAAGCCTATCGACTGCAGCAAAATCCTCATCCGATACCATCCAACAATAGACAACCCTATATGTTTGACCAAAGAATCCATTTTTCATCACCGCAGGAAGCCATCGATCGACGATCATTTTACCGAAATCCTCCTCGGGAACCAATGACATCGACCTGATAATCTTGGCAATCGCCGCCACTAACGCACTAACTTCCACTCCCTGACTTCCCGAGGACGACATGATTTTGCTGGGTAACCTCATTTCCCATTGCGATCCTGAATTGGAAGGAAGAGCCTTCAAATTTAAATCATCACCATCGACCCCAACTATCGTTACGTTCACATCCCCTCCTAGCAGACATGCATCACAGCGGGCAAGCTCCACAAGAGATATTTGAAGAACAGCAAGGAACTCTTCTGCCGCTGCTGTCATCTCCCTATTATTCCCCCAAGTAAACCGCCATTTAATTCCAAAAGCCTTAAAGTCAGCAACGACCATAGGGCCCAGATCAGACCACGGCACCCCCTCCAATTGATCCATGATGTGGTCTTGCATTTCATGGTCCGCCAAACCTTTCCAAGCTGCCCGAGCATCATCAAGTAAGGCGTCAAATTGAGAATCCAGACCCAACTCAGAATGCAGTTTACGCACAAGATCAGCTACCGGATTAAAGAGACGCTCCGTAACCACAATTGAATGGTATTCAGAGACTAAAAAACTCCTAAAATCCGAATCTTTCTCAGCCATAAAAGGGTTGGCGGCGAATGCGCTGTGCGCCATAACATACGTCTTCCCAAGTTTCCAATATGAAAACCAGTGACCTTGTGCGTGCACGCACCTCATCACTGCACAAAGAGCGTTTGGAATTCGGGCACTCAGTTCATCATCCTCCGAATGATGCGAAATATAAGCCTCCACAAGCGCATAATATTTCGCTGCAAACCCGAGTCCCAATTCGAGATAAAATCCAGATAAAACGTGACAAGCAATTAGCGACCCCTCTATCGTATCGCCCGAGAACCAGCCGATCTTAGCTTTATGAATTTGGTCGATCGCCTTGAGCACGTCACCTGATTCATAGAAAGCCACCGCTCGATCCCTACAGTTGTCTGCTGCACGGGCGTTGCCTGCCCTGTGACCAACCAAAGAATCGACCTTTTGACAAAGTTCATCGAACGAGTCATGATGCCCTATCACCTGAATAAGTGCAGTAAGAGTGTCTGCGAAAGTTGAAAGTGGGAAGGTCGGGCACCGCGCCACCTCGTCGACGAAAGCAATCCAGTATTCAAACACCTTGTCGAAGTCCAAAAATCCATGAAGAACTAATCCCAAATGAATCTCAATATCGCCGCGATGTTTCAGCCAGTGACATCTGTCCATGGGCGATGTCGCAGCATCGAGATTGGAAGACACAACCCGCCAAGCCATATCACACCAACCCTTGAGCTTTTCCTCTTCAAAATTAGCCGCCTTCGTGAAATGGCTAGTTGTTGAATGACCTAGAATAACAAGTGCATTCTCCATCTCAGAGGGCTCATCAATATTAGAAAGCCCATCCAAAAATTCCTCAACTCGGTTTTCCAAACCGATGAAGGACCTCTCATTCCGCATCGATACGGCCAGAAATTCATATAAAGCCGCGCGACGAATTCCCGGGACCTCCGAGCCTTGGCTCACTCGATTAATCAAATCAATCCACAATAGAATATCTTCTTTCTTCTCATACAATGAAAACCTAGCAAGACTTCGGATCTCCGAAAATCCAGAAAAATTGACCGAATTAAGCTCGGATATTCCCAGCCACCTCTCTTTATCTCGCGCATAATCGGAGTCAACATCCTCCGATGCCGGATAAATTTCATATGGTATCTGCAAGAATCGCTGCGCAATCCAAAATAAATCTCTCGCCGAAAGATGCTCAGCAAGCGCATCGCCGTCTATGATCTCCAATGTTATCGAGAACGATTCCAACGCCCAAGCTTGGAGTTGGTGGCGCGTCGCGACGGGAAGCCCAGCACCTAGAAAATAGTAAATGATGCTAGCAGGGGGATGTCCGTTGCCAATTTTCGTCACATCCGTTTTGATTTTGGATGATAGATTCTCTGCCTGAAGTGTACATCCAAATGCGAGCCGCTGATCTCCTTCATGAGCGGCGAGCCAATGCGTAGTGCTTGCTGCCGATTCGAGTTTTAGAAAGGAGAGAAATGACTCAAAATCTCTCCCCTGATCCCCTCCAGCGCTCACGGGTCCTGTGGCCGGAATCACCCAGGGCGAGATGCGCAAGCGTGCGAAATGGCGGCAAAGGTGCTCGAATTCGTGGTGCCCGTTCCGGGCACTCAATCGATCGATTCCGAACCTAATGAACTCAGAGACTGCAGCGAGATCAGACATACCCAATAATCTGCCAGCAGCGTAGCGAGAGCGGGTAATTTGGGAATAAGATCCTCTCGCACGACACAGGAAACACTTCCTACCGCTCGCCCCTCTGATAGGAAAAGTTCCTAGATGAACAAGCGCATCCGTCTCAAGGACGTGGCCGAGAAGGCCGGAGTCGCGGTCAACACCGCCTCCACGATCCTCAATCGCCGCCCGAATTCCTGGGCATCCAAGGAGACCGAAGCCCGCGTTTTCCAAGCCGCCAAGGACCTCGGCTACCGCCCTTCCAAGACCGCCCGCGCCCTCCGCTCCGGCCGCTACCACACCATCGGCCTGCTCATCCAGGACCTGACCAATCCCTTCTTCTCGACCCTCGCGGATGAACTCGAATCCGCGGTCGAGGAACGCGGCTACGACCTGCTGGTCGAGAACTGCCGCTCCTCCCTCGTGCGGGAGAAGCACCTCTTCGCCGACCTCGACGACCTCGAGGTGGACGGCAGCGTCCTCTGGCTCTCCGACAACGAGGTCTTCCGCGCCGAACTCGCCGAGATGGCCCAGGCCAACCGCCCCGTCGTCGTCCTCGGCAACGGCATCCCCGACACCCCGATCCCGGTCGATGCCGTGCTCTCCGACTTCACCCAGGGTCTCAGCGACGCCGTCGACGCCCTGTGCAGCCTCGGCCACAAGCGCTTCGCCTTCCTCAGCGCCCTCGCCGAGGGCCAGGCCGATGGCAATCGCCCGCGGCTCTTCCAGGAAATGCTCGCCGCCCGCGGCATCCCCGCCGCGAATATCGACATCCTCCGCACCGGCCACACCGTCGAGAGCGCCTGCGAAACCTTCGCCGGCTTCCTGAAAAAGCGCCCCGACAAGCGCCCCACCGCCCTGCTGGCGATGAACGACCTCGCCGCCATCGGTGCCATGCGCGCCGCCATCGAAGCCGGCATGCAGATCCCCGCCGACCTCTCCGTGGTCGGCGTGGACGACGTTCCGCTCTGCTCCTATCTGCCGATCACGCTCACCTCCATCCGCCAGCGCTACAAGGCCATCACCCGCGCCGCCGCCGAGCTCTTGATCTCGCGCATCGAAGGCACCGGGGACCACCCGCCGCGTCAGGAAGTCTTCGCCACCATCTACACCCCCCGCCAAAGCACCGGCCCTGCCCGCTAGCTGTGGAGAAAGCCTTCGTGCCCAAGACAGTGGCGGCCCCACCGGGCACCGCCCGACAGAGTGGTCCGGAACTCCCGGGCATACTCATGGGTCCGCAGCATAGGAGGGGGCTTTCCGTTGCGGCTTGGTGATCGCATTCGCCACGAAACCTGCTTCTGCCGGGCAGTGCCACACCTCACTGCCTTTCACTTCGGTGTTCAATGTTGGACGTTCGATGTTCGATGTTTTCCCCTTTGCCTTCCAACCCTTTACGCCAAGCCTCCGTCCCCACCCCCGATCCCGCTTGCCCCCGCCAAGTCCTCCCATCCACTATTCTCCCATCAGTAAATTCCGCCCGCTCCACCGCCCAGCATGACAGCCACCCGATCCCACCCTGCGCTGCGATCCGGTCGCGCGAAAATCACGCGAGCCTGCACCCTCATCGCCTTCCTCCTCGGCTGCGGCGCCGCCTCCGCCCACACCGAAGCCGGAGCGGCCGGCAGCGGCTTCACCAGCGGCTTCCTGCACCCGCTCATGGGCCCGGACCACATCGTGGCCATGGTCGCGGTCGGCATGTGGGGAGCCTTTCTCGGATCCCGCGCCACTTGGACCCTGCCCGTGATTTTCCCCGTGGTCATGGCCATCGGCGGCGCGCTCGGCGTGGCCGGCGTGCACATTCCCGCGGTCGAGACGGGCATCGCGCTCTCCGCCGTGGTCCTCGGAATCGTGGTCGCTTTTGCCGCACGCCCGCCGCTCTGGGTGGCAGGCGTCATCGTCGGAATTTTCGCCATCTTCCACGGCCACGCCCACGGCACCGAGTTGCCCGAGTCGGCGAATGCCCTCTCCTTCGCCGCCGGCTTCGTGATCGCCACCGGCCTGCTCCATCTCTGCGGCATCGCCTTCGGCCTGCTGGTGAAATGGCCTTGGGGCAAGTGGGCCGTGCGCGGCGGCGGTGCGGTCATCGCCGGCGTTGGCGTCTGCTTCCTCACCGGTTGGCTGTGAATGAATCCGTCTTCCCCCATGATCCGGCGTCGTGCCCTGCCTGCCGTCTGCCTCTTGCTCGCCCTACCACTACAGGCGCAGGCCCACACCACCGTCGAGGGCCTGAATGAATTCACCAATGGCCTGATCCACCCGCTCTTCACCCCGGCCCACGTGCTGGTGCTTTTGGCCTTCGGCCTCTGGACCAGCCGCCTGCGGCCTTTCAATCCCCGCCTCTCCTTGGCCGGATTCGCCGGGGCCAGCTTCGTCGGCCTGGCCATCACCATGAGCGGCAAGGGCCCACTGCCCATGGCCGTGCCCGTCATCGTAGCCGTCGTGGCCGCCGCCATCGTGGCCGCGGACCTCACCCTGCCCGATCGCGCCCTGCTGGCCCTGACGGAAATCGCCGGCCTCATCCTCGGCCTCGACTCCCCGGCCGATCCCGGCGTAGCAGGCTTCACTCTGATCAAAACCCTGCTCGGCACCTGGGTGGGCCTGATCATCTGCTTCATGATGCCCGCCTACTACCTCTCCCTCCTGCCCGAGCGGAAGTGGGCTGCCTACGGCGTGCGGATCCTCGCCTCATGGATCATCGCCATCGCCGTCATGGTCCTGGCGCTCTCCTTCCGCAAGGGCTAATCCTAGATGGGAAAATGGAACCGATCGGGGGCAGAAAGGAGCGGAGCAGCAAGGGTTTGCCGACAAGCCCCTCTTATCGTTTGGATGCTTGGCTTGAGGTCGGATTACCGGCTGGAACTCAACACTCAATCTCCCAATCTCCAATCGCCCAATTTCCTTTCTAGGCTGATGCCCCCATCGGATTCCGGTAAACTGCGCAGCTTGAGAACCCGCCGGAGTAAGCGATACTCCTCCGATGACGCTGACGATGCCCGTCCTCGAAGTCCCCTACAACAGCGCGGAGTACCTGGACCTCGTGCGCCTGCGCGACCTGCACCAAGCTGGTTCGCGGTCTGCACCTGCATGTCGGGAGTACCTGGACCTCGTGCGCCTGCGCGACCTGCACCTGCGCCAGCCGATCGGACTGCGCCTCCACGATGAAGACCGCATCGGCGAGGACCTGCACCGCCATTTCGCCCTCATCGACGAGGGAGTCATCGCCGGCGGCCTGATCGCCGTCCCGCTGGACCCTCACTCCATCAAGCTCCGCCAGATGTGGATCCTGCCCGAACTCCGCGGCGAGGGCCAGGGCCGGCATCTGTTAGAGACGGTGGAACAGGCACTGTTCCTCCAGGGCTTCCGCCACTTCACCCTCCACGCCCGCCAAAATGCCGTCGGCTTCTACTCCGGCTGCGGCTACGAAGTCATCGGCAGCACCTTCACCGAAGTAGGCCGCCCGCACCTGCGGATGGACAAGTATTGGTGAGCAATCCCTCACTCCACCTTGAACGGAATATTCTCCGCACTCGCCGCACCCTTCCCATCCCTCACGATCAAAAAAAGCCGGTAAGCTCCCGCCTTCGCTGGCACCTTGAACTCCCACTCGTTCGCCCCCTTCTCCTTCATGGCGACCGCCTTCTCTTCCGGTGCCGCTTCCGCATCCCCGCCCTCCTTGCGGTCCGTGGACTCCGCCGCAATCTTCCACTCGATCTTCACCGGATCCCCGTTCGGGTCGCCCACCTCCATCTTCACCGCCGCCGCTTCTCCGGCCTTCACGACCGCAGGCGCGCTGAAACTCTCGACGCGGGGACAGCGATTCACCGGCCACTCTCCCGTCCACGCCCGCGCCATCGCATCCACCGGCGGCAACTTCTCGCCGCTCTTCAGGAACATCCCGTACCAAGTCGCCGTGCACTCCTGCTTCTGGCCCCAGAGGAAGGCAAAGCTGCCAACACATAGCCCTTCCGATTCCTCTATCACCGTCTGCTGCGTCGTGAAATACTTCGCCGCCTTCTCGCGGCTCGTCGGCTCGACCGGCGCACCCCACGGCGTCTTCGGAACCTCCCAATGTCCCTGCGGTCCGAATTCCGTAAGCAGCAGCGGCTTGTCCCAACCGACCGACTTCACCGCCTTGCCGACTCCCGGCGCGGAGGCGTAGGCATTCACGCCCAGGATATCGACACTCGGGCAATGCTCCTTCACGCCCTTCACCTTGTTAGGATTCGCCCCGGCGATCACCGTCATCACCAGACGACCCGGATCCTCTTCCTTGATGATCTTCGCCAGCACCTCGATCTCCTTCCAGATCCGCTCGCTCCCCTTGCCATCGGCCGCCGGGCCTTCCATCTCGTTGCCGAGCCCCCAGATGCCGATCGCCGGCTCGCTCTTCCACTTCGCCACCGCCGCCCGGACCTGTTGCCGCTGCTTCTCCAGTTGCGCCGGATCGGAGTAGTCGAAGCCATGCCGCTCGTGCCCCACCCAGATCCCCGCGGCGATCGTCAGTCCACACTCGCGGGCCTCATCGACCAAGGCCTTGCCGCCACTCTTCGCCCCCAGCGCATCGATTCCCCAGGTGCGGATCGAATTGCCCCCGGCAGCCGCCAGCACATCCAGATGCCCCTGCCCGCCAGCCCCGCGGAAGACGAAGGGCTTGCCATCCTTCACCAACTCCCAACCGGCAATCGCACGCCGCATGGTGATGCGCCCTGCCGTCTCGGCAATCGCGGACGGGGCAAGCAACGGCAGGCAAAGGATCAGCGGAAGGATTCTCATGGCGTGGGTTCGGGCACCGTCTACGGACATTTGTTGCATAAAATTACACCTACTTCACCAACCTCGCGCAAGATTTAATCCGCGGACTGTCAGCAGGAGCAGGACCGGGGCCACCCGGCTGCATGCGGTTCTTGCCACCGGCCCGGACCCCGTTCATGCTCGCGCAAATCCTTGAGGACACAAGAGAAGTGGCGGAAGTGAACCAACAATTGATCGCGGACCGCCTCGGCATATCGAGGGCGACGGTCTCGCGCTGCTTTACCAACCACGCCGGGATCAGCCCCGTGACCCGGGCGAAGGTTTTCCAGATCGCCGCCGAGCTCGGCTACGCGCACATGGAGACCCGCACCCGCAGCCGCAAGGTCCCCGCCAGCCGGATGGAACTCTGCGTGCTGATCTGCACCGAGACCAAGGAGTACTTCAGCGGCGGCTACGAGAGCCCCGGCGCGCAGATCCTCGAAGGTGTCTCGGAGTACGCTCAATTGCACGGCGCGCGGATCGAGATGCACCTCATCCCCCCGGATGTCAGTGATTTCGACCACCCGGAATTCCAGCGCATCACCGGCCTCGCCAAGCGCAAGGCCAACGGCGTCCTCCTCATCTACCCCTTCCCCGAAGCCGTCGTCGAAGGCCTCGCCGAGCGCTTCCCGCTGGTCTCCCTCGTCGATCAATACGAGCACAACGCGATCGACTGCGTGGACGTCGATCACTTCCACGGCATCTCCACCCTCGTCGATCATCTCATCGCGGCCGGCCACAGCCGCATCGGCTTCTACACCCGCAAGTATCAGGTCGAAGCCGGCTGGTCCTTCCGCCGCCACAGCGCCTTCATCGAGAAGATGACCCGCCTCCGCCTCAAGGTCGACCCGCAGGACATCATCGGCGTCTTCCCGCGCCCCGAGTCCGCTCTGGAGGAAAGCTTCGACCTCGCCGCCGCCCGTACCAAGGCCGGCGTCACCGCCTGGATCTGCGCCGCGGACCACCAGGCCTACGACCTCATCCTCGGCCTCAAGAAGCGCGACCTCCGCGTCCCGAACGACGTCTCCGTCACCGGCTTCGACGGCATCGAGCGCCGCGGCAACCGCCCCGCCCTCACCACCGTCGAGATCCCCTTCCGCGAGATCGGCGCCAGCGGCACCCAGCGCCTCGCCGCGCGCCTCAAGAAGCGCTTCCACCAGTCCCAGCACGTCTACATCTCGGGACGATTGCGCGAAGGCAACACCGTCGGCCCGCCACGCGAGTAGGTTGCCCCAGTTCGGCTCAATCTCCCGGAGGGAGAACATCGAGTAGCCAGGGGTCGTGCGCCCCAAGCGCGCCACCGCTAGAGCGGCCATCCCAGGCCGACATCCTCGCCGGTCCGGATCCCAGCGCCGGAAAGGTGGTCCGCACAGTCCTCTGTGCGGCGAACGGTCCCTCGCTGCCGAACCACTCCGCCGCCCGTCCGACTCCCAGCGCCGGAGGTGCGTCGGACTTAGCCGGTGGTGGAGTGCAACGGAACCACCGGATCCCACCACAACACGAATCCCGTCCCGGAGGGCCGGCGGAAATGCGGTCTCCACGCTGCGCGCCCGTCGCCATCGGCTGGGCTCAATCTCCCGGAGGGAGAACATCGAGTAGCCGGGGGTCGCGCGCTCCAAGCGCGAAAACCCCCGGTCGCGCCCGGCGCGGAAACGAGCCCCGGCAGGGGTACCAGCGATTGCACCCCGATCCCGCGTCCCTGACTCACCAATCACCTCCCCCTCATCCAATCCCCGCGTGAAGGAGACACGCGCTCCTACCGCCTACCCTGCCACCTCCACCGCACCCGCCCCACCCACATCATCCCCGTCTTCATCCTTCGCCCGCCGCTCCGCCAGTTCCTCCTCGATCTTCCCAACCATCTCATCCGTCAGCGGATACCACAGCAGCACGATCCCATTCGCCACCGCAAACACCCCCGGCAAAATCGAGAACAACAAACACAAACCCCGCAAGGTCTCCTCCGACTGCACCTTGTCCGCCTCGAATCCGTAGATCCCCAACAGCCACCCCGCGAGCCCTCCTCCAATACTCATCCCGAACTTCTGCGCGAACATCGCCGCCGCAAACGCCAGCCCCGTCGTCCGCCGTCCGAAGCGCCACTCGCCATAATCCGCCACATCGGTGTAGATCGCCCACACCAGCGCCGGCGTCGGCCCCGCGAGCAAACTGGCCAGCGCATTCACCCCGACCATCGTCCAATACGCATCTCGCGGAATGAAGAAGAAGACCAGCAGCGCCGCCGCATTCAGCAACGTCAGCGCGATCAGCAAATTCCTCTTCCCGAATCTCCGCACCAGCGCCCCGGTGAAGAAGATCCCCACCAGGAAAGACAGCACCCCCACCACATTAAACAGCGAAGTGCGATCAAGGAAGGAGACGAACTCCGAGTCATCATAGCCGCCATCGTACTTGAAGAAATGTGGCGTCACCGCCCACCTCACTGCCGCCCCGGAAAGCGTCAGCAGCGCCGCCACCACCATGATCACCCACGGCCGGTTCGCCAGCAGCGAGCCGATGTCCTTGCGGATGCTCGGATCCTTCTGCTCCTTCGGCTTGATCCGTTCCTTCGTCATCAGGAAGGTCGCGAAAAACAAGACCACCGCGATCACCGAGAAGATCGCCATCGTGACCTTGAAGCCATGCGCCTTGTCCCCGCCGCCCAGGATCCGCACCAGCGGCAGAATCCCGATCGCGATCAGCAATTGCCCGCCGAATGCCCCGACAAACCGGTAGCTCGATAGCGAGGTCCGCTCCGGCGACGATGGCGTCATCACCCCCATCAGCGCCGAGTAGGGCACGTTGATCGCCGCATACACCGTCATCAACAGGAAGTAGGTCACATAAGCATAGACCAGCTTCCCCTGATCCGAGAGTTCCGGATTCGCGAAGGTCGCATAGCCGATGATGCCGAAGGGCAGCGCCATCCACAGCAGGTAAGGCCGGTAGCTGCCCCAGCGGGTCCGCGTGCGGTCCGCCAGCGCACCCACGAAAGGATCAATCAAAGCATCCCAAAAACGCGCCACCACGAACAGCGTCCCCGCCACCGCCGGCGAAATCCCGAACACGTCCGTGTAGTAAAACAACAGGAACATGTTGACCGTCTGGAAGAAGATATTGGACGCGGCATCGCCCAGGCCGTAGCCGATCTTCTCGCGCACCGGGAGTCTGGCGGAGGATGTTTCCAAGGGTTCGTGGGGTTTCGGGAGTTAGTGCAAAAGCCATGACACCGGGATCTCCGCCTCGATCCCCAGGATCCGGCGGCTCCGGCCGATGATCCCGGCCGCAAGGCCGGGCGGCAACAGCGAGCCCGCGAGGGTCTGACGGCTGCCATCGTCAAAACGCAGGGTCAGCGTCGCATCGTTCACCGAATCGCGGCAGCGGTAAATCACCGGCGTGCCCGCGAAGGTGAAGTGCAGCGCCCGCGCCCCATCCCCTTCATCGGCAAATTCCGCCGCGCGCAAGAGATGCGGCCTGAAACAAATGCCACCCGCCTCGAATCTCACGCCGAGTTCACCGAGCCGGCACAGGATACCCTCCTTCACCGAGCCCGTCAGCCCCGGCTGCTGCGCCCCGGCATGCGCCGGGCTGTGCGAGTAAGCGTCCGCCGGAAAAGCCCCATACTGTCGCGGCGTCTTGCGGAAGCCCAGCCCGCGCTGGATCGAGTAGTAAGCCGCAGCCAGCCGGAAGGACAAGGCATCCGGCTCGCCCTCACGCGCCACCTCCAATGCGATCTCCTGCGCCGCCAACATCAGCTTCGCCACCATGTGCCAGTAAATGCAGCCCAGCCCCTCGTAAGCGAACATCGACCCGCTGCGACCCGTGAAAGCGCGGTGCCGGAAGGTCTCCTCGTAGAGCGCCTGCATCGCCTCGCGGTCCGCCTTGTCGATCTCGCACTTCACCGCGATCCGGTCCAGCGCCGCCGCCAGCTCATACTCGTTGGTCAAGGAAGGATGGAAGCGATATCCCCCCGCCGGATCGGCCACCAAGACCCGGTAATCACCATGCTCCAGCATCGCCGCAAGGCTCGGAATCGCTTCCGCCGCAGCCTCGCTGATCCTGTTGAAGCCAAGGAAATCCGGCAATTTCCGATCCGGATAGAGCAAGTAACTCTGATGCCTTTCCGAAAAGAGATCGCTCTGCGGCAGCGACTCTAACAAGTCCGCCGCTTCCTCCGCCTCCAGCAGCCCGGAACTCAAGACCGCCACCTGGCCCTCGAGCATCTCCGGCAGCCGCCCGAGTTCCATGGTCTGCCCGGCCCTGCCGGTCTCCAGAATGTTATACGCGTGGTAGAGCCCGTCCGCCCGCCGGTTCTGCCGCAGCGTGCAGCGCAGCGCTGCGATCGCCCGCTGCAGGAAACCGAGGATCTCCGCACGCTCCATCGCCACCGCCTCGCCCGGCCCGCCGCGATACACTTCCTCGCGATGCCGCGCCGCCGCCCGACCCGATGCGGCCACCAATGAGAAGCGCGCGCTGCCATCCAGCACCTCATCCTGCAACCACCTAGGATCCCCAAAAAGCACCCCAAGCCTTCCCATCAATCCCGCAAGGCTCGCCGCAATCCGCAAGCTCCCGCTCCCCGCCAGATGCCGCTCCAGGAACTCAAGATACCGCAGCAGATAGCCCGCCGTCACTACCGACAGTCCGCAACCCGCCAGCGCATTGTTCGCGTCGTTCCACTCCGGCCGCTGCGTGTTCATCCAGATCCCCCCGCCGGGCACCAGATTCGCCAGCTTCACCACCGCCGGCAGCAGCAGCTTCTCCGCCAGCGTCGCACGGCACAGCTCGCCCGCCGCATCCCGCAGCAATACGCCATCGGATCCGCCTTCCTCCTTCCGCCGCATCAACTCGTCATGACGCCCGCGGTCGAAGCGCACCGTATGACGCGGATCTTCTAACAGCTCGTCCCAGCCACACAGACGATACGGAACGTCGGCGAAAACGTAAGAAGCCCGGTCGAGATTCCCCGCCAGGAACTCCGGCCGCACCTCCGCCTGTGCCTCTAACAGCTTCAGCAAGTAAACGATCTGGTGATCGCCCCAGTAGCCGGTCGACGACCACGGATCCTCCGCATCCGGCACCTCCCAATCCAGCCCGTCCGAGGAAATCCGGTACGGATTGAAGCCGTCCACCGTCGAGGCATTCACGAACTTGGTGATGAAGGCATCCAGGTAATCCGGATGGCTCCACGCCAGCGCTTCCCAGTTCTGGAAAATGTCGCGCCAGTTGCCCTCGAAGTACTGCACCGGCTCTCCCGCCTCGTCCTTCACCCGGATCGCAAAACGATTCCAGGGCCGGCTCGGATCGCCATGGCGGCGGCTCAGCACCAGCGGCAGATACTCCACCGCCAGCCGCTCCAGGTCCGGATCACCGAGCGCCCGGATCTCCGCCAGCCAGCGCTCCCGCGGCAACTCTTCAGGCAGATGTTTGAGCCCGGCGCGGCTCGAATCGAGCAAGGCCACGTTGTGCTTCCCCAGATAAGTCGCGAAGCCCTGCGCCCGGATCTTCGAGCCATCCAGCGGCACTCCGCCGCGCAAAATATTGCCCAGCGTATTCTGATAATGATGCAGCGTCGCATCGCGGTCCGCCCCCTGCTGGATGCCATCCGCCGCCGCGACCAAACGCCTCAGCCGCTTGCGCCCGCGGATCACATCCGCTGCCACCTCCGCATCCAGCGCCGCACGATTCTCAAGCTGCTGGCACAGCGCCGCTACCTTGGCCTGCGACTGCTTCAGCTCCGCCACCATCATCCAATCCGCGCTAGTCCCCGCACCCAGCTCGAAATCCCTCCCGAGAAAAAGCGCACCACGACTGCCTCGGGATAATTCACGCTCCTCCGGCTCATGCCCGCGCAAGAAATCCTGAGCCTCCTGCCGCGATAGAAAACTCCGCGCCCCCGCTAGTCCCCGCGTCCACACCGTTGTCGCCAGCAGGCACTCCAGCGGGATCGCCCGGTCGATGATCCCGGCGGCCAGGCGATGGACCAGCAGGCGCCCCCCGGCGGCCAACTCGCTCAGCTTGTAGGCATCCGCCAGACAACTGAACTGGTTCTGCATGCGTTGGTCCACCCCGGCCGGCAGGAAGTTGTCCAGGCCATCCACCAGCCGCAGCGCCACCGGCTCGCTCCCGAAATTCTCCAGCCGCGCACGCCTCACGAAGCCGAAGCGCTCCGAGCACTGCCAGCGGTACGAGAAACGTAGTTGCAGGCCCTCGTGCTCCTCCTCGAAGACCACCTCGTCCCCCGTCACGTTCTTCCGCAAGCGCCGCTTCACCCCCGGCGCGGCCAGGGTTCTCGGCCGCAGCGGCTCCCACAGCACATCGCCGACAAGAATCGCCGTCCACGGCCCCGTGCTATTCCAACTGTCGCCGACCTTGTCCGCCGTCTCGTAAGGGAAGAGCGCGTTGTCAGCACTGCCCCGCCCCGCGCTCAAAGCCCCGCTGCTGGCGAAGAACATCCAGTGGTCGTCGGGACTCACGATGTTCAGGAAGAACGGCGCCATCTCCTCCAGCCCCTCGATCAAGGCGTAGTCCTGCCCGTCCTCCGTCACCCACTGGTTCGCGGGCGGGAAATCGCAGGACAGCGAGGTGGCGTCGGGCGTGGAAACGAGCATGAACGGTGATCCGTGGGGAGAGACTAACAGCTCAATGCCTCGCCTATTTCAGCGCGTCGAATTCCAAGCTCTTCAGCTTCGCCTTCGCCGCGTCCGCGGGCTTCCAGAACCAGCCCTTCGTATCCCAGCACTGGGCGAAGGAATACTTCTCCACCACCGCCTTGTAATACGGGATCGCACCCTTGCCATCGCCGCGCGCTTCCTTGGATTGGGCGCGGATGAAGTAGCAGGTCCCCACGTCGTTCAGCGCCCAGTATTCGTTCGCCTTGTCCGCGCCGGCTGCCTCGGTCAGGCCCTTCTGCATCTCATCCGCCTTGGCCGCATAAAGCTCCACACACTTCGCGGTATAGCCGTCCACCGCATCGTGCTTGCCGGCATTGAGCGCCTCCCAAGCCTTCGTCGTCAGCGTCGCCGAAGCGGAATCACCAAAGTCCAGAGCGACCGCCGGAACCGTCTCCGGAGCCTTCGGGGCCTCCTCTTTCTTGGGCGTGTCCTCCGCCATCGCAGGAAGCGCGAGCAAACCGGCAAATGCAAAAACTAAAGCGTGTGTTCTAGGGTTCATCGTCAGATCAGGGTAATCGGTTCGCCCACAAATTGCCACCCCGCCCATCGGATCACAAGCCAAATGTTGCATTAAATTGCATTGATCTATTGCGCGCAGTTGGCACAGGCCGCCGTCCGGTTCCAAAGCCTCGAAGAGGCAGCAGAGAGATGGCCCCCGGGCAAAACCCGGGGTTCCGGCCTTACCCGCCCGCCCCACCTTTCCCTTCAACTCTCTAAAACTTGGACGTTCGATGTTGGACGTTCGATGTTCGATGTTTCCCGCCTTCCGCCTTTCATTCGGCATTCGAAATTCGTCATTTCCCCCCTACCTCTCCTCCACCCTCCCCCGGAAAAACCGCGCCCCATCTTCCAAAGGCACCGTCACCTCCCAAGGCCCGTTCCGCTCCAAACCATCATTCCCCAAGAACGGCCAATCACTCCAATCCGCCAGATCCCCGGAGCTCTCCAAAACCATCCCCCGCCCCGGCAAGCCCGGAAACGTCAGCTTCAATCCCCCCTCCACCGCAAGCACCCCCGGCACCACCCCGCGGTCCCCCGCCAGCGGATCCGTATGCTCCAGAAACTCCTGCCGGTTATCCCGGCCATCCCCATCCGGATCCGCGCCCGCCGCCTGATCTTCCACCGGCCGGCCACCCAACTTTGCCGAGGTCCACTCCGCGAAGCTCTCCCTCCCCCCGCTTGCTTCGATCCAATCGATCAGCAACTGCACCCCCGCCGTATCCACCACATTCGTCGCCAGCGGCGGCATCCGCGTATACCCGCTCCGCGCTCCTGCCCGGTGAATCAGCACCGACCGTTCCTCTTGCCCTAACAGAAGCAAGCGGTCCGCCGGATTCTGCGTGCCGCTCGCCGGGGTCACGCCGACCGTGTTCGTCGCGAAAAGCGGCACCTGCGCCCGCACGTCGAAATTCGTCGGCGCCGTCCCGCCCGCCATGTGGCAATACGAGCAATTCACATCCAGCCAAGCCCGCGCCCGCGCCTCCAGCGAATACGCCGCGTCATCCCCCGCCACATGCTTCGGCAGCGATGCCGGAGCCGTATCCAGCCCCTGCAAATAGCCCCCATCCGCCAGCAACTGGATCAAGTTCCCGCTCTGCAATCCCACCGTCCCCGGCAGGTTCAACTGCCGTGTCCGGAAGGACAGTGTATGTCCCGCCTGCGTGGTGTGGCAGGTCATGCACTCGGAGCGCGATGGGATCTTCCATCGCTGCACCGTCGGCGTACCACCGACATTGATGGAAAGATCGAACTCCTCGCCCGCCTCTGCCGCCAGCGTCGCCTCGGTCCCGCCCGCATTCCAGCGATACGAAACCCCATACGAACCCTCCGTATTCCTCACCAGCACCCGCGTCTCCAGCTTCTTGTTCGTCGCCGGATTGCCGCGCGTCATCTCCATGTCGAAGTGCTTCACCCACACCGTCCCCACCGGCGTGGTCCACGCCCCTTCCTTGCTATAGCCCAGCTTCGACACCAGTTCAGGAATCCCGAACCAGCGCCGCTTCTTCGCATGATCCGACCAGAAAGGCAGGTTCACTCCATACTCCACCAAGCCCGTCGCCGGTGCCAGCGTCGCCGCATCGATGAAGAGCCCGGTGTCCGTCAGCGTCGCCGGGAAACCGGTATCCACCGCCTGCGAGACCAGGCGGCGCACCTGCCCGTCAAGATCCGCCAGCAAGATGTCGCCATTCGCAGGATCGGTGCCGAATCCCGCGATCCCGCCCTCCCCCGTCAGCCGCGTCACCGAGGCCGCGCCGACCGCCGGATCCATCGACCAGATATTTCCCGACGAGTAATCCGCGAAAATGTACTTCCCTGTTAGAGCGGGCAGCCTCGTCCCGCGATACAGCACGCCGCCCGTCACCGAGTTCCCCTGCATCGCTCCCGAGCCGTGCCCGTAGGCGAAGACCGGCAGCACCGCGCCCGCCCAGTTCTGCGGCGCTTCACCCGAGCGTGGGCCGTTCCCCGCCCCTTCGCGGTAGGCCCACCCGTAGTTGCCGCCCTTGGTGATTTTGTTGATCTCCTCCCAGCTCCCGCCGCCCACATCGCCGCACCACAGGTCGCCCGTCGGCGGGTCGAAGGAGAAGCGCCACGGATTGCGCAGGCCCACCGCCCAGAATTCCGTGCGCACATTCGCCGGCGTCACCGCCAGCCCGTTGAAGCTGGTCGCCCCCACCCATGGATTGTCCGCCGGCACCTTGTAGCGCGGGTTGTTAGTATTCGGATCCAGCACCACCGCCGCATGCGTGTTCGGGCGCAGGCCCGGACTGCCGTTGTAGTTCGCGGGATCGGGGTTCACGTCGATCCGGATCATCGAGGACCAGAAGTCCTTCGTGATCTTCTGCGAATTCGCACCCGCATCGTTCTGATCCCCCTCGTCACCGAAGCTCACGTAGAGATACCCGTCGTTGCCGAATTGCACGCAGCCGCCGTTGTGGTTGTCGTAGTCGTCCAACTGCTGGATCAGGATCTTCTCGGACCCCGGATCGGCCAGGTTCGCGTTCACTGCCGACCTCGCGAACTCGGATAGCCGCTGATAGAAGGCGTTCCCGATGGTCACCGAATAGTAAACGAAGAAGCGCCCGTTGGTCGCGAACTGCGGATGGAAGGCCAGGCCTAGCAAGCCGCACTCGCTGGAGGTCTTGAAGGACCCCGGTACCCGACCGTTCACAATCTCATCGAGATTCAGGAAGGTACTGGCCACCGGCGTGGCAAGGTTCGGAATCACCTCAATGTCCCCGCCCTTCTCGACGACGAAGATCCGGTTAGTCTCTCCCGGCGGCGTCACGATCGCCAGCGGGTTTTCGAAGCTGATCGCGGGAAACGCATTCACCGCCATCAACGCCTGCGGCGGCGGGCCCGCCGGCATCCGGGAAGAAGCCAGCGGCAGCCGCATCGCCTCCGTGATCTCCACCTGCACCGTGGCAGTCGAGATCAGCCCCCCTTGATCCTGGATGCGATACACGAAGGAATCCATCCCCGTGCCGCTGCCGGTGTGGGTGTAGAGGATCTTGCCACCCGCCCCGGCCGTGGCCGTGCCATGGGCCGGCGGCGTCTGGATTGCCAGGCTGCCGATGTTGAGGGTCGCCTTGCCGTTCGGATCGCGGTCGTTGTCCAGCACCCGGATCCGGGTGGAAGCCCCGGGCCTCGTCCAAGCATAGTCATCGCCCAGGATCGGCGCGACGTTCTGCCACGTGCTCAAGCGGCTACCCGGAAGGTAGGCGATGCTCGCCTGCCCCGGGTAGGTCCAGCCCACACCCAGATTGTCCCCGCCACCGCCTTCCTTGTGCAGGGCCTCGATGTAGTAGTAGCGCCCCGCCACCAGCGGAATCACCGCGGAAGCCTGGTCCGGCATCTTCGTCCATTCGGCCGCATTCGTATAACCCGACACTCCCGCGATCTTGCGCTTGTCGTCCGGCGATTCCGTCGTGCTCAGCCACAGCTCGCTGCTGTCATCCGAGTGAATGTAGAACCGGTAGTTCCCCGTCACCGGCGCGTGCACCCAACCGAATACCCGCTGGCCGTAGTTGTCCGCACTGTCCGTCGGCGCCAGGAAACTCGACAGCGTCAGGCTCTGGGTCGGGCTGTTTGGAAAGCTGCCCAGGCTGGTGAGGTTCACCACCTGCGTGCCCCCTCCAATCCCGGTCCAGAGATGCCTCGTGATCCCGCCCGTCGGCGGGGCCGCCATCGCGGATGCAACAAACGAAAGCCCGAGAATGCAGCAGGATTGAGGAAGATTCATGAGGAAGCGATAGCACCACAGGCCAGTGCAATTTTATGCACTAAACCCGCTCGTTTCGGGAGTGTCAAATGTTTAGCCCCAACCGCCCCCCTTTGCAAGCGGCAGCCGGTGACAAACTCCGACCCCAACCCTGCCCTCCCCGCCGCGCTTCTTCTACTGCCAAAAGCCGCACAGCGGCCATGGACTGCTGCGGCTCGCCGCCGTGAAGCGCCTGGCACCACCCGCATCACCCTCCTCCCAAGAACCCGGCGTCTCCACCCACGGACGGCTCTACTGCTGGGAGCGCGGAGCCACCGGCCCGCAGAATGGTCCCCTTCGGCTGTTACCTCACAAGCTCCCGTCGGACTCCCAACTTCCGCTCCTCTGCCTTCCCTTCAAAATTCGACGTTCGTGGGTTCACCGCCTCATGTGCCAGAGCTTCCCACGTAACACATCTTTTGCCGATGCTGCCGCACCTTCAGGGGAGTACCTTATGGGGGTACCCTTAATGGGAGTACCTTTGTGCCCCGTTTTGGGGGACGGGGGGTGTCCCGTTCGGGGCACCACCCCCTGTCCCGTTCCGGGGGGCGGGGGGTGCCCCGTTTCGGGGGACACGGGAACTCCGGTAGAAGCGGCGCGGCTGGCCGGACACCGCGGGGTCGGTGAAGATTTTTGTGATATTCCAGTGAACTGGCGACATCATGGAGAGGACCCATGGACTCTGACGATCGCATCGCTTGGGAAAGGAGCTGCCAAGGCGACCTCGACGCCTTCAGCGGAATCGTGCGCCGCCACCAGGGCTGGCTGCGCGCCTACCTGCGGGCCCGCATGGCGGACTGGAGCGAGGCGGACGACCTGGCGCAGGAGGCCTTCCTGACGGCGTATCGGAAGATCCACCAGTTCACCGGCGAGGGCGAGTTGGAGCCGTGGCTCAAGACGATTGCGAAGAACCACCTGCGCAATCACGTGCGCAAGCGCCGCGACGAGTGCGTGGGCGGCAGCGAGGAGCTGGGCCGCCTGATGGACAGCGAGCAAGGCGGCATCCCCATCTCCGGTCATTCGCTCGATGCGCTGGCGGATTGCCTGCGGCGGGTCGAGGGGCCCTCGCGGACCCTTTTGAACGAACGCTACGTGGAGGGCAAAAGCGTGCGCGACCTGGCCGCGGAGAGCGGGCGGGGCTACTCGGCACTGACGATGCAGCTCCACCGGCTGCGCGAGGTGCTGGCGGACTGTGTGCGGAAGAAAATCGAAATCGCGGAAGGATGAAGGAGGACGACGAGATCCTGGCCCGCATTCTGGCGGGTGATGGCAGCGAGGAGGAGATCCGGCGCTTGCTGGACGATCCCGCAGCGGCGGAGCGGCTGGCCGATCTGGCGGCGATCGATGCGATGCTAGGGATCGCCGCGGAGGACGAGTTCACGCGCGAGCGTGGTGTGAACGAGACGATGAAATTCCTGCGCGCACAGGAGCAGGAGAGCTTCGTGGGCGGGGTGAGGCAGCGCTTGCAGACGCGGCAGAATTGGATGCGCGGGATCGGCGCGGGGGCAGCGGCTGCGGTGGCACTCTTCGCGAGCAATTGGTTGTTCTTCAAGTCGACGCCGGTGGCAACGGTGCTGCGGGCGGAGACGGTGACTTGGGAAGTAGGACGCGACTTGAGTGAAGGCGAAGGCGTGAGAGCCGGGGCGAGGATCCACTTCAGCTCTGGCATCCTGGAGATGCGCGGGGCGAAGGGAAGTACGATGATTGTCGAAGGTCCGGCGGATATTCAGGTGCTGTCCGCAGGTGAAGCGCGACTGAACCAAGGGAGGATGGTGGTTCATACCTCGGCGAAGGACGGGCACTACACGGTTTCGACGGCGAGGGGCTCCGTGCGCTCGGACGAGGACTACGCGCTCTCCGTGAACAAGGGCTCCGATCTGGAGCTGGTGGCGATGGGCGCGGACGTCTCCTTGCAATCCGCGGATCGCGGCAAGAGCACGGCGGTGAAGAAGGGCGACACGCTGTTGCTGGGCGAGAATGCGACCGAGCGCCAGGATGCGTCCTTTTACACGGCGCTGCCACCGCGCTCGGAAAGCCCCGCGCCGTATGTGCACTGGGCGATGGACGAGGGCAGCGGCACCCTTTCCGCGGCGGATTCGCGCGGCATGCCGGAGGGTCCGATGGACTTGAAGCTGCTGGCAGATGCGGGAGGTGGTGGTCCCGCGTGGGGTGAGGGCCGCATCAAGGGCGGGCTCGATTTCGACGGGAAGTCGGCCTTCGCGGAGAGCGGATTCCCGGGGATCGAGGGCGGCGATCCACGCACGGTCTGTTTCTGGGTGAAGGCACCGGCGGATCTCTCGACCAAGGAGGGCTTCGCGATCGTTTCCTGGGGCCGCTTCGATAGCTACAATGCGGGCGGGGTGTGGCAGGTCTCGCTGAATCCGCTGGAGGAGGAAGGCTTGGTCGGGCGGGTCCGGGTGGGCACGCATCTGGGTCACCTGGTCGGCAGCACCGACCTGCGCGACGGGAAGTGGCACCATGTGGCGGTGGTGCTTTTCGGCGGCTCGAGCCCGGACATCGGGACACATGTGATCGCCTATGTGGACGGGCGGATGGAGGAAATCACGCGGCGCACACTGCGACCGATCAAGACGGATGTGAATGCGAACCACGGGGTGTGGATCGGGAGGAACATCACGGATCGGCCGGGGTCGCCTTCGATTGCCCACGGGCGTTTCTTCCGGGGCGGGGTGGATGAGGTGTATATCTTCGGAGGGGCGCTTTCGCCCAAGGAGATCCGGGGGGTGATGGAGAGGAATGAGGTGAGGTAGGGAAAGAAGCCGCGAAGATGCCGGGGTTTTAAGGCGAACGAAACGCGAGGCGCGGGGGAAAGGCAGAGTGCCGAGTGATCAGTGATCAGTGATCAGGAAAGGGGGGAGGAAAACATCGAACATCGACCGTCCAACATCGAACGTCCAAGTTTGAAGGGAAGGCGGGGGCGGAGCTTGGCGGTTTGGCAGCATTGGTGAGCTAACAGATGTTGGGGACCGTTCTGCGGGCCGGAGGCTCCGCGCTCCCAGTGGGAGAGCTGTCCGCGCGGGTCGTGCCGCTAGCGTTGGCGATCTGCAATCCACAGGGAGCAGCATGCGCTATCAAATGATACGAGGACACCGCTAGTGCTTGTACCAGAGGCATCAGGGCGGTGGCATGGAGCTTGCGAAAACGGAAGCAAGCAACCTAACCACGCGAATCATGAAACCTGAAGCATTGACCCCGGACGAAGAGCGCGAGATCGACGACATCACGGATACGACCATCGATCACCCGGTGGGCACCGGCATCGGTGCGACCAGCGGAGCCTTGGCGGGGGCTGCCGCGGGAATGGCAGGCGGGCCGGTGGGCATGACGATTGGCGCGGTCGTCGGCGCGGTGGCGGGCGGCGCGCTGGGACACCAGACGGCGGCGACGATCAGTCCAACGGATGAGGAGCGCTATTGGAGCGAGCATCACACCGAGCAGGGCTTCGCCGCGGAGGAGGATTTCACTTATGAGGACTACTCGCCCGCGTATCGCTTGGGGTATGAGGGGCCGAACCGCTACAATTCGAGCTTCGAGGCGGCGGAGAATGCGATGCGGACCGATTGGGAGGAGAAGAAGGGGGACTCGCGGTTGGATTGGCCGCGGGCGCGGCAAGCAGCGAGAGCGGGATGGGAGCGGGTGTCCGGGGCTGCGGGAGCGATTCCGCCGCCGATTTAAGGGGTGTCTCCGATAGACGGGCGGACTGAAGTCCGCCCTCCCGGGGGCTATTGCTTCCAGAGGTTCTCGCTGCTCACTTCGGTGGGGCGCGGGAGGTAGGCGCCGCAGGAATCGCGGATGACGAGGCGCGGGGTGAGGGTGAGCTGGCAGGCGGGCAGCGTGGGATCGGAGAGGCGATCCATCATGGCGCGGAAGGCGGTGAGGGCGATGTCGCGGCAGGGCTGCTGGACGGTGGTGAGGGGGGGCGAGACGAGGGTGGCGAACTTCACGTCATCGAAGCCGACGACGCGGACGTCTTCCGGGACGCGGACGCGGGCCTGGTGAAGCTCGCGCATGAGCATGGCGGCGGTGTGGTCGTTTGCGCAGACGTACGCATCGGCGCGAGCGGGGCCGGTGAGGTTGCGGACGAACTTCTTGTCCTCGAACTCGCCGATGTGGATCCAGTTCGGTTCCGGGCGGACGTTCCAACGGGCGAGGGCTTCGCGGACACCGGCCAGGCGCGCTTCGACGGTGGGGGCGGAATGCGGGCGGGCGACGAAGTGGATGCGCTGGCAGCCGAGCTTGAGCAGGTGCTCGGCGAGCATGTGGCCGCCGGCGAAGTTATCGATGCCGACGAGGTTGAAGTCACTGCGGTTCGGAAAGGGCACGAGGTCGCGATCGAGGAGGACCACCGGGATGCCGGCTTCGCGAAGCATGACGGCCATCTCGCGGTTGGCGGCTTCCTTTTCCTTCACCAATTCGTGCGGGGCGAAGAAGACGCCGGCGACGCGGCGGTCGATGAACTGGCCGCAGAGCTGCTCGGTCTGCTTGAGGCTGAGTTCGGGATCGAGGCGGGGCTGATCGGAGCCGCCCCAGACGAGGCCGTAGTCGTGCATGCGGGCGAGGCTGGCGATCTCGCCGCAGATGAGCTGGAAGATCTCGGTATTGCCGAGGCCGGAGACGAGGAGGGCGAGGAGCTTGCTGGTGGCGGCGCCGCTCTTCACGCCCTGGCGGACGAAGGAGCCGGAGCCGGCGCGGCGCTCCAGCAGGCCTTCGTCGGCGAGGACGCGGAGGGCGCGGGCGACGGTGGGCCGGGAGACGCCGAAGCGACGGACCAATTGGGCCTCGCTGGGCATGCGGCCCTCCGCGCCGTAGCGGCCGGAGAGGATTTCCTCGCGAAGCTGGCGGGCGATCTCCGGGAAGCGAGTGACGGAGCTTGACGGGGTTTCCATGGGTTTAATCGATGACAGGACGGTGAGTGCGGGCCGTCAATGAGTTTGCAGGTCGGCGGGTATTTCGTCATTGGCAGGACGGAATACTTGTCATTACGGGAAAAGGGGTTTCCGGGCGGACACGAGGGCAGCCAACGGAAACTGCATTTGCCCGTCCGTCGGTTGGCACCATTGGGGCGGCAATCTCCACTCCATCATGGTGATATCGCCAGCCGTCGGGGTGGCTTCTGCCGGGCGGTGCCACGGCGCTCCCAGTGGGGCCGCCCGTCGCTGGCAGCATTTCGGGGGGGTGACAGGTGAGCCGACCTGTCATGCCAGGAAGCTAGCGGCGAACCCGATCCCGCATTTCAAATGCGGGGCCTTCTCACGACTTCTCCTCAAAAGCGACTTCTTCATGCCGGACCTTCGTCACTCGGATAAACCCCACGGACCTGTATCGGGCCGACCGCTCGTAGTCGGCATCGGTGAATTTCTGTGGGATCTGTTTCCCGGCGGGGCCGCGATGGGCGGTGCGCCCGCGAATTTCACCTGCCATGCAGCGGCGCTGGGCGCGGATGCCCGGCTGGTCAGCCGCGTGGGCAATGATGCGGAGGGCGAGCGCCTGCTTCATAGCTTGGAATCCCACGGAGTGAATCGTGGCGCGGTATCGATTGATCCGGTGCGTCCGACCGGATCGGTGAGCGTGGAAGTCATGGCCGACGGCCAGCCGCATTTCACGATTCATCCGGATGTGGCCTGGGATCACCTGGTGGCCGATGCGGCGGGGCGCGAGGCTTTCGCGGCGGCGGACGCGGTGTGTTTCGGCACGCTGGCGCAGCGTTCGGCGGCTTCGGCGGGAGCGATCCGCGAGCTGTTAGATTGTGCCGGGCCGGGGACGCTGCGGATTTTCGACGTGAATTTGCGCGGCACTTTCTTCACGACCGAGATGCTGCTGGGCTCGCTGGAGCTGGCGGACGTGGTGAAGCTGAATGACGGGGAGCTGGCGAAGATCGTGGATATCCTCGGGATCGGCGGTGCGGTGAAGCAGCAACTGGCCTCCCTGGCGGAGCGCTACCAGCTGCGTTTGATTGCCTGCACGCTCGGGGCGGAGGGCAGCATCCTCCACGATGGCGCGGCATGGGCGGAGCACTCCGGCTGCACGGTGGAACTGCGCGACACGGTGGGCGCGGGCGATTCCTTCCTGGCAGCGACCACGCTCGGACTGCTGGGCGGCTGGCCGCTGGATGCGATCTCGGAGGTGGCCAACGAGGTCGCCGCGTATGTGTGCAGTTGCCATGGTGCCACTCCTGCCCTGCCGGAATATCTCCGCGCGCGCTTCCGTAAAGATTTACCGCTCCCTGCGAGCGCGTGACGCGGCTACCCTCCGCGGCCAGTAGTTTTCAGTTCTCGTAAAAACCCATCCATGAACAAGGTCACCCTTTGGTCGATCATCTCCTCGCTTGCCGGATTTCTCTTCGGCTTCGACACGGTGGTCATATCCGGCGCAGAGCAAACCATCCAGAAGCTGTGGAATCTCAGCGAGGGGATGCACGGCTTCGCGATCGCCTCGGCACTCTACGGGACCGTGCTCGGTTCCTTCTTCGGGGGCTGGCCGACCGAGCGCTTCGGGCGCAAGAAGACGCTGTTCTGGATCGGGGCGATTTATCTGGTCTCGGCGTTGGGCTCGGCATTCGCGCCGGACGTGATGACCTTCACGATCGCACGCTTCCTGGGCGGGATCGGGATCGGCGTTTCGACGGTGGTGGCGCCGATGTATATCTCGGAGATCGCGCCGCCGGAGAAGCGCGGACGGCTGGCGGGGATGTTCCAATTCAACATCGTTTTCGGGATCCTGATGGCCTTCCTCTCCAATGCGCTGCTGGGCAAGATCGGCGAGGATGCGTGGCGCTGGATGCTGGGAGTGGTGGCGGTGCCCTCCGCGATCTACATGGTGATGAGCCTGCTGCTGCCGGAGAGCCCGCGCTGGCTGATCAGCCGCCGGCAGGACCGCAGCGGGGCGATCGCGGTGCTGAAGCAGATGACTCCCGATGCCTCGCCGGCGGAGATCGAGGCGACGGCGGACAGCATCGCGAGCCATTCGACGGCGGGTCACGCCAAGGGAGCCTTCTGGTCGGCACGGCTGAAGGTGCCGATCCTGCTGGCCTTCCTGATCGCGTTCTTCAACCAGCTCTCCGGGATCAATGCGATCCTCTACTTCGCGCCGCGGATCTTCGAGATGACGGGGCTGGGGAAAGAGGCGGCTTTGTTGCAATCGGTGGGGATCGGGGTGACGAACCTGGTGTTTACCTTCGTGGGCTTGTGGCTGATCGACCGGCTGGGACGGCGGACGCTGCTTTATATCGGGTCATTCGGATATATCGCGTCGCTGGGGATGGTGGCGTGGGCCTTCTTCTCCGGAAACTACTCGATCGTGCCGGTGTGCATCTTCGCGTTCATCGCGGCGCATGCGATTGGTCAGGGCGCGGTGATTTGGGTGTTCATCGCGGAGATCTTCCCGAACGAGCACCGCGGCACGGGTCAATCGCTGGGGAGCTTCACGCACTGGATCTTCGCGGCGCTGCTGACGACCTTCTTCCCGAAGATGGTGGACAGGTTTCACCCGGGTTGGGTGTTCGCGTTCTTCGCGGGGATGATGGTGCTGCAACTGGTCTGGGTGCGCTTCATGATGCCGGAGACGAAGGGCGTGCCGCTGGAAGAGCTGGAGGGGAAGCTGCTGAGGTAGGGTGGCCGCGGGCTCCCGCTGTCACGGCGGCGGCATGGTGATCGTGCGGTAGTCCTCATCGATCTTGGGCAGAAAGAGGTAGAGGCGCGCGCCGTTCATCATTTCGTTGCGCTTCGTCTCTTCCAGATCCCCGGACGGGCTTACGACAAAGGACCACTCGTAATAGCCGCCAAGCAGGATCCTCGCGCCGGGTTGCGGTGACAAGGTATCGAGCGCGAAGGCATGTTTTCCCGAGGCGTCTACCATCACGACCTTCAGGGCATCATCAAGATCGTGAAACCCGCGGTAGGCGGGGCCGAACCACGGCCCGTCCGTCTCACTGAGGCTTTCGTTATACATCTTGAAGGTGACAACCTGTTTGAGCCCGTTCTGCGACAAAGGGATCACCTTCAAAGTTCCTCCGTCTTTCATCCGAAACGATCCGCCTTCCGTCAGGCTGCAATCTCCCAGGGAGGCCCAGCGGGTGATCCTGGCGACAGCAGTCTTCCATGGCCGCATCATCAACTGCCCGGCGCGATCGTCCCTATAGGTGAAATTGCCGTGGCCGGATGCTCCGGTATAGCTCACTTCGCGGCCAGGTTTCGAAATGGCCAAGGTGGCGTCCAAAGACCTCCCCCGGCTCCAATATCCGAAGCTCCCGGTGGCAGGAATTCTGGTACGGAGATGTTCCCAGACCCCCTGCTCGCCCCATACGATGCGACCGTCGAGCTTGCGGATGGTGACAGGACGTACCATCCGGGTTGACCATGGAACGTCGCCTGTCGACTCTCGCGTTTCCCAGACCGGAACAAGCGTGTGCCCGCGGTTTTTGGAATCGAGGTCCACTGTCAGGTATTCCAGGCTCGCAAACTCGCCTTCGGCCAGCCCCTTCACCTCGAACAATTCGGAAAGCGGGAGCCACTGTCCGCTGTCCTCAGGGATAGTTTTACGGACAAGCTGCAGGCCTGGATTCGGATTGGCTGCCCCTCCCCTGGGATCGAGCTGAGAAGGAGGTACCGGGACGAAGTAACCGTAAACGAAGAGCCAAGGAAGTAAGGCTCCGGTGGCCGCACCGAAGACCAAGCCGAGCACCTTGCGACGCCGGACAGCGACCAGCCACCAGATCAGAGGATAGAGGCCGGCAGCAGTGAGGACTATTGTCCGAACAGCAGGAAAATAGACTTCGTTCCAGCCCCATCTTTCACCATCGAGTCCTCCAGTAGCCCAGCGGACCCAGTAGATGCAGAGCAGCGGTAGGAAAACGACCGCCGTCCATGCGAAGAGACGCCAATGTTGGCGCGCGGAGGCGACGCTGGAAATGATCCCCACGAGGGAGATGAGAGCAAGAACCGGGAGGGTGACCGCAGCGGCACCATAGGTCATCGCGCGCCAGCCGAAGCCGTAGCGCAGGCAGTGCACCAGGACGATCAGGACGAAGCCGCCGATCATGAGCAGGTGGATTCCCAGAACGCTCCGGAAGGCCGCCCCATCGCCGGGCGGGAGGCTGCGGTGGAAGGCGTGGTCATCGAAGGGCGGAGCACCGCGCACGGCGCTCCAGGTGAAGATTCCGAGCGCAAGCATGAGGCCCCCCAAGGAGTAGCCTGCGGCGGCGTAGGCACTCTCCTCCGGCCAGAACATGACGACGGCGAAGGCGACGACGAGCAGGATCGCCAGGAAGCGGGTGAGCGGCGAATGGGGCATGGCTTCAGGAGTTTTTGGTGCGGTAGCTGCGGGCGAGGGCGACGAAGATCTCGCGCAGGGTCATGCGGCGGACCTCGAGGCGGCGGCTGGCGGGAAAGACATGCGAGAGCACGGTGGCGCTACGGGATTCATCGTAGTTCGAATCGCTGAAGAGGATGGTGCGGCCGGCGACCTGGGGATTCAGCCAGGTCTCGGGAACGGCGGGGGGCAGGACCGGCTCGCTATCGAACCACAGCTCGACGCTGCGGAAGCGCTCGCGCAGGGTGTCGACGTCTTCCTGGAGATCGACGCGGCCGGAGTCGATGATCGCAACGCGGTCGGCGAAGCGGTCGACCTCCTCGATATCATGGGAGGAGATCCAGACGGTCCAGCCCTCGGCCTCGGTTAGCTCGAGGAGGCCTAACAGGAACTCGTCGCGCACCAGCGCGTCGAGGCCGGAGAAGGGCTCGTCGAGAACCACGAGCTGGGGGCGGTAGGCAAGGGCGGAGAGGAGGGCGGCCTTCATGCGCTGGCCGCGGGACATCGAGCCGAGGCGAGTCTTGAGCGGTAGCTCGAAGAGGGCGGTCATTTTTTTCTCGAAATCGCGGTCCCAGTGCGCGCCATACATCGGGCGCAGGTAGTTCATCAGCTTCGGCACGGTCATCCAGCCGGGGAGCTGGCGGTTCTCCGAGACGTAGCCGATGCGCTGCCACTGCGGGCGGGCGAGTTGGCGGGCATCGGTGCCGAGGACGCTGACTTCGCCGGAGTCGCGATCGACCAGGTTCATGGCGCACTTGATGGTGGTGGTCTTGCCCGCGCCATTCGGGCCGAGGAAGGCGGTGACCTTGCCCTGCGGCACTTCGAGATCGACGCCGCGCAGGGCATCGTGGCGGCCGAAACGTTTATGGAGATCGCGGATAGTGATCATGGCGGAGGCGGGTTGGGAGTTTCCATGCGGCGCAGCAGCGCCTCGAAGTCGTCGACGCTCAGGTGGAGGGCGCGGGCTTCGTCCATGAAGCGACGGGCGGCCGGCTCTAACAGGGCGAGGCGCTCGCCCACATCCGGCAGGTGGGGGGCTTGGATGACCATGCCGATGCCCGGGCGGCTGGCGAGGAAGCCGAGCTCCCGGAGCTGCGAGACCACCTTGTTGGCGGTGGTCGGCGAGATCTTGAGCTGCTGCGCCAGGGCGCGGGTGGAGGGGAAGAGTTCGCCCTCCTTCAGGTCACCGCTGGCGAGCGCATGGTGCGCCGCCCGGACGATCTGATCCGAGACCGGCTCACCCTCGCGAAGATGGAATACGAACGGCAACATTAGGCGAGACAGGTGATACAGCTCATCTGTATCACTTCAAGAGATTTTTCTCCCAATTTGATTCACGCCCTACATCGCAGGTAGGCATTCGAGAATGGGTTTCATCCCTCGGGGTCCAAGCCGACCTCCGATAAGCAGCCTCCATCAAGCGTTGCACCGCAGCAAAGGTGACGGGAATGCCATCTTCAGATTTTCTGAACTTTCCTCTTGATCTCCCACCTACTAGTGGGCATTAGTCCCGCCGTCAGCCGCAACCCGGATCTGCAAGGCAGCACCGGCGAGCATTTCGAGCCACCCCGCGCAGGGGAGCAAGTTGGCAAAAGAGCCGCGAGGAACGGGACAAACCCATTACCCCCGCGAGGAATTAAAACCGCTTCCCTGCACATGTCGCTCCACCACTTCTTCACCAAGCCACCCGCCGCCGCGACCTCGTGTCGATGCGCAGGCCTGGCGGCTAGCGCGCCCCGCAAGTCATCGCACGAGATCATCCTCTGCGAATGCCTCCGGGCTCCGCTCTCGCTGCTTTCCGGTGGTTAAACGGATGGTCTCGCGGTCTCTCCCGGCGTCTTGGGTTTCGCCGGAAGACTGCATGAGAAAGCCACGGCGGACGCGGGATTCTTGGGTTTTTCCCGAGTCCGCCGTGGTAACCCGGCCCTCCGTTTGAGCCGCCTGACTCCCGCTTCGGGAGTTTTTTGACCGCTGCCCCGCAAGGGACCTTTTTACTCGAATTCGATACCTTACCATGTTGCTCCACAAACTTCATTTGATCACCCCGGCCTTGGCCACGCGCCGCTCGCTCACGGGGGTCTTGCAGACCGGTTCGCCCACCGACGCGCTGCTCCGCGCCCACCGCAGCGATGCCGGGCGCCGCCGCCGCTCGTCCTACTATGTTTCCCGTTTTGCCGCGGCTGCGGCGGTGCTGTCCTCCCTGACAAGCGGGGCGGTGCTGGTTGAACTGGATCCTCAAGACGCGCTTTATGACAGCGATGAGAAGGGCATCGTGGACGATGGCGGCACGGCGGGCAGCAAGTCGGGCATCCCCGCCTTGGCCGATCCGCAGCACGTGCTGGGCGCGACCTTCAACATCTCCTTCACCCCGGTGGCGGCCGACCTCGACCGCGCTGCTGCGACTCCAACCGCGGCGCGGACGGTGCTGCTGATCGAGATCGGCGGGAGCTCCAACGGCCTCGGCCTCTATCTGATCGACGGCGTGCCGACGCTGCTCTCCAAGCAAGGCTCGAACGACGTGACGGTGCCGGGATCGCTGAACGATACCACGCAGCCGGCGATCGCGGTGCAGAGCCCGATTGGCAAGCTGAACGCGGGCACCACCTATTCGTTCTCCGCTTCCTGGGATCATGTTAACACCGTCGAACTGGTCGTGAAACCGGACGGCGGAAGCCCGGCGACCTCGCGTCATGTGATTTCGGGCAACCCCGGGAACTGGTCGGGCAACGACACATTGTCCGTCGGCAAGATCAGCACCACCTCGGTGGGCGGGCTGGCGGGCGGCAATGCGGGGAGCAATCTCGGGGCTCCCTTCGACCTGGACCTCACCAAGAATTTCACGGGGACGATCGTGCGGGCGTTGTTCTGGAATGCCAACGGCGTCACGCCGCCGATTCCTACGCCACCCGCCGTACTTGGCTTCGAGGTGACGACGCTGCCTACGACCAACCAGATCCGCCTGCACTGGCGCGTGACCGAGGGTGGAGCACCCTCCCCCACCAGCATCGTGATCAAGGCCGGAGAGACCGGGATCTACACGCCTACGGGATTGGAGGGCTTCCAGGATCTTCCCGCGAGCGCGGCGACTTCTTTCACGCTCAGTGCGACCAACGGCAATGGCGTGACGGACAAGAGCATCACGCTGGCGGCGGAGTCGCCTTTCACGGCCGCAGTCCGCGCGGATGCGCCGGTGGCCTGGTATCGTTTCAATGATGCTGCGGGCTCGCAGTTGATCGCGGACTCAGCGGAGGGCGTGACGCCCCACAACGGACGAACTTTCGGCCAATCGCCGAGCGGCAGCGCGGGCTTCCTGGATGGAGCGGCGCTTTTCGACGGTGGCAGCGGCGTCACCACCCCGTCGGCTCTCGATCCCGGCACGCTGGATTCCGGCTTCACGATCGAAGCGATCGTGAGGCGGGATCCCGGCGTGGTGGGAGGGAATCCGGTGATCCTGGGGCAACGCGGGAGCACCGGGCGAATTCAACTGGCCTCCAGCGCGGACGGCAAGATCCTGACCGATCTCGGCGGCGGCACGACGAAAGTGGCGGACGGCAAGCTGAACGACAACGCGTGGGCCCACCTGGTGGTGGTGGTGGACAAGCAGCACACGGAGATCCGCTGGTATCTGGACGGCGTCCAGATCGGGACGAGCGCGGACGGCGTGAATCCGGACGGCAGCACCTTCGATCCGAACTTCGTGTTGGAAGCAGCGACCGACGATTGGATCATCGGCGTCGGCAAGGCGCTCGCGGGGAATTTCTGGAAGGGCCACATCGACGAGCTCGCAGTCTATCGCAGCGTGCTCGACGATCCGAACGGTGACGAAGACAAGGCGGACTCGCGCCTCCCGGCGCACCGCGATGCCTGGTGGGACGAAACCGCCGGGCTGCTCGACTTCAGCGCCTCGAAGACCACGGCCAGCGCCGGGGATCCGGTGGAACTGACGGTGAGGGTGGGTGCGGACATCACCTCGGTGGACATCAACCAAGGGGTGGGATCGCTTCCGCCGCAAAACGGTACTTCCACGATCACGGTGAATCCGGAGGTGACCACGACCTATGAGGTCACGGCAAGCGGTCCCGGTGGCAGCACGACGCGCAGCATCACGGTGACGGCGCTGCAATACCAGGCTCCGATTTCCAAGGGCTTCCAAGTGACGAAGCTCGGCACGCCGGGTCTGGTGCGCCTGCACTGGAAGGTTTCCCAAGGTGAGGCTCCGAATCCGACGACGCTCGCCGTCAGCGCGGGCGGGACGGAGATCTATGTGCCGACCACCCTGCAAGGCTTCGCCGATGTGGAAGCGGGTGCTGCGACGAGCTTCACGCTCACTGCGGTGAATAGCACCGGCACGACGGAGGTGACGGACACGCTTGATGCCGAGGGGCCCTTCGCCGCCGCGGTGCGGGCCGATGCCCCGGTCGCCTGGTTCCGCTTCAACGAGATCGAAGGCTCGGAACTCTTCGCCGACTCCGCCGACAATGCCGTGCCGCACAATGGCACCCGCAACGGATCTCCGATCAGCGGCGTGACGGGTGTGGTGGATGGCGCGATCACCCTGAACGCGAACGGCGCGGTGGTTAGCGACCTGATCCTGAACCCCGGCCAGCTTGATCCGGGCTTCACGATTGAAAGCGTGGTGCGCCGCGATCCGACCATCGGTGGCACCAACCGTGCCATTGTCAGCCAAGGCGACCTTGAAGGCACCGGCCGCGTGCTGCTCTCGGTATCGGATGCCGACGGCACCGCCCGCACCTATCTCGGCCAAGGCGTGCGCAAGGATGCGGATGGCAAGCTGGCCGAAGAAGTCTGGGCGCACCTGGTGGTGGTGGTGGATGCGCTACACACGGAGATCCGCTGGTATCTCGATGGCCAACTTGTCGGCACGACCAAGGATGGCCAGAATCCCGATGGTAGCAGCTTCGATCCGGAGTTCGTCCTCGAAGCTTCGGCGGGCGTCTGGAATATCGGCGCGCAGAAGACCCTGACTGCCGACCGCTGGCGCGGCGAGATCGACGATGTGGTGATCTACAACACCCTGCTCGACGATCCGGACGCGAATGGCGAAACGGACGATTCCAGGATTCCGGCGCACCGTGGGGCGTGGTGGAACGAGACTTCCGGAGTGATCCAGGTGAGCAGCAGCGCGGCGACGATCGCGCCCGGCGGCTCAACCGATCTCACGATCAAGGTCGGCCCGGACATCACCTCGGTGAGCATCGACAATGGCATCGGCGAGGTGACGCTGGTCGGTGGCAATGGTGTGGAGACGCTGTCGCCGACGGTGACCACGACCTACGTCATCACCTTCAGCGGACCGGGCGGAACCTTCACGCAGACCATCACGATCAACGTCGCAGCGGTGCCGCTTAAGGTGCTCTCCTCGGTGGTCCAAGGGGGAAATCTGGTGGTGAACTTCAGCGGCGCGGCATCGACGAGCTATGCAGTCAAGGGATCGGAGACCCTCGAAGGCGGCTTCACCGAAGCCATCAGCACCGTGACCACGGATGCGCTGGGAGCGGGCACCGCGACGATCGCAATCACCCCAGGCGTCACGCGCAAGTTCGTGCGGATCGAGGACCAGCCGTGATCCCGGGCCGACCGCTTCCCTTCCCATCAAAGCCATGACCACCCCTTCGATCCAAAAAGCACCGCGAGGCTTCGCCCTTGTCGTGGCCCTGTCCCTGGTGGTCCTGCTGGTGATACTCGCCGTCGGCCTGCTTTCGCTCTCTGTAGTGAGCCTGCGGACCACAACCCGCGAGGCGGCTGCGCAGAAGGCGCGGGCGAATGCGCGGCTGGCGCTGCAGATGGCGATCGGCCGTTTACAATCCTTGGCCGGGCCCGACCAGCGCGTGACCGCTTCATCGAACAAGCCGAAGGCCCGCCCGCATCTGACAGGTGTGTGGGAAGGCTGGAAGTGGGATGGGGAGGGCAGCGCGCCGGATTGGCAGAAGGAAAAGGCCGACCGCTTCAAGGGCTGGCTCAGCTCCACTGCGAAGCAGAGCGATGCCGAGGAGGAGGGCTTCGCCGAGGGCGAGCTCCCCGGCGAGCCGATCAAGTTGGTCGGTGCCTTCAAGGATGAGAAAGCGGTGGAAGCCGCGCGGGTGCCGGTCGGGGGCAGCGGGGAAGGCTTCGCTTGGACGGTCTTCGATGAATCGCAGAAGGCATCGGTCACGCAGGACACGAAGAAGAGCGAGACCTTCGCCGATGCCTACGACCGCGCCTCTGCGGCACCCGGGTATGGCTTTAGCGCCGTGCAGGCCGCGGACTGGTCGGTGCTGGCGGACGAGAAGACGGAGCATGCCAAGCTTCTCACGACGGGCCAGACGCTGCTCGCCGGCTTGAGGAAGGAGAGCGCGGGCTTCCACGATCTTACCAGTGGCAGCCGCGGGCTCCTGAGCAATGCGGCGGAAGGCGGGCTGGCGAGCGATCTCTCCCGGCTCTTCGACTCCCCCACCCTGCCTGCGGCGTTCTCATCACGCTTCCTTTACTCGGATGCGGATGCGCCGCTGGCAGGGATCCCGGCGCGCTTCAACGGGGCGAACCCGCTGCCGAGCCCGGACCCCGCGTGGAGCCTGCTGCAGTCGCACTACCGCTCCTACACGCGCCTGGGCAGCGGGAGTTCTCCGGTCTTTGATTCGGCGGTGACCTCGGTCACGGCACGGCCCACTGCTGCCACCGCGGGCAATCAACTCCTGCGCCACAAGGCATTCTCGGAGCAGCAGATCGCCCCGGTGGTCGCGAAGGCGCAGTTCGTCTTCAGCGTCGCCTTCGGCTACAACGGCGACACCCTGGCGAACATGCGGTCCAATGGCGCGGCCCGCACCAGCCCGCCGGAAGAGCGCGACGAATACATCACCTGGATCGTGATCGATCCGGTCATCACGCTGTGGAATCCCTACAATGTGCCGCTGCGCTTCAGCGGTGCGCGGGTCGAACTCTACCGCATCCCGCTGGCCTACCGCATCTACAAGAACGGCAAGCTGGTCAACGCGGAGTACACGAAGATCACCAATGCCCACACGCCCGAGGATTTCAAGACCCGCCAGGCGCGCTTCTACCGGCTGAACATCCTGCCGGAAGAGGGCTCCGATGCGCGAGTGCTGGCACCCGGCGAGCACGTGGTCTTCACCGCGCACAACCACAAGGTCCACGGCGGCCACGAATATAACCTGACCGGCGTGAACCTGCGCCCCGGCTTCCACCCGCCCGCCGGGAATGCCAGCGACCCCGAAGTCGGCGGCGTGACGACGCAGAACATCTTCGTCGACAACAACGGCGCGTCCTCCGGCGAGGACTATGGCAAGACCGTGCGAACCATCGCGGTGAAAGGCGGCGACCGGATCGGGCTCGAAGTGAAAGCGGAGCGCGCGGGTATCGATAACTTCAAGGAGACCGGCGGGAAGGAGATCACCGGCTTCATGAAATACTCCCTCGGCGGCGGGAACGTGACCCGGCTGTTAGGCGGGATCGAGCTGGACTACGGCGACCGCGAGGAGGAACTGCTCCCCCTTTTTCGCCGGATGAACTCCCGACCGTGGTGGTAGCCTCCGACATTCCGAAGGGCAGCACCGGCGGGCTCAATCCGGCGCGCCACGCGCTGCGCTTCAAGGAGCCCTTCCTGCTGGCGACCTTCCAGACCAAGACCGAGCGCGACTCGCGATTCCCCTCGCGCTCCTGGCTCAACAATTCCCCGACCAATCTCTATGCCAGCGAGGGCATCGACCAGACCGAGGACTTCGCGAACCACCAGTATGAATTCAAGTGGGAAGTGATGACCGATTGGCCGCCGAACAGCCCGACCATCGAGATCAGCAACACCGCGAACCGTGGCTACGGCGGACCCGGGATCTATGCGCAGAGCGGCGTGGAATTCGCCACCTACGCCAGTCTGCCGCTGGCACCGGCGCACTCGCTGGCGCAGCTCCGGCATGCGCCGCTGAATGCCGGCGGCCAGCTTCCGCTGAGCAGCCAGGTGGTGGCAAATTCCTTCGCGCCGCCGCTGCTGGGAGATGACCGGGTGCGCTCGAGCGCGGGGAACCGGGTTTACCTCGATCACTCCTACCTGGCGAACAACGCGCTCTTCGACCGCTGGTTCCTCTCGAGTGCCGCTACCCATCCTCCGCTGCCGGGCCAGCAGGAGCGGAAGGCGAAGGATCTGCTCAAGGATTTCTTCAGCGAAAGCAAGGTCCTGCCTAACAGGCGCTTCGCCGCCGTGCCGCCGACGGGCGATCCGGAGGAACTCGCAGACCGGCTGGTTTCCTCGAACGAGGGATACCGCGAGATCGCCGCGCACTTGTTGATCGATGGTCCTTTCAACGTGAACTCAACCAGCGTCGCGGCGTGGCAAGCAGTGCTGGCAGCGAATTTCGGCGAGGACGCGCCACGGCTTGAGGACGGCAATTTGAAGCTCGATGAAGGCGACGGCCTCGCCGTGCAGCGTCATTCGCCCGCGGTCGCCGGTGACTACGAGTCGGCGGGGAGCAATGCGGATCATGCGAAGTGGAATGGCTACCGGCGCTTGACCAAGCAGCAGATCGGGCGGCTTGCGGAGGAGATCGTGGAGGAGGTCAAGGAGCGCGGACCCTTCCAATCGCTGGCCGAGTTCGTCAATCGCCGCCCGGGTGATGGCGAGCATGCCAAGCAAGGAACGCTCGAAGCCGCGATCGCCCGCGCCGGCATCAATACCGCCGTGCTTGACCCGGCACACGACCTGCCCGGTGGCGGCAACACCGCCGATGGCGCACCCGGCGTGCTGAACCAAGCCGACCTGCTCACCCCGCTCGCGCCCTTCCTGCTTGCCCGCGGCGATACCTTCCGCATCCGCGCCTACGGCGAGGCGGGGGAAGGCAGGGACAAGGTCAAGGCCTGGTGCGAGGCGACGGTGCAGCGCGTGCCGGAGTTCATCGATCCCGCCGACAAGGCGGAGGCGGCTCCGGAGAGCCTCGTGAACCAGCGCTTCGGCAGGCGCATCGAAGTCATCTCCTTCCGTTGGCTCAAGGCCACGGAGATCTGAAATCTCAGATCTGAAATCTGAAATCTGAAATTCTCCAACACACACGAAACCATGAAGACACTGGCAGCAATCCTTGCCCTCGCGCTACCCGCCGCGGCAGCTCCTGAAATCCGCACGGTGGAGACTTCCTTCTACTGCTTCAAGTATGCGCCGGGCGCGGAGTCCATCCGGGTGTCGAATGGCGACAAGGCTGCGACCGTGAAGCTCTCGACGGCCAATATCACCGAGCCCCAGTCGCTCGCCGTCAGCGGTGAGGAAGCGGTGATCCAGCGGACCGATGGGCCGGCGGCCGCAGCCAAGGTGAAGATCCCCGCCGGTTTGAAGAAGGCATTGGTGGTGCTGCTGCCCGCAGCCGCGGGTAGCAGCGAGCCCTATCAGGCCTTCGCGATCGACTACGGCCGGGAGAACTTCCGCAAGGGCACCTATCGCCTGGTGAATGTATCGCGCCATGCGGTGCGCGGAGCGATCGGACGCAGCTTCGCGGAGGTGAAGTCGGGCGGCACCGGCGACATCGAACTTCAGGGCGATGAGGGCGCAACCCAGGGGGCGAAGTTCGAGTTCCATGAGAAGGGCAACTGGAACCGCCTGACCGAGACCCGTTGCGCGGTGCGCCGCGACCGGCGCTGGCTGGTGCTGGTGCACGAGGATCCCGTGACCAAACGCATGAACCTCCGCAGCATCCCCGACCGCGAATTCCGGCCGGCAGCCACCGCGATCGCGGCCACCGTGCCCGCCGAATAAATCCACACTCCAACACGATTCATCATGAAAACATCCTACGCATTCCTCGGGCTGCTCGCGGCCCTGGCCATTCCCGCCCATGCCGAGCGCAAGCCGAACATCCTGGTCATCGTCGCCGACGACCTCGGCTACGGCGAACTGACCGCCCAGGGCTTCAGCAAGGACATCCCGACGCCGCATATCGACAGCATCGCCAAAAACGGCGTGCGCTTCACCAATGGCTACGTCAGCGGCCCGTATTGCAGCCCGACCCGCGCCGGCCTGCTGACGGGACACTACCAGCAGCGCTTCGGTCACGAGTTCAATCCCGGTCAGGCGGTCACCACCGGCGAAAGCATCGGCCTCTCGCTCAAGGAGACGACCATCGGCGACCGCTTCAAGGCGGCGGGGTATGCGACCGGTTGGTTCGGCAAGTCGCACCTCGGCAATACGCCGGAGTATCATCCGCAGAAGCGCGGCTTCGATGAATTCTACGGCTTCCTCGGCGGCGCGCACAGCTACCTGAATCCCGGCCAGGGCCAGAACGGCATCCTGCACGGGACGGAGAACGTGAAGGACCCGGGCTATCTCACCGAGGCATTCGCCCGCGAGGCATCCTCCTTCATCGAGAGGAAGAAGGACCAGCAGTGGTTCGTCTATCTGCCCTTCAATGCGGTCCATGCGCCGCTGGAAACGCTGGAGAAGTACGAGAGCCGCTTTAGTTCGATCCAGGACCCGAAGCGCCGGAAGTTCGCCGGGCTGCTTTCCGCGCTGGATGACTCCGTCGGCAGCGTGCTGACCAAGGTGCGCGACCTCGGCCTGGAAGAAGACACGCTGATCTACTTCTTCAGTGACAACGGCGGGCCGACGCCTTCCATCACTTCCGGCAACGGCCCGCTCAAGGGCTACAAGTCGCAGACCTCGGAAGGCGGCATCCGGGTGCCATTCTTCGTGCAGTGGAAAGGCAAGATCCCGGCGGGCAAGACCGATGACCGCCCGGTGATCCAGCTCGACGTGCTGCCCACCAGCCTGGCCGCGGCAGGGGTGGAAGTGGATCCGGCATGGAAGCTCGATGGCGTGAACCTGCTTCCCTATCTCAAGGGCGAGAAGGCCGAAGCGCCGCACGATGCGCTCTTTTGGCGCTTCGGCGAGCAGCTCGCGGTGCGCAAGGGCGACTGGAAGCTGGTGAAGTCGGTAGCCGATGAGAACGCTCGCGGCGGAGCCGGCGAAAAGGCCAGCACCGCGGGCGCGAAGCTCTACAACCTGAAGGACGACATCGGAGAGAAGAACGACCTGGCCTCTGCCAACCCCGAGAAGGTGAAGGAACTCGCCGCACTCTGGGATGGCTGGAACGCTGGCTTGGTCGATCCGAAGTGGACGCCCAACGGTGGCCAGCGCCGTGGCGGACGTGGCAATGCGGCCAATGCTCCGCAAGCAAGCAACGCTTCGCAGACGGGACCGTGGAAATCGGGCGACACGCTTAGCGGCGAGGATTCCCCGGACATCGCGAGCAAGGGCTTCAGCATCGCGGCCGATCTTGAAGCCGGGGAGAAGCCCGAGGGCGTGATCGTCGCGCAGGGTGGGAACGCCCGCGGCTACGCGCTCCACATCGTGGATGGCAAGCTCGCCTTCTCGGTGCGCAATGGTGGCGCTCTCTCGACCGTGAGCTCGCCGGAACCGCTGACGGCGGGCGCGCACAAGATCGAGGCCACCCTTCAGGCCGATGGCAACGTGGTCCTGAAGGTGGACGGCGCTGCCGCTGGCGAAGGCAAGGTCAGCGGACTGATCGAGCGTCGTCCCGGCGAGGGCCTCACCATCGGCAATGACGGCGGCGCTGCCGTCGGCGAATACTCCGCGCCGCACGCCTTCAGCGGCAAGGTCACCCAGGTGACACTCAAGACTCTCTAGGACACGACACGGTGGCGTTGCGGGGAGAGGGCTCGGCTAGCCCTCTCCCCAAGCCCCGCCTGCTTGTTAGAGTTTTTCCTCCGTTGCGGGACGACTGCGTTGTTCCGGTTGGGGAGGCTTGCCCCGGGAGCGTGGACTTTAGTCCGTCCCAAGGCTCCTGCAAATCGAAGGACAACTGAATCCCGGCCATCGGGCGGACTAAAGTCCGCGCTCCCGGGCCTACCATCGCCCGCTCTTACCATTACCCGCTCATGTCTTCCCGTCTCATTCTCGGCCTTGCTTTCATCGGCATTGCCAAAGCCGCCCACGATCCGGCAGATCTCGAATTCTTCGAGAAAAAGGTCCGCCCGATCCTTAGCGAGCATTGCTACGGCTGCCACTCCGCCGACACCAAGGCCGCGGGCGACCTGCGCGTGGACGACTTGAACGGGCTGCTCGGCGGCGGCAACAACGGTCCGGCCGTGGTCCCGGGCGACCCCGACAAGAGCCTGCTGATCCAGCGTGTAATCCACACCCAGGAGCGGCTACTGATGCCAAAGGAAAGCGCGCCGCTCGCCGCCTCCCAGATCGACGACCTGCGGACCTGGATCGCGAAGGGCGCGGCCTGGCCGGAGGAGAAGATCCCCGAGGACCTCGGCAAGGTGAGCGCGAAGTACGAGAAACTCCGTAAGTCCCACTGGGCCTGGCAGCCTCTCTCGCGACCCGTGGTTCCCGAGGTCAAGGACAGCACCTGGCCACGCGGCGAGATCGATCGCTTCGTGCTCGCGAAGCTGGAGACGGAAAGCTTGCCACCCGTCGCCGATGCCGCTCCGGCCACGCTGCTGCGCCGCTTGAGCTTCGACCTCACGGGCCTGCCGCCGGCCCCGGAGAAGATCCGCGAATTCCTCGCCGATCCTTCCCCCCAGGCTTATGCCGCGGAGGTCGACCGCCTGCTGGCTTCGCGCGGCTTCGGCGAGCGCTGGGGCCGGCACTGGCTGGATATCGCGCGCTACGGCGAATCCACCGGGCCCTCGCGGAACATCCCCTACCCCCACGCCTGGAAGTATCGGGATTACGTGCTGGATGCGGTGGCCAAGGATGTGCCCTTCGACCGCTTCATCCGCGAGCAGATCGCCGGCGATCTCTTGCCCGCCGCCGACGATGCCAGCCGCGACCGCCAACTCACCGCCACCGGTTTCCTCGCGCTCGGCGTGAAGGACGTGAACCAGCGTTTCAAAGTCCGCTTCCAGATGGACAACGTGGACGAGAAAATCGACACGGTCACGCGCTCGGTCCTGGGCCTCACCGTGAGCTGCGCGCGCTGCCACGATCACAAGTTCGACCCGGTGCCGGTGACGGACTACTACGCGCTGGCGGGGATCTTCACCAGCACCACCGATGGAGCGGGCGTCCGCAACAAGATGGGCGGCGGCGGCTTGGACTACTATGATCCTAAGAATTTGATCCAGCTTTCGACCGAAGTGCCTCCCCCGCCCGCGGAGGAGGTCGCGGCGCTCGAAGCGAAGGTCGCGGAGACGAAGAAGGCTTGGGATGAAATTCGCGGCACGCCGGAAGGTTTGAAGCGCGCGGCGAACGGCCAGCCTACCCAGCGCCCCTTCCGCCTGCGCTTCGAGCGCGCCCAGGCCGACTTGCTCGCCCTCACCGATCCGGCGGCGCGCGGCTTCGCCGTCCACGGCGTGCGGGAGGCTCCGCAGATCGCCGATACGCAGGTCCGCATCCGCGGCGAGGCCGAGCGGCTGGGCCCTGCGGTGCCGCGCGGTTTCCTTAGCGCCTTCGAGGTGCCCGGCGCACCGCCGGTGAATCCCGAGCAGAGCGGAAGGCTGGAGCTTGCGGAATGGCTGACGAGCCCCGCGAATCCACTCACGCCACGGGTGGTCGTGAACCGCGCGTGGCTGCATCTCTTCGGTCGCGGGATCGTTAGCACGGTGGATAACTTCGGCGTGACCGGCGATGCCCCATCGCATCCGGAACTTCTCGATCACCTCGCGCAGCGCTTCATCGATGAAGGCTGGTCGACGAAGAAGCTGGTCCGGGAGATCGTCCTAAGCCGCAGCTACCAACTCGGGGCCGCCAGCCCGGATGAACACCTGCTCAAGGATCCGGAAAACCGCCTCGTATGGCGGCACTCTCCGCGGCGCATGGCCACCGAGGAAATCCGCGATGCGATCCTGGCCGCCGATAGCCGCTTGTTAGATGCACCCGCAGCCGACCCTGCGGTCAAAAAGCTGCGAATGGTCGAGATGCGCGATAACGGGCAGGAGGCGAAGGGCGTGCAAGACCAAGCCGACCGCGAGCTGGCCCGCAGCATCTACCTTCCCCTGCTGCGCGGCCTGGTGCCGAAGTCGCTCGAGGCCTTCGATCCGGTCTCGCAGACCCTCGTCACCGGCCAGCGGGAGGCCACCACCGTGCCGGGACAGGCGCTGTTCTTCCTGAACTCCGGCTTCGTCCGGCGCGAGGCGCTGAGCTTCGCCACGGCGACTCACGCAGCGCCAGGAAGCATGGAGGACAAGATCGCCGCGCTCTTCCTGAGCATCCTCGGCCGCGATGCGGGATCATCCGATATCGCGCGTGCGAAGGACTTCCTGATCGAAGCCGCCGCTACCTGGCATGCGCCCGAGTCCGAAGTGAAGGCAGGTCCGGAACTCGCCCTGGTCTCCACCGAGGGAACCACCAACGACGCCGCCAATCCCGACGACATGCCGCGCAACGACCTGACCGCCGTGGATACCACCATCGAGCCCGGCGATCCCGCCACCGCCGCATGGATGAGCCTGATCCAGGCCCTCTACTCCTCCGCCGAATTCCGATTCATCCGCTAAGCCAATCCGTCATGAACTCACGCCGTTCCATCCTGAAATCCGCCGGTGCCGGCTTCGGCTACCTGGCCCTCGCCGGGCTGTTAGGTCAGCAACGCTTGCTAGCGGGCGAGGCCAGTCCGCTGCTGCCGAAGCTGCCGCACTTCAAGGCCCGTGCGAAGCGCATCATTTTCGTCTTCATGGAAGGGGCGATGTCGGGGATCGACACCTTCGACTACAAACCGGAGGTGCAGGCCAACGATGGCAAGACCGGACCGGGCGGTGGCCGGTTAACGGCTTCCAAGTTCGCCTTCAAACAATACGGGCAGACCGGAAGCTGGTTTTCCGAGCTGCTGCCGAACATTGCGACGCATGCCGACAAATTCTGCTGGCTGCGGGGCCTGCATACGGACACGCCCGCCCACCCGCAGGCGGTGGTCCAGCTTCACACCGGCAGCGCGAATGCCGCGCTCACCCGGCCGAGCATGGGTGCGTGGCTGCTCTACGGCCTGGGCACCGATAACCAAGACCTGCCCGGCTATATCACCATCAATCCCTCCCCGAACTTCGGCGGTGCGGTGAACTATGGCAGCGCCTTCCTGCCCGCGCACTTCCAAGGCACGAAGCTCACCGATGCCGGCTTCATGGCCAATCTCAAGGCCCAGGCGGAGGCCGCCTCGCAACGCCGTCAGCTCGATCTGGTGCAGTCCATGAACCGCGACTTCGCCGCCGCGCCCGGCGCACCGGATCCGGTGGACGGCATCATCGCTTCCTACGAGCTGGGCTTCCGCATGCAGGACAAGGTGCCGGCCCTGCTCGATATCTCGAAGGAACCGCAACACGTCCGCGAAGCCTACGGGGTCAAGGATGGACCCGCGGGTGCCTTCGCGCGGCAGTGCCTGATGGCCCGCCGCCTGAGCGAGGCCGGCGTCCGCTTCGTCGAGATCTGCCAGCCCGGCTGGGACCACCACAACAACCTCCACAAGGGCCTGATCGAGCGCTCCGGAAACGTCGACCAGGCCACCGCGGCGCTGCTTACCGATCTGGAGCAGCGCGGGTTGTTAGAGGACACGCTGGTGCTCTTCGGTTCCGAGTTCGGTCGCCAGCCGACGGCGCAGGGTCAGGACGGACGCGACCACAATATCACCGGCTACTCGATGTTTCTCGCCGGTGGCGGGGTCAAGGCGGGCTACACCCATGGCGGGACCGACGAATTCGGCGTCAAGGCCGTGGAAGGCCAGATGCACACCAATGACCTGCACGCCACGCTGCTCGCGCTCATGGGCCTGGATCACGAGGCGCTGACCTATCCGTATGGCGGGCGCGACTTCCGGCTCACCGATGTCGCGGGGAAAGTGGCAACGGAGATTTTCGCATGACTACCTCTACTCCTTCGGCAGGATCAGGATGCTGCCGGTCCAATTCCCGCGCGGCAGTACCAGCAGCTCGCCCTTCTTGAGAGGCCGGGAGAGGACCTGCACGCGGGTATTGCCGCTGTCGTTGTAGCCGAACTCTTCATTCTCCTTTTCCCAGCCGGAGAGATTCGCCGCATTCCCGCCGAACGAGGTGGCAATGCGGACCGTGGCATCGCGCCTGGCAGTGACGCTGAGCGAGGCCTTCTCACCACCGCCGAGGCGGGTGAAGGATGAGCCGGCCAGAGACGGGGGCACGGCATCCCAGACGTAGGCCCGGTTCGAGAAGGCGACCGCGCCATTCCTGAGTTCGGCGATGTCGAAGCCGCCGCCCTTGAGCGAGAAGTCCACCGTCTCACGGGTGAGGCCCGCGGCTTCGGACATCGGCGCGTCGTCCTTACGGGTGAGCTTACGGAAGTTCTGCCAGCGGTGGAAGGTCAGGAAGTTCGCGTCATGATGGTTGCGCGCGCCGCCCTCGTCATCATCCCAGGCGGTGCGGCAGGCGGCGATCAGGTCGCTACCGTCGAATTGCCAATCGACATACTGGAAGCCGTGCTTCGCAAGATCCGGGTGGTAGAGGAGAATGGAGCGGATCTCCCAATTACGAAGATCATCGGAGAAGACCAATGCCAGAGTATTGCGGATGCTGGCGGGACGGCCGGCTCCGGCGTGGCGCTCCGGGATGATGGAGGCCAGCGTCCAGTAGCCGGGACCGGCGGGATCCTTGCGGATGGTGAACTTCTTGGCGCCGCCGGGCATCTCGATGAAGTCCTTCGCGGGATCGAAGCTAGCGGAGGTACCGTCCTCCGAGATGCGGACGATGGCGGCTTTCTCGGGAACATGCGATTGATCGACGCGGAGGAGATCGACCATGTTTCCCTCTGGATCGACCACGGCATTACCCTCCAGCCAGGCGGTGAAGTCTCCGCCTAGCCAAGTGGCATCGCGGGCCATCGGATTGGAAAAGGTCCAGCTCTTCGGGTCGAGCAGGTCGGCATCCGCGGGTGCGGACATCATGCGGGCCCGGTAGCGTTCGCCCCACTTGGTGCCGCCATCGGCGTCTTCGATCGCGCGCCAGATCCGGCCGCCGTGCTCGATCACCGGCATCGGCGCGGTGTGCCATGCGCCTTCCGCAAGCACGGCCTCGCGCCACTCCGTGCCGCCGTCATCGGAGCGGCGGGCGATCACGCGGCCATGATGCTTGTCGGTGCCGAGGGTGTAGACGGACTTCCCGCGGGTGAAGAGGCCGGTCCAGAAGAAGCCCTCGAAGTCCCGCACATGCTGCCAGGACGCGCCCTTGTCAGTGGAGCGATAGAGTCGGCCACGGGCCAGGTCGTGCTCCTTGCTCGCGGGGCCGAAGAGATCGTGGCTGGCGAGGTAGCTGCCATCCGGCAGCACGCAGAGCGATGGGGAGCCGATGTAGAGCCGCTGCGAGGCCGGGCTGTGATGGATCACCACGCCCGGCGGCGGTTCCGCGGCCCATGTGGAGCAGACCAGGGCGGCGAGGAGGAGAAGGGCTTTCATGCGTGGATCCCGATACGACCGAAGATCCGGATTCCTGACGCCGGAAGCACCGCGGATCAAGCGTTGTGACGGAATCGTAACGAGGGTGCTCTTCGCCGCCGCTTGGGGGGTGGCTATCGACTCGAAGCTTTTACCGGCTCCGATGCCTCCCCTCTCCGACCTCCCTCCACTACCTTTTCGAGATCGGGATTGGCTGAGAATCGCCGTTGCCAGTGTCACGAATTTTGCCCTGCTTGCCGGCCCCTGTCATGGCTTTGTCGAGGCAGAGCTTCCCACGGAGCCGGTCCGCATGGACTACCTGCTGGTGGCGCTGCTACCGGCGCCCCGGCAGGCGATGCCGGACGCTCCACCAATCACCGCTGCGCCATTTGATCTGACGACTCCGTCACGCAACGCGTTCTGGCGTTCGCCTGAAGCTGCACCCGCGCGGGCGAGGACTCTGGTGGAAGAGTGGCGATCCGCCGCCCCGCCGGTGCATCGCAATTTCCATGCGGTTCCCGGAATCCGGAGGAGACCGGCGGACAGCATGCCTGAAGCTCCCTGGCAACCCGGTCAATTGCCAGCCGGGGTCGACCCTGCTCCCCCGCCGGGGCTCTTCGGTGCCCTGCCGATGGAGCGCCAGATCGGGAATGGCGTGATCATCGGCGAAGTATCCGATTCGACCACCCTCGACCCGATCGCCGGGGCGATCGTCGATATCATCGGCACCGGCCGCGCCGCGGAATCCGATGCGCGGGGAAAGTTCCGGATCGACGGGCTGCCGCAGGGTGACTTCACCGCGGAAGCCTCCGCGCTCAACTACACGCCGGGCACGCTGGGCGTGAGCCCGAACCCGACAGCCCCTGTTCAACTCCGCTTCAGCTTGCGCAAGAAGCCGGTGGAAAGCGGGACCGATGAGTACATGCTGGATGAAGAAAGCGTTGTCGGGGAATACCAGGAATCCGCCGAGGCCAACCTCTTCACGGATCTCGCCGTCGAGCAGACGATCACCTCCTCGATCAGCAAGGAAGAGTTCACGCAGAAGAACATCAGCGATGCCGCGGGGGCCGTCGGCAAGATCTCCGGGGCGAACATCGTCGGCGGGAAGTTCGCCGTGGTGCGGGGCCTGGCGGACCGCTACGTCACCACGCTTTTCAACGGTGCCTCGATCTCATCCGCGGATCCTTCCCGCAAGGCGGTGCAGCTCGACATCTTCCCGACGGTCGCGCTGCAGGGGATCGACATCGCCAAGACCTACGATGCGAGCATGCCGGGCGACTTCGGCGGCGGCACGATCAAGATCAAGTCGCTGAGCATTCCGCAGGAGCGGTTCGCGGAGTTCAAATACAAGATGACTTGGAACTCGAATCTCGGGGACCGGATGCTGGTGCATCCCGACCGCGAGCTCGGTGCCTGGGGCGACGTGGACAAGCCCATCCCCGATTCGTACATGTGGAATACCGACGCGCTCGGCAATCCCACCAGTTTCAATGCGGGCGGCAACCGCGTCACTCCCGGCAACAGCAACCGCAACCCCGCCCAGCAACAGGCCCAGATCGATGAGGCATTGAGGCAGCAGGCCCTCGCGGACCGGGCCAAGGCCGGACAGAAGGCCTTGCACGGCTCGCAGTCCTTCATGCCGAAGGTGGCGAAGCCGGAGGAAGGCGAGAACCTTTCCCTGGTCTATGGCGACCGCGTCGAACTTGAGAACGGCGGGGAATTCGGATTCGTGACCGCCTTCCAGCGCGGGCAGCACGATGAGGTGAACTCCGCCGGTCAGGAGAACCGGCTGACTTCGCCAGCACGCTCGTGGACCGAGGAAAGCTATGCGAGGGAGGTCGATTGGTCGATCTATGCAAGCGCGGGATACCGGCCGAGCGAGGACCATGAGTTCAACTTCACCTACTTCAGGAAGCGCATCGCAACCGACGAGATCACCCACGGCACCGATTTCCAGATTGCGGGCAGCGATGTTTACGGAGCCTTCGCGAAGAACGACGCGGCGATCGACCGCTACGGCGCCTCCGCGGTCTACAACAAGGAATTCTGGACCATCGATCCGATCATCCGCGACACGGAGATCCTGCAGCTCTCCGGTGCCCACAAGAATGACATAGGCACGCGGCTTGGCTGGTCGCTGACCAAGTCCCAGGCCCGCGAGTCGCGCCCGCACAGCAGCACCTATCAGACCGGACAGCTCGACTTCACCGACCCGCGGATCGCGGCCCAGGCCGCCCTCGATCCCAACTTTGTCTACAACCCTTCGCTGGGTAAGATCTCGACGCTCGAGTATCAGACCTTCGTCAACGACGGCAACGGCAGCCAAGACTCCTCCCGCGAGACCCAGTTCATCGAGGAGAACAGCATGGAGGCATCGCTCGACCTCTCGCAGTCGATCTACTTCACCGATGAAAAGGAAGACGGGCCGCGCCTGGATCTTTCCGTCGGCGGCAGCAAGCTTACCAAGGAGCGCGAGCAACAGGGCCGCATCTATCTTCTCAAGACCGCAAGCTGGGAGCGCTGGATCGCACGCAATCCCCCGAGCTGGTGGCCGAGCGACGGCTCCATCCCGCCCTTCTCCCCCGGCTCCCCGCTCGCGGGCAACAAGCTTCCCAACGGTGATCCGCTGCCTTCCGGCTACAATACCTTGGGCGAATACCTGGCCAAGAATCCGGACAAGCTCCTGGAATATTTCAACGGCTACGGCAGCGAGAACACCGGCCGCATCCCGGGGACCGGCTCCGGCACCACGAGTGCGAATTACGTCCTTCCCGACGCACCCTACTACGTCAACGGCTCCGGTCTCGAGGTCCGGAACGTCGACAGTGAGTTGGGCCTCACGGCTCTCTATACTTCCGCCACCTTCCACGGGGATTTCTGGCGTGCCGGCGGCGGCGCCCGATGGGAGGAAGAGACCAAGAGCTACCAGATCGCTCCCGATCCTCTAACACGGCTGGAGCCGGATGACCCCTCGCGCTTCGGTTCGGTCACCACCACCGCGTTCGTCCCTTCGATCGTCGCCGGGATCGATCTCATCCCCGACAAGTCTTGGATGAACTTCGCGTGGTCACGCACGGTCGCGCGCCCCACCTTCCACGAGTTCCTCCCCATCGAGTCGATCTCCCAGGACACGGGCATCGTCCGGCGCGGCAATCCCGACCTGACGGAGACCTCCATCGACAATCTCGACTTGTCCTTGGACTACGTGTTCAACGAGGAGTTCAACATCCGCGGCTCGCTCTTCCACAAAACGCTCACCGACCCGATCGTGGTCGTGCAACGCGTTGACCAAGGCGTGAATAGCAATACCTACGTCAACGGTAACACGGGCACGATCGATGGCTTCGAGCTCGAAGGGAATTGGCGTCAGAAGGACGGTCCATTCTCCATCACCGGGAACTATACCTTTATCGACTCAACGCTGGAATACGAGGTTAACCAGGGCATCAACGTAACCTCGCTGGAGACCCGCTTCCCTTACCAGCCGAGCCAGATCCTGAACCTGACGCTTGGCTGGGCTCCGGAGGATGGAAATTGGAGCGCCTTCCTCACCTCCAATTTCACTGACGAGTATCCGACGGTCTTGCGCAGCGATCCATCCGCCTACGATGTCTGGCTGAAACCGCAATTCACCCTCGATCTGGTGGTCGCCCGCAAGATCGACTTCGGGCTGTTCGACGGCACGGTGACCTTGGGATTCAGGAACCTGCTCGACGGGACCCGTGACTACGAATACCGCGGCGGAGGGGCCAATGGTGGCGGGGGAGGCGAATTCGACGGTCTGGTCTATACCCAGGAGTCACCGGGCCGTTCCTACTCGGTCGAGTTCAAGGCGGTATTCTGACCTCAGCCTTTGGGACTCAGCCGCTCATGCGGCGAAATCGACACAGAAAAACACTCTAGCGCGGAAGGGTCAGCGGAGAGGTTCAAGAGCCCCGCTATTCGGGGCACTACCTCGCTCGACCGACGATACCCATCGCATCTACCCCATGAAACCGACTCCACCTTCCAAGCGGAATCTCCTCGCGCTCGCCGCACTGATGCCCTGCGTCATGCAGGCTGCCCAAATCGACGTCGTTGCCACCCAGACGGTGACGTCCACGCCCTTCGGCCCGAACGTCCGCGCCATCACGGGCAACACAACCTGGACCAAGGACAACATCTATATCCTCAAGGACAAGGTCTTCGTGACCAATGCCGCGACGCTGACCATCGAGCCCGGCACCAAGATTTATTCGAGCAAGAACGTCGATGTCTTCGGCGCGCTGGTGATTACCCGCGGTGCCAAGATCAATGCCGCGGGCACCGCCGCGGAGCCGATCGTCTTCACCACGCTCGATGAACTGGAAGCCGAAACACAGACCGATTCACCTTTCGATCCCGACGCGACCGTGTCGGAATTCCCGACCGCAACGACCGCCGGCCGCTGGGGCGGCGTGGTGATTCTGGGCAGCAGCACGGTCGCCAACTACCTCGGCGCGACCAGCATCGGCGAGGACCGCATCGAGGGCTTCCAGCCCGCCTCCTCCAACGACCTCGACGACGACGGCCGCGCCGACGTGATTGAGTACGGCGGCGTGAATGCCGCGGACAACAGCGGCATCCTCCGCTACGTCTCCATCCGCCACGGTGGCTACGTTTACGCTCCCAACAGTGAAATCAACGGCCTGACCCTCGGCGGCGTCGGCTCCGGCACCACCATCGACCACATCGAGGTCTATGCCAACGCGGATGACGGCATCGAGTTCTTCGGCGGTACGGTCAATACCAGCTACATCGTGCTGGCATTCAACCAGGACGACGGCTTCGACATCGACCAAGGCTACTCCGGCACCAACCAGTTCTGGTTCGGCATCCAGGATCCCTTCCTTTCGGACGGCGTGACCTCCGCCCATGACAACGGCGGCGAGTGGGACGGCGTGACCGGCGCCATCGCCGACAACCCGAACAATTCGGCCCCGGTGATCTATAATGCCACCTTCATCGGCTCCGGCGTCACCGCGGCCAACGGCAACGACAAGGGCAACAACGCGGTCTACCTCGACGACCGCTTCAAGGGCAAGCTCTACAACTCGGTCTTCGACGACTTCAAGGAAGACCTCGTCGAAGCCACCGACGATGGCAAGGGCTCGGGTCTCGAGTTCGGCCACAACACCATCGGTCGTTTCGGCGGCGGCAGCTTCACCGGCACGAACGCCAGCAACCTGACCTACCTCAGCGGTGCCGGCCCTGCGGGCACCTTCTTCGACGCCACCGGTGCGCCGATCAACGGCAACTCGAACGGCGGCGTGAATCCGATGCTCCGCAGCTACAGCCGCGACGGCGGCAACGCCTTGCTTGCGATCGACCCCCGTCCGGAAAGCGGCTCCCCGCTGTTGACCGCGAATGGTGCCACCCTTCAGGCGGGGGCTCCCGTCGCCACCACCTTCCGCGGCGCCTTCGGTGCCGACAACTGGGCGGCCGGCTGGACCAAGTTCGACAGTGCCACTTACTTCAAGCAGAAGGTGGATGTGATCGCCACCCAGACCGTGACCTCCACGCCCTTCGGCGTGAACGTCCACGCCATCACAGCGAACACCACTTGGACCAAGGACAAGATTTACATTCTGACCGACAAGGTCTTCGTAACCAACGCCGCGACCCTGACCATCGAGCCTGGAACCAAGATCTATTCCGCCAAGGACGGCGATGTCTTCGGCGCGCTGGTGATCACCCGCGGTGCCAAGATCAATGCCGCCGGCACCGCCGCGGAGCCGATCGTTTTCACCACCACCGACGAGCTTGAGGCGGAGACCCTGCTCGACTTCGACGGGGACGGTTTTGTGGCAGAAGCTCCCACCACCACCACCGCCGGCCGCTGGGGCGGCGTGGTGATCCTGGGCAGCAGCACGGTCGCCAACTACCTCGGCGTGACAAGCATCGGCGAGGACCGCATCGAGGGCTTCCAGCCCGCCTCCTCCAACGACATCGACGACGACGGCCGCGCCGACGTGATCGAGTACGGCGGCGTGAATGCCGCGGACAACAGCGGCATCCTCCGCTACGTCTCCATCCGCCACGGTGGCTACGTTTACGCTCCCAACAGTGAAATCAACGGCCTGACCCTCGGCGGCGTCGGCTCCGGCACCACCATCGACCACATCGAGGTCTATGCCAACGCGGATGACGGCATCGAGTTCTTCGGCGGCACGGTCAATACCAGCTACATCGTGCTGGCCTTCAACCAGGACGACGGCTTCGACATCGACCAAGGCTACTCCGGCACCAACCAGTTCTGGTTCGGCATCCAGGATCCCTTCCTTTCGGACGGCGTGACCTCCGCCCATGACAACGGCGGCGAGTGGGACGGCGTGACCGGCGCCATCGCCGACAACCCGAACAATTCGGCCCCGGTGATCTATAATGCCACCTTCATCGGCTCCGGCGTCACCGCGGCCAACGGCAACGACAAGGGCAACAACGCGGTCTACCTCGACGACCGCTTCAAGGGCAAGCTCTACAACTCGGTCTTCGACGACTTCAAGGAAGACCTCGTCGAAGCCACCGACGATGGCAAGGGCTCGGGTCTCGAGTTCGGCCACAACACCATCGGTCGTTTCGGCGGCGGCAGTTTCACCGGCACGAATGCCAGCAACCTGACCTACCTCAGCGGTGCCGGCCCTGCGGGCACCTTCTTCGACGCCTCCGGTGCGCCGATCAACGGCAACTCGAACGGCGGCGTGAATCCGAAGTTCCGCAGCTACAGCCGCGACGTTGACAACACCTTGCTCTCGGTCGATCCCCGTCCGGCAAGCGGCTCCCCACTCCTCAGCGCCAGCCTTCAGGCCGGCGCGCCGGTGGCGGTGGGCTACCGCGGCGCCTTCGGCGCCGACAACTGGGCGGCCGGCTGGACCAAGATGAGCTTCGCCAGGATTCTCCTGGGTGAAGTTCCAGCTTCCGGCGGCGGCGAGCCACCGTTCGCGGACGCGGACAACGACGGCATCTCCGACACCCTCGAAGGAACTCCGGCGCTCCAAGAACTCGGATTCTCGGTGGGCACGAATAACTCGGGCCTCTTCGGTTCGATTTATACGGAAGCCGGCATCCTCAACCTCGTCACCGGCAATCAGGTGATGATCCAAAGGACCGGGACCGATGTGACGCTCAAAATCCCGCTGTTCCGTTCCTCCGACCTGAGCCTCTTCACTCCTGCTCCGGACCTCGAAGCGACCTTCCCGGCGGTTCCCGCCGCGGAGTTCTACCGCATCGAGATTCCCGGTGCTGAATGAGTAAACCGCCAATTTGACGAAACCGTCACATCGGGGCCATCGGCAAATGCCGGTGGCCCCTTTTTGCTTTCTGCCGTTCCGTTATGCGTCCCTCCTGCCTGATTTTTGGTATCGTCTTCGCCTCCTTTCCCCTGATGGCGCAGGAGCACGCCGCTCCGGCCGATGGGCCCGAGGCTCTCCGCGGCTCGGTCCGCGAGTGGATGGAAACCATGCAGAAAATCCAGAAGGAGGAGGATGCCTGGGAGAAGGACCGCGAAGTATTGAAGGGTTACAAGGAAGGCCTCGAAAAGGAAATCGAGGACCTGAAGGAACAAATCGATCGGGCTAAGACGCGCAAGGAAGGCGGCGACAAGCAATCCTTAGACGAGGTCGCGGAGCGTGACCGCTACGCCGCGGCCCAGGATGAACTGGCACGGCAGGTCCGGACTCTCGAGGAAGGCCTCTCTTCCCGGCTCAAGCTCGTCCCTGGACCCCTGCTCCGGCAAGCCAAGGTCGCCCAAGGTGTCGAAGTTCTCAAGCAAGGCCTCCAACTGCCTCCGGACAAGCTCTCGGAGGACGTCTCGAAGCGGCTTTTCAATGCCGTGGAACTGCTCGCGGAGATCGAAAAATTCCAGCAACTCGTCCACGTCCGCGCGGAGCTTCACAAGGACTCCCAAGGTCGCGAGTTCAAGATGCAGGTGGTGTATTTCGGCCTCGCGATGGCCTACGGCGTCAATGAGGACAGCAGCTTCGCGCTCGTCGGCCGGCCCGGACAGGACGGCTGGAAATTCGAGGAGCGCGCGGCCATCGCGCCGCAGATCCAGGCACTCGTCGCCTCCGCCACCAGCGAGAAAGACGCCACCTTTACCCAGCTCCCGCTCATCCAGCCATGACCCGACTTTTGTCAATCGCCGCAGCGGCCTCCATCGCCGCGGCGCTTTCTTCCCCTGCCGCAAGTCCGGTCGAGACCGCCCGCGATTCCATTAAGAAGGCCGCTTCGGAACTTCTCTCGACCCAGAAGGAATACTCCGATCTCCGGCTCGGCCTGTATCGCGAGGTCAACAAGCTGGATGACGAGGTGCTGACCCTCACGAAGGAACTCCGCACACTGGAGCGCGACGAAGAACTGCGCACCTCGAAGATTCGCAGCCTAGAGCGCGAACTCGAGACCCGGAAGGTCGATTTCACCTATGCCTCCGGCGTGCTGAACCAGTATGCCAAGGCGATCGTCACGCGGATCCATCCGGCGGAGAGCCAGCTCTACAAGCAGCAGTTCGAAAGCCACGATCAAAAGGCCACCGCTTCCGTGGGCGACCCGAAGTCCGAACTGACGGAACGCTTCCAGATCCTTCAATTGGGGCTCCAACGCTTGTCTGAAGTCGCGGGCGGCCATCGCTTCCATGGCAAGGGACTGGGGCGCGGTGGTCAGGCGATTGAAGGCACCCTGCTGCTCGCGGGCCCCTCGGTGTTCTTCGCCTCGACGGACAAGTCCTTCGAAGGCGTCGCTTCCGCAGCCGATACCGGTGCCAATCTCCCCGCCATCGTGCCGCTTGCCGATACCAAGGGCAGCATCGGCCAAGCCATCGAGAAAGGCGAAGGCACGGTGCCGCTCGATGCCACCAATGGCCGAGCCATCGAGCAGGCCCTGAAAAACCCCGAAGGAAGTCACAGCGGCGCGATGGAGCACATGATGCTCTTCGGGGACATCGCCAAGAACATGATGTTCGACGGCTGGATCGCCATTGGCATCTGCGTGCTGATGATCGCGGTCGGCTGGACCGTCGCGGCCCGGAAATTTTTCTACCTGAATTCGATCCAGAAGGGCACGACCGAGTTCCTGCGGCAGTGGAACCTGCTCTCCTCCGATCTCACCGCGATCGACCATGGGGACACGAGCAGCGTGAAGAGCTTCGGCGGCAATGCGGATTCAGCCACGCAAACCTTGGTGCAGAAATCGCCGCTCTATCAGATCTACCACATCGGTTCGGAGGAGATCCGCCACCGCCTCGAGCAGGACCGGATTCGCAAGAAGGGCCTCTCCGGCCGCTCGATCCAGGCGATCCGCGCGGCACTGGATGCCGGCTTGGTCCGCATGAATCACAAGCTGACCAACGGACTGATCTATCTCACGATCAGCATCGCCGGCGGCCCCTATGTCGGCCTGCTGGGCACGGTGGTCGGCGTGATGATCACCTTCGCGATCATCTCGAAGGTGGGGGAAGTGGACGTGAACGCCATCGCACCCGGCATCGCCTCCGCGCTGCTGGCGACGGTCGCCGGCCTGGTCGTCGCGATTCCCGCGCTCTTCGTTTACTCCTACCTGAACAGCCGGATCAAAAACATCACGGGCGAGATGCAGGTCTTCATCGACGAATTCGTGGCCAAGATGGCCGAGTTTTATCAAGGCACCGACAATGCCAATTCCGCGGCGGTGGTCTCCCAAAAGGAATAGCCCGCCAAGTCCAATTCCCACCTGAACAATCCAATGGCCTCCGCAGACGACAAGAGCTTCGACGACATCAATGTCACGCCGATGGTGGACCTCTACCTGGTGCTGCTGCTGATCTTCATCGTCATGACCGCAGCCGGGGTGAAGGGCATGAAGGTCGAGTTGCCCCGCTCCAGCGACAAGTCGGCGAAGAACCTCAGCGTCCCCAAGATCCAGGCGATCACGGTGGATGCGGAAGGAAAGATCCAGCTCAACACCACGCCGGTGACCTTGGAAGAATTGGAAAGCAAGCTGAGCGCCTTGAAGACCACCACTCCCGACCTGCCGGTGATTGTCCGTGGCGACACCGCCGTGCAGTACCGCGGGGTGATGAGCGTGCTCGACGTGCTCGGACGCCTCGGCATCGACAAGATCGGACTGGCGACGCAAAAGCCGAAGTAGGCGCCAAGCCCTCCGTTTCCCATGGCTTCGCATAACGCCTCCCCGCCGCCAAAAGGCCGGCAACGCCTGCTGATCGGCGGGCTTTTGCTCGCGGTGGTGATCGGCGGCGTGGCTTCGTTTTTCCTGGCTGGCAAGAAGGAGGTGAAGGAGAAGGAAGAGTTCGTCATCGTCGATCTCAGCCTCCCCCCGCCACCTCCTCCCCCGCCGCCTCCCAAGCCACCCGATGAGGAAGCGGTGAAGGAGCCCGAGGAAGATTCAGCGGAGATTGCAGAGGCCGACGCTCCAGACGAGATGTCGGACGAGCCGACCACGGACATCGATCTCGGCATCGATGCCGGCGACCTGGGTGCCGGAACCGGCGGCAGCTTCGTGGTGAGCCTGCCGCGTTTCGGCCGCGGCGGGAAAGGCGGCGGAGGCGGTGGCGATGGCCTCCTCGGCAATGACATGGATTCCCCGCCCGTGCCCGTCAGTAAAATCCAACCGACCTATCCAAACTCGCTCCTAAGCAAGGGCACCGGTGGCAAGGTCCTCGTCACCTGCATGGTGGATGAGAGCGGCAAGGTAGTCTCCGCCACGGTGAAGCAATCCGCCGGTCACCCGGATCTCGACAAAGCGGCCATCGCTGCCGTGACCAAATGGAAATTCAAACCGGCCAGCAAAGGCGGCCGGAATGTCCGCGCGAGCTGCGTGGTACCCTTCAATTTCGAAGTGAAGAAGAACTGATCCTCCCGATGCGATCCCTCGTCCCCATACTTCTCCTCACGGCAGCCGGCCTCATGCAGGCCCGCGCCGAGACGTTCAATGCCCCCGCGATCCTTTTCCGCGATCCGCAGTTCAAGAAGGACCTCGTAGGCAGCTACGGCATCCTCTCGGACATCGAGCCGAAGGTCTCCGCGGAGGAGCAGGCGCTGCTGGGGAAGGTCGGCGAACTCTTCGAGAAGAGCCAGTTCATTGCCGCGGAGCAGGAAGTCGTGCGCTTCATCAAGGAGGTGGAAGCTCCCACCGATCCGGAGAAAAAGCCCGGCGACATCAGCGCCGCCATGGTCTTCGTCCTCGGCAATCTTTATTTCTCCTCCGACCGCACGGAAGAAGCACGCCGCGCCTTCCTCGAAGCCATCCGCCGCTTCCCGCGCTTCCGTCGCGCGCACACGAATCTCGGCTACCTCTACATTTCCAAGAATCAGATCGAGGAAGCCGTGCCAATCTTCCAGAGGACGATCGAACTCGGCGAAACCAATCCGCGCGTCTATGGCCTGTTAGGCTACTGCTACCTTCAGCAGAAGAATGCACTGGCATCCGAGAACGCCTACCGCCAGGCCTACCTGCTCGATCCGAAGAACCGCGATTGGAAGGTCGGTCTCACCCAAGCCCTGATGCAGCAGGAGAAGCTGGCCGAGGCATGCAGCATGCTCGACACCCTCATCGTCGAGAATCCCGACGACCGCCAGCTTTGGCTCCAGCAGGCCAACGCGCTGATCGGCCAAGGCAAGAAGATGGATGCCGCCGTGAACCTCGAAGTCCTGCGCTTGAAAGGACAGGCCAGCGAAACCGAGCTCAACCTGCTGGGCAATCTCTACATGGAGCAGGGTGAGGCCCAGCTCGCGCTCTTCGCCTACCTCGATGCGATCGAGAAGGCCCCCAAGCTCGACGTGCCGCGCGCCTTGAAATCAGCGCGCATCCTGAACGACTACGGCTACCCGGAGAAAGCGGAAGCCTTCGTGGAAAAGGTGGCGAAGATCGGCAACCTGAGCAGCAAGGACCTGATGGACATGGACCTAGTGCGAGTGAAGATCCACCAAGCCTCCGGCGATACCGCAAAAACCGGCGCTCTCCTGCGCGATCTCTTCACCCGCGATCCCGGCAACGCCGAAGTCCTCCTCGAGCTGGCGCGTCACTACGACACCGTCGCCAAGAACGAGACCGACGAAGCCAAGCGCAGCGAAGCCCTCGGCGAGGCGAAAGTTCACTTCAAGCTCGCGCTGGAAAAGGAAGCCGTCGCCTACGCCGCGAATCTCGGCATGGGCCAACTCCTCGTACGAGAAAAGCAGTATCAAGAAAGCCTGCCCTTCATCGAAAAAGCCGTCGCACTGAAGACCGGAGACAAGGCCAGCCTCGAGCAATACCTCAGCCGCGTGCGCCGTGCCTCCGACCGCGAAACACAGCGCAAGGAACGGGAAGCCGCCGACCGCGCCGAAGCCGAAGCCTCCGGCAAAAAAGCACCCGCCGCCAAATGAAGCCCATGATCCCTGGAATCCCCCTTCCCTCCCTCCGGCGGACCCTGCTGTCCTGCTGCGCGCTCATCCTCACCCCGGCACTACTTCAAGCGAACGAAGCCCTCGACGTGCTGGAGGGCAAGAAGAACGCCACCGATGTACCCTTGCCCCCCGCCCCCGATGACGGCAAGGCCGCGGATGCCGCAGAGGAAGTCATCCCCCTCTCCGATGAATGGGCGGCCAGTCCCCTCGACCCGGTGTGGTCGAAAGCCGTCCTCTTCGATGACCCTTCGAATCCCTACGTCCAGCAGCTCGCCATTAGCGGCCTCTTCCACTGGAGCGGCGCCTGGGGCCACGCCTCCCCGGAAGCCGGCAGCCCGGAGGTGGACCTCGATGGCACCCGCACCCGCCGCGCACGCCTCGGCGCACGCCTTCGCGCCTTCCGCAATACCGAGATTGAAGCCGTCGCGGAGTTCGCCGGCGATTCGAACTTCAATGGCATCGAACGCCTGAAGGGCACCACCCGCATCTTCGACAACGCCTATGTCAGCTACGGCAAGATGAAGCCGCGCTTCTCCATCGAATACTCGACGGAGCCGCAGGACCTCCTCGTTCCGGAGCGCTCTTTCCTGGTGAACATGGTGGCCCCCGCCTCGACCCTCGGGATCATGATCGGCCAGGATACCCCGACCTGGGATTGGGGACTCGGCCTCTTCTCGGGAGACAACGACTCCAACATTCCCAGCATCCAGGGCAATGGCTTCCTCGTGGCAAACCTGGCCTATGAGGAAGCCGGCAAGAGCAGCAAGGGCGGCGGCCTGCGCACCCGCTGGCATGCCGACTACATCTATAACTTCGACGACAACAACAACCCCGCCATCCCGCGCTACGATGTCGCCGGCCGCCGCTCCGCGAACGGCAATCAGCTCATCAAGAACAACCCGGCCTTCCGCCACCTGTTCTCCACCGGCGTCGAGATCGAACAGGGCAAATTCTCCTTCGCCGGTGACTTCATCGTCGCCAGCGGCGATACCGACGCATGGGGCGTTTCCCTCACGCCGAGCTACTGGCTGCTGCCGGGAACCCTGCAAGTGGTCGGCCGCTACCACTTCGCCGACTCCGATCAAAAGGGCGGCCTGGTCGGCGGGATGGGCGTCGGCTCGGACCCCTATTTCGATTCATCGCCGGTCTTCGTCGGGGACGAGTATCACTCCTTCTACTTCGGCACCAATCTCCACGTCTACAAGGACGAGCTGACCATCACCAACGGCATCGAGCATGTCCTTCTGAAGGACGATGCCGGCAGCGGCTTCGATACCGACGCCTGGATCTGGCACTCCGGCGCGCGCCTCTCGTTCTAACAATTTCCCTCCTCGTGAAACTGCTACTCTGCCTCTTTCTTGCCGCCACACTTGCGCAGGCATCGGCATTCGATGAAGCCGCCTTCGGAGTTCACCTGAATGGCTGGCATCGCGATGGCTCGGCACGCTACTCCCTGAACGGCTCGAATTATCGCACCCTCAAGCCCATCAAGACGACCGACACAAACGGCAATACCGTCCTGCGGGTCACCGTGCTCCACGCCGCGAACTCATGGGCGGAAGTCCCCTTCGATCTCGAAGTCACCACCGCCCCTGATGGCACGCTCCAAGGCACCCGCATCAGTGGCAGCCCCCGCGGCCAGAAACTCGACACGGGCCTGATCTCGCCGCCCTCCCCACCGGAAGCCGCAGCCCCCTCAAAAGACCCCGCCTCCGCCGCCACGGAGAAAGCTCGCCCCTCGGATCCCATCTCGGAAATGAAGAGCGCGCTCTTCGCCTCCTTCGACTCCAAAATCGCCACCGCCGCCGAGACCAAGGACACCCGCAAGCGCGATCTCCTCGCCCGCATCGCGGGCCCCGAGCCCATCGACGCCACCGCCATCTCGGCAGGCCTCCGCTACAATCTCGACCTCCTGCTCGGCGGCTCGGCGATGCCATCCAAGTAGTGCTCGCACGCCAGGCAGGCAGGCAGGCAGGGACCTTTCTCCGAAAGGTCCGGCTGGGGACGGCCTGAAGCCTCCCAAACATCGTTTCACTCCCGGTCGCCGCCATCGACCGCTCGGAAAGGGACCCTGTCCTCTCAAGACGGGCTTTCACCGGACCAAGGCCGTCCCACGGTCGCGGAACTCCGGGGTGGTGAGGGGAACTCCAGATGATGAGGGCCTGGAACGAAGACCCATCGCCCCACGGCGTCGGCCCGCCCGAATCCAAACACAAAAAAGCCCCGCAACCGTTTCGGTTGCAGGGCTTTGTAAAGTGGTACACCCGAAGGAACTCGAATCCCTAACCTTCTGATCCGTAGTCAGACGCTCTATCCAATTGAGCTACGGGTGCTTTGATCGCGCCTTGCGGCGCGGGCGGGAAGAAAGCCCATGCCGACGGGGAGTGTCAAGAAATTCGGACGCACGGAGGCGAAATAAGAAGGCTTATGGAGTGCGGCGGCACGACCTCCCCCTTACCCACATCGCGTGTCGTCTGACGCGCCAGCGCCCGGCACCGCGCAGGCTCTGCCCCACAGAAGCCGCCCCGGCAGCACGATCCATCACGATGGTAATGGAAAGCGCCGTCGCCCGGCTGCCGACCCTTCCGTGCCCACGACACTGAGAAACCACTCAAGTGGCTCCGCGCTCCCAGCGGTGGAGCCATCGGTGAAGGGCCATGGAGATGCGGGTAACGGGCCGGGCACGATGCCGCTTTGGCTGCGTTCGCGGGTGGATGAAAAACTCTCGTGGCAAACCCGGCACACCCCCGTCACCACCAAATAGCCGGCCGGCGAGCGCCCGAACGCGACGCCCCGCTCCGCTCCGGACGGGGCTCCAATAGCCCGCGCCTCGCTGAGCGCCTCATCAAACGACCCACCATCACTCACCTCATTTGCTTAAGTTTTATTAATTATACGCGATTATTGATCAGTATTTTATGCGTTTTTTGAACCAAGTTGAGTCATCCGGGTCTGAGAGGGAAAATGGCTCCTAACAAGACGGCATCCGCAATCCCGGCGCACGCACAGGAAGAAAGCACGGCAACGCGCTGGACGTCACTGAAGTGGGTAGCCATCGCGGTTGCAGTAGCATGCATCCCCTTCGCCATCTGGCTGCTCGGCTCGGGCATCGCCTGGGTCACCCCGGCCACCTATCACAGCGGCGTGCTGCTGCGGGTGGAGCCAGGCAATGCGGCGCTCCACGAGCTGAAGTCCGAAGGCGTCATGGGCCCCGCCGCAACCGCTCTCGCCGGCGGCGACGCCGACCCGATGGCCGCCTACCTGCTCTGGTCAAGCATCACCGTGGCCCAGGGCCCCGCGGCGAATCTCATCAAGGTGGAAGCCCGCAGCGCCCGCGCCGAGGAAGCACGCCGCACGGTCCTCGCCGTAGCGGAAGCCTACCGCACCCACCGCAGCCGGGCCGCGGACGGCAGCCCCCTCCCCGCCCTCATCTACGTCGATCCCGTCGAAGTCGCCCCCCTGCGGGTTCCCGACGAGACCCGCATGATGCTCGGCATCGCCGGCCTCGCCTCCATCTGCCTCCTCCTCTGCGTGCCCTTCCTCCGCCGCCTCGAGCAAGCCATGCCCCTCCGCCCCCTCGGCATCCGGGCGGTCGCCTGAGAGCCCCGGCAAAGGGTTGGGAGCACGGCTTCTCAAGCCGCCCTACGGTCCCTCAAAGCCCGCCACCAAGGGCAAGTAGTCCCGCCTTCAGCCGGACGAAGCCACCCTTCAAGCCCGCCATCGTCTGCGGTGCCGCCGCCTTGGAGCGCGTGCAGCCTGCTGCCGCTGTTCCGATGCAGCCCTGATGCGAGGGGCGCTGCAACGGGAAGCCACCCTAATGCCAGTTCCCACGGACGGCCCACTGGGAGCGCCGTGGCACCGCCCGGCAAAGGCCACCCCGGCCCACAAGATTCCGGTGGGTAGAATGGATAGCGACGTCGCGACTCAACATTGGACGTTCGGCGTCCGTCTTCCTCCCCCGCCGAAGTGCCTTCCGCGGCCCCGCCGCCGTGGACTGCGCGCAGCCTGCTGCCGCTGTCCCGATGCAGCCTGCTGCGAGGGGCGCTGCAACGGGAAGCCACCCCCACGCCTCCGCCCCATGCCTGCCCCCGGGACCGCGGAGGCTCTGCCCCGCAGAGGCCACCCCGGCGGCTCAAAAGATTCCGCGGGTGGAATGGATAGCAACGTCGCGACCCATCATTGGGCGTCTGGCGCTCGCCTTCCTCCCCCGCCGAAGTGCCTTCCGCGGCCCCGCCGCCGTGGACTGCGTGCAGCCTGCTGCCGCTGTCCCGATGCAGCCTGCTGCGAGCGGCGCTGCAACGGGAAGCCACCCCCAACGCCTCCGCCCCATGCCTGCCCCCGGGACCGCGGAGGCTCTGCCCCGCAGAAGCCACCCCGGCGGCTCAAAATATTCCGCAGGTGGAATGGATAGCGACGTCGCGATTCATCATTGGGCGCTCGGCGGTGGACGTTCGGCGTCCGCATTCCTCCGCCCCTCCCCCCGCGCAGCGGCACCCCGTTTAAAAATTAGTGCTTAGTAATTAGTAATTCCGCCTCTCACCTCGACTGCTCCAACATCCTCAGCAAAGGCACCTCCGCCCTCCGGCGAATATCCTCCGGCATCTCCACCTGCGGGCTCAGCCGCTCCAGGCAATCGTGCAGCTTCTGCAGCGTGTTCATCTTCATGTAACGGCAATCCGCACACGCACAGCGGTCCGTCGGCCCCGCGATCAGGTTCTTGTCCGGGCACTCCTTCCGCAGCCGGTGCAGCATCCCGCTCTCCGTCACCACGATGATGTCCTTCACCGGTGCATCCCGGCAAAAAGCGATCATCTTCTCCGTCGAGCACACCTCATCGGCCAAAAGGCGCACCGCCTGCGTGCACTCCGGGTGCGCCACCACCAGCGCCTCCGGATACTCCTCCTTGATCTTCCCGATCGAGGCCCGCGTGAATTCCACGTGCACGTAGCAAGACCCCTGCCACAGGTCCATCTTCCGGCCCGTCTGCTCCATCACCCAGGCCCCCAAGTTCGCATCCGGCACGAAGAGGATCGGCCGGTCCGCCGGCGCCTTGTTCACGATCTTCACCGCATTGCCCGACGTGCAGATCACATCGCACAGGGCCTTCACGTGCGCCGAGCAATTGATGTAGGCGATCACGTAGTAATTCTTCTCCGCATGCGCCTGCAGGAAGGCCTCCAGCTCCGGCCCCGGGCACGACTGCTCCAGCGAGCAACCCGCATCCTTGTCCGGCAGCACCACGATCTTCCCCGGGTTCACGATCTTCGCCGTCTCCGCCATGAAGTGCACCCCGCAAAACGCGATCACATCCGCATCCGTCTCCTTCGCATGGTACGCGAGCCCCAGCGAATCCCCCACATAATCCGCAATGTCCTGGATGTCCCCCGTCTGGTAATTGTGGGCCAGGATCACGGCATTGCGCTCCTTCTTCAGCGCAAGAATGGTTTCCTTCAAATCAAGGGCGGCTGCGGGCATGCCGCGACCCTAGAGCCGACTGGCAGAGCGGGCAACTATGGAGGTGGAAATGCCTGACCACCAACAGCCCCAGAAGCACCCTGCTCTCGATAGCCCCTCCAAAGCCCCCCTCATCTTCAGGGCCATAGGCCCGCTCCATACCAGCCTAGGCCGCGAGGCCTAGGGCTCGGATTCACAAGCAGCCAAGGGCTGAAGGCTCGTCCCACCGAGGCCCGCCCTTACGCATATTCGTTCTTCACTCCCCTTCCCGTCCCGTTAGGCTTCACCCGCTCCCCGCATGACCTCCTACCAACACGACCCCGACCGCCATTCTTCCAGGCTCAAGGAGGAACATGTGGAAAGCGGTTTCATCGGGAAGCTTTGCGACCTCAAATATACCTACCGTCGGGACATCCGCGACCGGGCGACGCTTGAAGCCAACTTCCGCGAAAAGTTCGAGGCGCTCAATGGCGTCCGCCTCACCGATAGCGAATTCGCCCGGCTGCTAGATGAGATCGTCACCGATGATGTATTCGCCGCCTCGAAAACCCTCCGCGAAATCAATCACTTCACCCGCGACGACGGCACCCCGCTCAACTACACCCTCGTCAATATCAGCGACTGGTGCAAAAACTCCTACGAGGTTGTCAACCAGCTCCGCATCAATACCGACAACAGCCACCACCGCTACGATGCCCTCATCCTCATCAATGGCATCCCCTCCGTCCAAATCGAGCTGAAGAAATTCAACATCGTCCCGCGCCGCGCCATCGAGCAGATCGTCGAGTACAAGAACCATCCCGGCAATGGCTACACCCGCACCCTCCTCTGCTTCCTCCAGCTCTTCATCGTCAGCAATCAGAACAGGACGCGCTACTTCGCCAACAACAACGCCTGCCACTTCTCCTTCAATGCCGAGGAGCGCTTCCTGCCCATCTACGAGTTCGCCGACGAGAAGAACAAGAAGATCAGCCATCTCGACGAATTCGCTCTGAAGTTCCTGCCAAAGTGCACGCTCGGCCGGACCATCAGCCGCTACATGGTGCTCATCGCCAGCGAGCAAAAGCTCATGATGATGCGCCCCTACCAGGTTTACGCCGTGAAGCGCATCGTCGACTGCATCCACGACGATAGCGGGAATGGCTACATCTGGCACACCACCGGCAGCGGGAAGACGCTCACCTCCTTCAAGGCCGCCACCCTGCTGAAGGACAATCCCGACATCGAGAAATGTCTCTTCGTCGTCGATCGCAAGGACCTCGACCGCCAGACCCGGGAAGAGTTCAACAAATTCCAGGAAGGCTGCGTCGAGGAGAATACCAATACCGCCGCTCTCGTCCGCCGGTTGCTCTCGGATGCCTACGCCGACAAGGTCATCGTCGCCACGATCCAAAAGCTCGGCCTCGCGCTTGACGAGACCAGCAAGCGGAACAAGCAGCGGAAGAAGAACGACCTGCCCACCTACAAGGAACTGCTCGAGCCGCTCCGCGACAAGCGCATCGTCTTCATCTTCGACGAATGCCACCGCTCCCAGTTCGGAGAGCATCACCGGGCCATCAAGGAATTTTTCCCGAAGGCCCAGCTTTTCGGCTTCACCGGCACACCCATCTTCGAGAAGAACGCCACCATCACCCGGATCGAAGGCGATCAGGCCTCACTGCAGACCACCGAGGACCTCTTCCAAAAGGAGCTCCACGCTTACACCATCACGAATGCCATCGATGACGGAAATGTCCTTCGCTTCCACGTCGACTACTACAAGCCGAAGGAGGATGAAGCGGACACGGGCAAGAAGCCAGCAAAGCCGAAGCCCAAGCAGAAGCCCGGCGAAGACATTGCAAAGAAGGCCGTCATTGAGGCCATCTTGTCGAAGCATGATGCCGCCACCGGCCAGCGCCGCTTCAATGCCATCTTCGCCACCGCGTCAATCAATGACGCCATCGAGTATCACAGCCTTCTCAAGACCACGCAGGCGGAGAGGCAGGCGGCCGATCTCGGATTCAAGCCGCTGAATATTGCCTGCGTCTTCTCCCCGCCCGCGGAGGGAGATCAGGACGTGCTCCAGATCCAGGAGGACTTGCCACAGGAAAAGGCCGACAATGAGGAGGACCCGGAGGGGAAGAAGGCCGCGCTCAAGGCCATCCTCGCCGATTACAATGCCCGCTACGGCACCAATCACACCATCAGCCAGTTCGATCTCTACTACCAGGATGTGCAGAAGCGCATCAAGGACCAGCAGTGGCCGAATGCCGACTACCCCCACGCGCAAAAAATCGACATCACCATCGTGGTCGAGATGCTGCTCACCGGCTTCGACTCGAAGTACCTGAACACGCTCTACGTCGACAAGAATCTCAAATACCATGGCTTGATCCAGGCCTTCTCCCGCACGAACCGCGTGCTGAATGGCAGCAAGCCCTACGGGAATGTCCTCGACTTCCGCCAACAGCAGGAGGCTGTGGATGCCGCCATCGCCCTCTTCTCCGGGGAGAAGACCAATGAACAGGCACGGCAAATCTGGCTAGTCGATAAGGCACCCGTCGTCATCCAGAAGCTGGAGGAAGCCGTGCACAAGCTGGACGACTTCATGAAAGCCCAAGGCCTCGAATGCGCGCCCCACGAAGTGGCGAATCTGAAGGGGAATGATGCCAAGGCCGCCTTCATCCAGCACTTCAAGGAAGTGCAGCGGCTCAAGATCCAGCTCGACCAATACACCGACCTCACCGCGGAGAACAAGCAGGCCATCGAGCAAGTCCTGCCGGAGGAGCAGCACCGCGGCTTCCGCGGCATGTATCTGGAAAAGTCCCAGGAGTTGAAGGCCCTACAGGGCAGAGACGGTGATCTCGGGACGCCGGGCGATGAGATAGTCGACCAGATCGATTTCGAGTTCGTCCTCTTCGCCTCCGCCCTCATCGACTACGACTACATCATGGGGCTCATTGCCCGCTTCGCCAATCAGGCACCGGGCAAGGTGAAGATGACCCGCGATGAACTCGTCTCGCTGATCCGTGGACAATCGAACCTGATGGACGATAGCGATGATATCATCGCCTACATCGACTCGCTGAAGGAGGTGAAGGGTGTCACCGAGCAAACCATTCGCGCCGGTTACCTCCGCTTCAAGGGGGACAAGGAAGCCGGCGAGTTGGTGGAAATCGCGGAAAAGCATGGCCTCGCCTCCGCCGCCTTGCAGGCCTTCGTTGCCGGCACGCTTGACCGCATGATCTTCGATGCCGACCAACTCGGGGACATCTTCGCCTCGCTCGACCTGGACTGGAAAGCCCGCGCCCAAGCCGAGTCCGCTCTCATGGAAGATCTGCACCCTCTCCTCACCGAACGCGCCCAAGGCCGCGACATCTCAGGACTCAATGCGTATGAGCAGTAAGGGCAAAGGCAAGGCGAAGGGGAAGGCGGCGGCGAAGACCACGGGCATCGGCATGAAGGGGGAGGGCAAAGCCACACTCGTGCCAAAGCTGCGGTTTCCGCAGTTCCGGCGAGAGGGGTGGGTGAAGAGGAAGGCGGGATCACTATTTGCGAACCGAATTACAAAGGGCGAGCAAGGCCTTCCTATTTATTCGGTCACGACGCACAACGGCATGGTCAAACGCGACTCGATCGATCGGAACTTCTACGACATCGAAGACGCTTCAGGCAATAAGAAGGCGTGCAAGAATGACATTGCCTACAACATGATGCGAATGTGGCAGGGCGCGTCGGGCGTCGCGCCAGTAGATTGCTTGGTAAGCCCTGCCTATATCGTGCTTGCACCCCGGAAAGACGCTGACCCGGCTTTCTTTCAATTCTTGTTCAAATTGCCCGAGACACTGCTCCTGCTGACATCTCACTCACGGGGTCTCACCAAAGATCGCTTACGCCTGTACTACGATAATTTTGCTCGTATCCCTTTGCTGTGTCCGACACCTGCGGAACAACAAAGGATCGCTGAGTGCCTGAGTTCGGTGGACGAAATGATCGCGGCTCAAGCGCGGAAAGTGGAAGAGTTCAAGACCCATAAAAAAGGGCTAATGCAGGAACTTTTCCCCCGCGAAGGCGAGACCCGACCCCGCCTCCGCTTCCGGGAATTCCGGAAAAAAAAGGAGTGGGAGCCAAAACGGCTTTCCTCTGAAATTGATTTGATCTCAGGGATGCATCTTCCGCCCGAACAATATAGTCCAGCCGGAGATGTTCCCTATTTCTCCGGACCCTCTGATTACACAGACGAGATCAAAAGCATCACAAAGTGGACCAAACGATCAGCAAATATGGCTGCACCGGATGACACCCTCATAACAGTTAAAGGAAGTGGGGTTGGGGAAGTTTGGTATTCGACCTTTCCTGCGGTCGCAATGGGGCGGCAGCTCATGGCCATTCGCTCCAAACAGGGCTCAAGCCGCTTTATTTTTCAGTTTCTTCTGACGAAGAAGACACGGTTTGAGGATTTAGGCTCGGGCAATTTAATCCCCGGTCTTTCTAGGGCCGACATTCTTGAGATGGAAGCGCACTTCCCCTCGCCAGCCGAACAACAACGCATCGCCGACTGCCTCTCCTCTCTCGACACCCTCGTCACCGCCGCGACCCAGAAGCTCGACGCCCTCAAGCTCCACAAGAAGGCTCTGATGCAGCAGCTCTTCCCAGCGCCGGAGGAGGTGGAGGCATGAGCCGGGCGGGATTTCGCCCGGTTTCAATTTGTGACACAGTGCGTCGCGAATTGGAGAACCACCGCCAACATAAGCACCGGCGATGACAGAACCTAACCAGGAACTTTCCCGGTCATCTGGCCGTACCGAAGGAGCAGCGCCATTGCTGGAGGCGCTGCGAGGCCTGATCTTGCAAGCGCGGCAGAAGGTGCTGAGCGCCGCGAATACCGAGCAGGTGCGGACCTATTGGGAGATGGGGCGACACATCGTGGAATTCGAGCAGGGCGGGTCAGCCCGGGCGGAGTATGGAGCCAAGCTGCTGCCGCGGCTGGCCGAAAAGCTGACGGCCGAGTTCGGGAGAGGGTTCGACGCATCCAACCTCCACAAGATGAAGCAGTTTTACTTGGGCTTTCCAATTTTAGACGCGCTGCGTCCAGAATTGAGCTGGACCCACTACCGCCTGCTTCTCCGGGTGGATTCCACCCCGGCCCGGCAGTGGTATGTGCAGGAAGCCGCCGGACAAAACTGGAGCACGCGGACGCTGGAGCGCCAGATCGGAAGCCAGGTACCTGCGAGCGGTTGCTCTCCAGCAAGGACAAGGCGGGAATGCCTGTCCCCGGGGAGCCTCCGGAGAAGCTGTCCGCCCGGGATTTCGTGCGGGATCCGGTGGTGCTGGAGTTCTTAGGTCTGCCGGATACGGGCCGCGTGCTGGAGGCGGATCTGGAAGCCGCGCTGATGGACAAGCTGCAGCAGTTCCTGCTGGAGCTCGGCAAGGGATTTGCCTTCGTGGCGCGCCAGCAGCGCATCAGCACCGAGACGCAGGACTTCTACATTGATCTGGTCTTCTACAATTACCTCCTGAAGTGTTTCGTGCTCATCGACCTCAAACCCGGCCACTTGGAACACCAGGACATCGGGCAGATGGACATGTACGTGCGGATGTATGACGACCTGCGCCGCAACGATGGCGACAATCCCACGGTGGGCATCCTGCTTTGCGGCAGCAAGGATCAGTCCGTGGTGCGCTACTCCGTGCTCGATGGCAGCGAGCAGCTCTTCGCCAGCAAATACCGGCTGGTGCTGCCCAGCGAGGAGGAGCTGCGGCTGGAGTTGGAAAAGGATCGTGAGGAAATCGAGGCCCGCAGGAATCTGGAGACGGAAGAAGAATAAAGGATGACCGAAAAGATTCAAAAGCAATTGGGCAGCACCCTCTGGGGCATCGCCGACAAACTACGCGGGGCGATGGATGCGGATGACTTCCGCGACTACATGCTCTCCTTCCTCTTCCTCCGCTACCTCTCCGACAACTACGAGACGGCCGCGAAGAAGGAGCTGGGAAAGGACTACCCGAGTGAGAGCGAGGTCGCCCAAGAAAGGGAGCGGATCTTGGAAATGAGAGCAGCAGAGCTCCAGGCCAAGAAGAAAAAGAAGAAGCAGGCTGATGAGGACGGAGCTGAAGAGGTGGGTCTTCCGATCAGCACGCCGCTGCAGCTATGGTATCTGCAAAATCCGGGTGATACCGAGGTCTTCGAAAAGCAGATGCGCCGGAAGGTGCATTACATCATTCGACCCGGCCACCTCTGGAGCAATATCGCCAACATGGCGCGCACGCAGCACGGGAGGCTGCTGGACACACTCCAGGAGGGCTTCAAATACATCGAGGAGAAATCCTTTGCGAGCACCTTCCAGGGACTCTTCTCCGAGATCGACCTGGCCTCCCCGAAGCTCGGCAGGGCCTACACCGATCGGAACGCGAAGCTCTGCAACATCATTCAGAAGATCGCCGAAGGACTCGCCGACTTCTCCACCGACATCGATGCGCTGGGCGATGCCTATGAGTACCTCATCGGCCAATTCGCCTCCGGCTCCGGGAAGAAGGCCGGTGAGTTCTACACCCCGCAGCGCATCTCCGACATCCTCTCCGCCATCGTCACGCTCGATAGCCAGGAGCCGAAGACCGGGCCGAAGAAGCGGCTGGACAGCGTGATGGACTTCGCCTGCGGCTCCGGCTCGCTGCTTCTCAACGTGCGCCACCGCATCAAGGAAGCCGGCGGCACCATCGGCAAGATCTACGGCCAGGAGAAAAACATCACCACCTACAACCTCGCCCGCATGAACATGCTGCTGCACGGGGTGAAGGACACCGAATTCGAAATTCATCACGGCGACACACTGCTCAATGAATGGGACATCCTCCGCGAGCTGAACCCCGCGAAGAAACCGCTCTTCGACGCTATCGTCGCCAATCCGCCCTTCAGCTACCGCTGGGACCCGGGCGAGAGCATGGGCGATGACGTGCGCTTCAAGAGCCACGGCCTCGCGCCCAAGTCCGCCGCCGACTTCGCCTTCCTGCTGCACGGCTTCCATTTCCTGAAGGACGAGGGCGTGATGGCGATCATCCTGCCCCACGGCGTGCTTTTCCGCGGCGGGGCCGAGGAGCGGATCCGCACCAAGCTGCTGAAGGACGGCCACATCGACACGGTAATCGGCCTACCGACGAATCTCTTCTACTCCACCGGGATTCCGGTGTGCATCCTGGTCCTGAAGCGATGCAAGAAGCCGGATGACGTCCTCTTCATCAACGCCGCCGAGCACTTCGAGAAAGGCAAGCGCCAGAACGTCCTGCTCGACGAGCACATCGATAAGATCATCGACACTTACCGCGAACGCCCCGCGAAGCCCATCGAACGCTATGCCCGGCGCGTTGGGATGAAGGAGATCGAGGAAAACGGCTACAACCTGAACATCTCACGCTACATTAGCACGGCGGTTGCGGACGAGGAGATCAAGCTGGCGGATATTCATCAGAAACTGGTGGATAGCGAGAAGGCGATCCGGGAGGCGAAGAAGAAGCACAACAAATTCTTAGTGGAATTGGGGCTCCTTCCGTTACCTTGAGAGGTTTTCGCTGCAGAAAAAGCCCGCCGCGGCAGAACCGGGCGGGCTTGAAAAAGTCAGTCAGACAGCCGGAGCAACCCTTACGGATTCACCCCGGTCAGGTTCGGCTGCTCGGCCGTCTTGGCGGGCTCGCTTTTGGCGGCGGGCTCGGACTTGGCGGGAGCGGAGGCTGGAGCAGCGGCAGGCTTGCTGGCACCGGCGGGAGTCGAAGGCGTGCCGACATTCGACTTGCCGACGAAGATCGCGCCGGGCTCGATCGAGAGGGTCTTGGCCTTGATGTCGCCGACGACTTCGGCGCTGGCCTTGAGCTCGACCTTGTCGGCGGCGATGATGTTGCCGTGCACCTTGCCGTAGACGACCACGGTGCCGGTCTTGATCTCGGCTTTCAGGCGGGCGTTCTCGCCAACGGTCAGGTTGCCCTCGGAGTGAATCTCACCCTCGATCCGGCCGTCCACGACCAGGTCATTGGTGAACTTCACGATGCCCTTGATCTCCACATCGGAGCTCAGGACGTTGCGGGACGGGCCGACGGCCCGCTGTGGGGCGGCGGATGGAGTGGAAGGATTCATGGCGGCGGGTTCCGCATAGCTCTGCGCTGCAGGAGCCGGGGCAGAGTAGGAAGGAGTCGCCGGGGCCGGAGCCGGGGCGGCTGGAGTTGGAGCGGCGGGCTCATCACCCGGCTTGGCACCGGTGTATTTGCGAAATCCGAAACTATTGCTCATGGCGACGTGTGGAATAGGACTACAGTGAGGTTTAAAGTCAATTTCATTCCCCCCATCAAGGGGCATTCTGCGCAATTTCCCGCAGGCCTCAAGGCGGCGGAGTCTGCTCAGCCGGGGGCGGTGCAGGCTGCTCGGAAGGCGGCGGGGTCACCGGTGGAACCGCGGGCGGTGGAGTCGGCTCTTCCTTCGGCTCCTCCTCCACCGGGGCGGGAGGGACCGGATTGCCACCCGTCAGGATATCGGCCATCGGACCGGTAGGCGCCCCAGGGGTCGGGAACTCCACGGAAGGCGTGGTCAGAGATGGAATACCACCGGGGCTCAGGCCGGCACCGGGGGCCGGGGCCGTCCCGGCAGGCGGCTCGATCTCGGCGGGTGCCTTGAAGCGCAGCAGGCGGCGATGGGTCGCGGCCAGATTGGCGAAGGGGCTGGTGGCGTAGGATTCCTGGACCTTCTTGTAGGACTCCTCGGCCTCGTCGAGCTTGCCACCCGCCTTCGCGATGTCGCCGAGGGCGATCAGGGCGTAGGGCGCGAGGTAGCGGCTCTTCGGGCTATCGGCGAGTTCGCGGAAAAGCGGTTCGGCCTCGCCGGTCTTGCCCTGCTGGAGCAGGCGGGATGCGAGGCTGGCCTTGGCGGAGGAAATCCCGGGATGCTCGGGCTCGCGGGCGATGAAGTCGCGCAGCGTGGCGATCGCGCCATCCTGGTCCTGCGCTTCCCACTGCTTGTCGGAGAGCACGATGCTGGCGCTGCCGGCAGCCGGGCTGTCCGGGTATTTCTTCACCACCTCCTGAAGCTCGGCGACGGTAGTGGCCTTCGAGAAGGCACCGCCGGCTTCTTCCTGCGCGGCCTCCTTCATGCCGCGGACGACAATGGCGGCACCGCCGGCAATCGCGAGCAGGATGGCCGCGACGACCATGCCCTTCGTATTGCGGTCGAGGAAGGCCTCGAAGGCGGAGGGGCCGTGCGAAATTTCGGCGAGCGGACGGGAGGTTTCGATGGAATCTTCAGCCATGTGGCGTGACGGGTGCGGACGGCGATTAAGGAGCCGGGGATGGCGAAATCAATGACGAAGTGGCGTTGCCAAGCCCCAAGCTAGGACATCCGGACGGAAACCTTCTAGTGCCAAGCTCAGCCCGCCACTGCTTTTCCTCATTTGTGGGAAATTTCTTCAGGGGGTACCCTTAAGAGGGAATACCTTTGCGTGCCGTTCGGGGCTACGGGTGGCGTGCCGTCCGGGGCACCACCCCCGGTGCCTCTAACGGCACGGGCCGATCAATTCCGCCATTGGCACTTGGCACTGCCCGCGGGGAGCCTTTTACTCCGCGCCAGATGGCCGTGGCCTTGTATGTCATCGCGGGAGAAGTGAGCGGCGACACCCACGGTGCGGGGATGTTGCGCGCGTTGCGGGCAATCCGCCCTGAGCTGGAAATCCACGGCGCGGGCGGCCCGGAGATGCGTGCCGCCGCCGGACCGGGAATCCGCGATTGGGTGGAGGACGCCGCGGTGATGGGCCTGTGGGAGGTGCTGAAGCGCTACGGCTGGTTCAAGCAGCGCTTCGCGGAGATGCTCGCGGAAGTCATCGCCCTGCGGCCCAAGCTTCTGGTGCTGATCGACTACCCGGGCTTCAACCTGCGCTTCGCCGCGGCGGTGAAGGAGGCGCTGCCGCAGACCAAGATCGTTTACTACATCAGTCCGCAGGTCTGGGCTTGGAACAAGGGCCGGCTGCCGAAGATGGCGCGCCTGCTCGATGAGATGCTGTGCCTTTTCCCCTTCGAGAAGCCGATCTTCGAGGGCGCGGGGCTGAAGACGACCTTTGTCGGCCACCCGCTGGTGGATGAACTGGAAGAAGAGCGGACCCTGGACGAGCGCGAGGAGGATCTGGTGGCGCTGCTGCCCGGCAGCCGCGAGCGCGAGGTGGCGCGGCTTTTCCCGGTGATGCTGGAAGCGGCCAAGCGCCTGAGCCTCAAGCGCCCGGAGATCCGCTTCGAAGCCTGCGGGGCGTCGGCGAAGCTGACCGCCCGGATGCGCGAAATGGCCGACCATGCGAAGATTGCCGTGACGGTCCGCGATGGCGGTGCACACGATCTGATGCAGCGCGCGACCTGCGGGGTGGTCGCCAGCGGCACCGCGACCCTGGAGGCGGCCTACTTCGGGCTGCCTTACTGCTTGGTTTACAAGGTGGCGTGGCCGACCTACCTGGTCGCGAAGGCGGTGGTGAAGATCGAATACATCGGCCTGATCAATATTCTGGCGGGCGCCAAGGTGGTGGAGGAATTCATCCAGTCCGAGGCCGATCCCCTGCACGTCGAGCAATCGATGGCGCGCTTCCTTAGCGACGAGGCTTTCCGCGAGGAGACGCGGGAGAAACTGCTGGCGACGGCGGGGAAGCTCGGCGGGACCGGAGCTCACTTGCGGGCGGCGGGGGCTATTGCGAGGTGGGTTTGAGACGAACATTGAACATCGAACGTCCAACATTGAACATCGAAGTAAAAAGGCAGGAAAAGCCTTCGCTTGCCATCGCCGGGGGATGGGCCTACACCCGGCGCGGCATGAAATTGACCACGCTCTTCGCCGCCGCAGCCGCCGGACTTTTCCTCAGCTCCGTGTCCTGCGAGCGTCATGATTGGGATGAGGTGAAGAAGCTTCATGAGCCCCACGGCTCACACGGTGCCGGCCATGGTGAGCACGCCGAACATTCCGGTGAGAAGCACGAAGGCGGCGAAAAGCACACGGAAGAGCACGGCAAAGCGCCGGAGCACAAGCCGGAGCATTGAGCGTTTCGGGGAGGTTCGTGACGCGGGCCGACGAAAGCTGCCGGGAACCGTTCATCCGCTCAGGGGACTGAGCGGACTACCTTTTGGTAGCTGAGGAAGCACTCGCCGGTATCGGGGTGTGGATCGAATTCCACCAATTCGTATTCTCGGGAGGCGGGCAGGAAATCTCCCGGAACACCGCTGATGGTGGGCGCTCCACGGCCCCCGAAAAGCGTGTGGCCGGCCCAGGTGAGATGGATCTCGTCGATGGCATCGAGTGCGGCGAGTTCGCGGGCGAGCTCCCCTCCCCCTTCGCAGTGGAGGTGGCGGATGCTGGAGTTCGCGAGGTTTGTTAGAAAGTCGGCGAGGCTGCTGCCGTGACCGGTCGTGCCGGGAATCGCAGGTGCTTGGCCTGCCGTGGCGAGCAGATGGATCGGCCCGCCGGGGGTGTGGAAGAGCGGGTGGCCGGGATCGAATTTCCCGCTGCGGGAGACGACGCAGCGCCAGGGATCGCCGGGGGCGGTCATGGTCATGCGGTCGGCTTCGAGGGTGCCGCGGCCGACCATCAAGGCATCGGCTCCTTCGCGCAGCTTCTTGAAGCGCGCCTTGTCCGCCGCCGAAGTCCAACCGGAGGGCCGCTTGGCCGCGCTGGAAATCTTGCCATCCGCGGAGATGGCGAAGTTGATGCTGATGCGCGGGCGGGTCATGCGGGTGCGGAGGCGCGACGCGTCTCCCGATTGGATTTCAGTTTCCTGCTGACGACGAACCATCCGATCGCCGCCAGGATGGGGACCGTGACCAGAGCGGCAAGCGCGGCCGTCGGGTTTTTCTGGGCATATTGGTAGAGTGTCGGGCCGGGCAGTTCGGGGAACTCCGGGTCCTTCCAGCCGTTCCAGAAATCCGCATGGGTGTCGGGATGCATCCCCTTCGCGAAACGTTCGTCCTGATACGCGACCCATGCCTTCTCCCGCTTGTCGGCAGCAGTGCGGGCCTTACGGTAGAAGCTGTCGACTTCCGAGGTGGCTTCGAGTCCGCCGGGAAATCTCGCCACCACTTTTTCCCGGACCTCCGGTGAAGGATGAAGCGACACCGCTCCCATCCCGTTGAGCTCGCGGTGCCGGAGAAAAGCAAGATAGGCGATGGTCGCATTCTTCTCGCCATGAAGGCACATCTGGAGCGCTTGGGAGGCATCGACGCTCTCCCACGCAGCGCCGAGTTGGATCAGGCCGACGATGCCCTTCCGTGCCTCTTCATAGGTGAATTCCGAACTCGGGAAGACGTCTTTGCCCGGTAAAGCAAGGGCGCCGATGATGTTCAGAAAATTCGGATCTCCGCCGCCGGCGAGGACCTCTTCCGGCGCGGCAAGCAGCCAGCGGATCAGCATGAGCTGGAACTTCTCCCGGCCGAAGTGGGCATCCGGATTCACTTCAAGTGCCCGGGCGATGAAGGACTCGGATGCCTGGAGGTCGCCTCGATCGGCGTTTCTTTCAGGCTCCGGTTTCACGATCCAGCCGATGAGGTAAAAGGTGCCCGCGTTCGAGAGATAGCGGTAGCGATCGTCTGCCGGTCCGCCATCGGGAAGGGCGTCGAGCACGGCTTTCTTTTTCTCCATCCATGCGATCGCCTCGTCGTGGCGACCGAGGCGGCTGGAGGCCACGCCGGCATCGTCGTAGAGATTGAGATCGCGGGGCTTCGCTTCGAGTTCCTTGGTCACCCTCTCCAGACGCACCTCGTAGTAGCGCGGCGGGTAGCGGTCGAACCAGCCGGTGATCGCCTTGACCGTGTTGAGCTTGCCCTTGGCTTCATCCCGGAGGGTATCGCGATCCCACAGGCAGGCGCTTGCCGGGAGGATGGCGAGGAGGAAGATGGCGAGGAGGCGGAGCATGGCGGGTTAGGGGCCGGCTGTTAGAGCGGCGGCGGGCGGCTGAACCGGGACCGGTTTCCCGAATTGATAGGACTTTATAGGACTACCGGCAATCATCACGGATTGGACGGATTTGAACGGATTTACGGATTCGGGAGGCATGGAGATTCCCATTGCTGCCACTGATGATCTCCAGTCCGTGATCACTTGGCCCACGGTCGAGGCGTGACCTTGTTTCTTGGCTTCGAGCTGAGAGCGACAGGGTGGAATGGGAAGCGCCGTCTTGATGCTGCGGACCGGGAAGAGGAGACAGCTGCACGGGACCGTTCTGCCGGGCGGTGCCCGGCGGTCCCAGTGGGGCTGCCAGGTCCATCGGCAAGCGCGAGGTACGTTCCGCCACGAGACGAATCTAGCGGCATCCCCCGCAGAGGATCAAGCGGTGCGGGCGGCGCTTCCGTGAAATTCACGCGAAGGGACTGCGCAGGAAACGATGATGTCGAGCGGAAAGCGCCTTTGCTGGCGACTACATCCCCTTCATATGATCAGCGCGGCAAGGGACCATTCTGCGGGCCAGAGGCTCCGCGCCCCCAGCGGTAGAGCCGTCCGTGCCACCGGCAACGCGAAGGAGGCCCACCTCATCTGCCGCGCTTCACTCGTCCTCCGGAAGGGCGGGAAAGGCTGGCTCTTGCCAGGCCTTCCAGAAGTCGGGGTGGGTGTCCGGATGCTCGCCCTTGGCGAAGCGCTCCTTCTGGTAGACGAGCCATGCGAGATTGCGCTTCTGGGACGCGAGGCGGGTCTTGAAATACCAGGCAGTCGCAAGCTTGAAGTCGCCGGCGTTGATGCCGGTTTCGGCATTCACGCGCTCCGGCACGGGGTAGAGGGTGCTGCGGCCGCTCTTCTTCAATTCTTCCACGCGGAGGCTGGCGAGGAGGCTGGGGGTGTTCGCGCCCGCGCCATTGAGGACGGCACCGAGGGCCGCGAAAACGTCGAGGTTTTCCCAAGCGCTGCCGAGCTGGATCAGGCTGGCGATGCCCTTCTCCATCTCGCGGAATTTCGCCTCGCCGGGGCCGCCTGCCTGGGTCGCCCCGCCGGGGGCGATCGCCAGGAAGTTCCAGAGTTTCTTGTCCTCTTCCTGCGCCTTGTCGTTGTAGCCGGCGGCCAGCCACTGGAAGAGCTGCAGTTGATACTTCTCCCGGCCGAGGTGGGCATCCGGATCGAGCTGGATCGCTTCTTCGATGGATTTGATGGCGGCATTGAGGTCCGCGGGGTCGGCCTTGCGCTGGTCCGCGGGGCGGGTGGCCCAGCGGTTGCCGAGGAAGGAACCGAGATTGGCGAGGTGGCGATAGCGCGCGGTCTTGGTCTGGTCCGCGGGCAGGGTATCGATGAGCGCCTTTTTCTTTTCCATCCAGCGGATCGCCTCGTCGTAGCGACCCAGGCGGTCGCAGGCCACGCCGGCATCGTCGTAGAGCTCCAGGGCCTTGGGATCGGCGGCGAGATCCGCGCTGATCCGCTCGAGGCGCATTTCATAGTAGAGGGGCGGGTAGCGGTTGAACCAGCCGGTGATCGACTTGACGGTATCGAGCTTGCCGTCCGCCTCCGCCGCCTCCTTGAGGGTGTCGCGGTCCCAGATGCAGGCGGTGCACGGGAGGGTGGCGAGGAGCAGGGTGGCGAGCAGGCGGCGCATGCCCCACGGTAGCCGCGGTCCGGCGGAAGTGGCAAGTCGTGGTATCCCCGGGCTTGCCGCGGGGCGAGTCGCGGCTATGGTGCGCGCCATGAGCAAGGCCGAACCGGAAATCACCGCCTATCTGAAGACCTTCTGCGGCTGGAGCGAAGGCGTGCGCGCGATCATGCGCAAGTACGAGCTGCCTTTCGAAGAAAAGGACATCATCAAGAACCCTGCCTTCCGCTGGGAGATGGAGCAGCGCAGCGGCCAAGGGCTCTCGCCCTGTGTGGTGATCGACGGGCAGATGCTGCCGGATGTCTCGGGTGAGGATGTGGAGAAGTGGATGCTGGCCAACGGCTACCTGCAGGAGACGGATGCCGAGGCGGATGCGCCGACGAATTCCGCCTGTAGCGATGAGCAGCACGCGGCGATGGCGCGCGGGGATCTGCCAGTGAAGCCGGGGAAGATCCGGTTTATCGGGTGAGGCGTGGACGGTGCTGCGAGGTGCTGCTCGGCGGAAGAATTCCTGGTTACTTTGGATGTTTCACGTGAGGCGTTTGGATAGCGCCGTCGCTTTGCTGCGTGCCTTTTCGTGGTGAAGGCCGGTGGGGACCATTCTGCGGGCCAGTGGCTCCGCGCTCCCAGGGGAAGAGCCGTCCGTGGTAGCGGCATGAATCAGGAGAACAGGGCGCCCACCATGTCCGTGCTTTTCGGGCCGGGGAAGACGCTGAGTTCCATTTGGTTCATGAGGTAGGCGAAGCTGAGGCCGCTCCCGGGATCGCCGAGGGCGTGACTGCCACCGGCACCGGGGTGACCGAAGGCTTGCAGGGAGGGGCCGTAGAGTTCGCGGAGCTTTTTCCCGGAGGCATCGAGAGGGTCGAGCTGGCAGCCGCAGGAGAAGGCGGTGGGGCGGACGAGGACCCCGTCATCGCCGCTGATGCGGACCGCCGCCAGGGCGCTTTTCACAGCGTCTGTTAGGGGGCTATCGATGGCTCCGATGGCGGCTTGGTAGAACTTCGCGAGAGCCGAGGCTGTGCCGACGCCGCCCATCGCGGGTAAGCTGGCGGACCATGCTTTCGGGTCGTTCATTTCCTGCACGGAGTGAAGGCCACGCGGTGAGCCGAAGGCGCGGCGGACGATGCTGTCCGCGGTATTGAATTCCTTGTAGAAGCCGCTCTGCATGTCCTCCGCACCGGCCTTGCCGGGGTAGAGACGGGCGACGCGGTGATGCTCGCTCTCCGGGAGGCCGATCCAAAATTCGAGGCCGAGAGGGTCGGCGATCTTCTCGCGCCACACCGTCCCCAGGGTCTTACCGGTGAGGCGGCGGACGGGTTCATCGACCAAAGCGCCGAAGGTGCGGGGATGGTAGCCGTGGCCATCGCCGGGTCGCCAGGCGGGCACCTGCGCTTCGATGGCGGCGATGACTTCCGCGTGGTCGAAGAGGGTGGCCTTGCGGTCGAGCGCGGCGAGGCCGCACTGGTGGGAGAGCAGATGGGCGAAGGTGGCTTTTTCGACGGGGAAGCTTGGCCAGACTTCGCGGACGGGGGTTTCCGGGCCGAGGCCGTGTTGGTCGAGGACAAGGAGGAGGGTGGCGGCGGAAGGACCTTTGGTGGCGGAGTAGACGGGAACGAGGGTGTCCGCGGTCCAGGGGCGGAGTTGTTCCTTTTCGCACCAGCCTTGGGCGGCGGAGAGGATTTCCTCGCCGCGCCACCAGACGCTGACGGAGGCGCCAAGTTCGCCGCGGGTGCGGAAGTTTTCCTCGAAGACGGAGAGGACCTGGCCGAGGGCGGATGGGTACACGCGGTGCTGGGTGACGGATCGCGGGGGGGTTGGCAAGGGAGGATCGGAGCGTTGCTGGCAAACAATTAACTTCGAAGACAGAAAAAGATGTTGATTATTCGACAATTTCACATATTATATTAATACCCACAAATCCCATATTCATGCTCCCCATCCTCCCCTCACTAGTCTCTACGGCAATGGCGCTTATCGCCCTTTATTTTACTATTAGACATTTCAAGACCGTCCGCACAGTTTCATACATAGAACGGATGAATCATCCCAATATGGCCGATATTCGAGCTTGTGTGGATAAATGGCTGAACTCGGGACGCACAGATGAAGAGCGTCTTAGCGAAATCCGAAACGATCCTTCCCTGAATGCTCGCGTGAGAGTCTTCTACAACACGCTTACCGAGTTGGCGATTGCCTATCGATACGGAACGATCAACCGGAAGATGACCATCGACATCTGGGATCCTCTGATTCCAAAATATTGGGAAAAACTTCGGTTTCACATAAACGGTAGTCGTGCGGCAGGTGAGGAAATGGGGCACAATTTAGAATATTTAGCCCATGAGTTTGAGAAACGACGAGGAAAGTCCTTCACCTTCAAAACGGATCCGCCCTAGTCAAGGGCGATAGCAAAAGGGCTTTGTCTCCAGATCCTTGCATAGAGCTGCCTGATCGTGGACCGATATCAAAGGCGGATCCACGCCGCGCGACGCTTGATGACATGGCGGCCGTCGCGCGGCTTCACCGGCTGGCGTTTTTCAATGCAATGCCTCAGATGCCGGTGCTGCACACGGCGGAGGAGGATCTGGCCTTCTATGCCACGCGGGGGTTCCCCAACTCCGAGATCTGGCTGAGCGAATGCGACGGCTCGCTCTCGGGCTTCATCGCGTTTCGTGCGGCCTGGGTCCACCAGCTCTACGTCCATCCGCATCATCAGGGCTGCGGGCTCGGCACTGCGCTTCTTGATATTGCGAAGACAGCGCAACTATCGATCCGGCTTTGGACCTTCCAATGCAATGCGAGGGCACGGAAGTTTTACGAGCACCAGGGATTCCGCATCGAACGGGAGACCGACGGGGCGGAGAATGAGGAGAAGCAGCCGGACGTCCTGTATGTTTGGGAGCGGAAGATTTCTCGCGACGATGAATACGCCCGGGCATAGGCCAAAACGGATTGAAGGGAATTGCCCATGCACCATAAAGGGGTTGGTGAAGCGGGCCACCAGAACTGCTTCTTCCGCACAGAGGACTGTGCGGACCACCTCTTTCAACCGTCCTTCCGCAGTTCCGCCAGATCGGTGTCTTCCTGGGCGGTCACGCGGAGGGAGGCATCCATTTCGAAGGCGCGCTCGAGGTGGGATTCGGCGCGCTTGCGGTCGCCGAGGACGGCGAGGTAGCAGGCGATATTGTAGTGGAAGAGCGGGTCCTCGATGAGGGTCGCGGGGCCGCGCAGCAGCCAATCGCGGGCGGCGAGGGTATCGCCGGTTTCGTGGAGGCAATAGGCGGCGTGGATGAAGAAGCGGGCTTCCTTGGGCTCCTTCATGCAGAGCAGCCGGCCGGTATCGGCGGCGGCATTCCAGCGGCGGGACTCCATCTCGGCGAGGAGCCGGAGTTCCAAGGCATGCCTGCGCATGCGGTCGCGCGCGGTCAAGGCGGTAAGCTCCGACAGGGCTTCCTCTGGTAAACCCAGTTCGAGCCAGCCTAAGGCCGACCTCATAATCTGGAGGTCATCCATCTTCGCGACGCTAGGCGAAGGTGCCCGGAGAGGCAACCCCGCATTTCGCGGAGGCAGGGCGCGCGGGCGGCCCGGATGTAACCCGGTGGCGGTGGACGGTGCCGGCGATTGCGGACGAGCGGGGGGCTCGTCCCGACCTTTATCAGGAGCCGGCGCGGACGCGGGCAGGCACCAGTGCCGGGCGGCGGGTGTGCTTGGCCACTTCGTCGCCCATGCGCTTGAGCGCGGCGATCAGGTAGGCATTCAGGAAGTATTCCTTGAGCAGGAGTTCGCGGCTTTCGCCTTTGGTGTTCTTGCGGACGACTTTCATGGTTCTTTTCGTTGGGGGTTCAAACGATGGTTTTCATCGAATGAGCGAACTTGGACGCGGAATTTGTCTCGCGCATCGAAAAAGTCTGAAATCGATTGCACCTTTCGGTGTAGAGGATCGGAAAACCGGAATCGGGAATTTGAGATCTGGAATTTCAGATTTCAGACCTTGGATCCGGAATTCAGATCGAACTTTGATTTCCCATCCCGCCCGCGGCGGGGCTTAATCGCGGCGTGCCCCAGATCTCGCGGGAGACGACCGAGAAGATCCTCGCGGCCACGGATATCGTGGCGGTGATCGAGTCGTACTTGAACCTTAAGCGGGCAGGCGCGGTTTACAAGGCGCTGTGCCCTTTCCACAACGAGAAGACACCGTCCTTTCAGGTCAATCCGCAGCGCCAGAGCTTCAAATGCTTCGGCTGCCAGAAGGGCGGTGATGCGATCACCTTTATCCGCGAGTACGAGAACCTGACCTTCTCCGATGCGGTCAAGAAGCTGGCGAGCCGCGCCGGGATCACGGTGGAAGACACCTTCGACCCGAAGGAGGACCGGGCACGGCGGCAGCGGGGGCGGCAGCTTGACATCCATCGCGAGATCGCGGGCTTCCTGCACCGGATGCTCTTCACCAAGGCGGCCACGCCCGCGCGGGAATACATGAAGTCGCGCGGCTTCGGGAAGGAGATGGCGGAGCGCTGGATGGTGGGCTGGATGCCGGACCGCGGAGAGATTTTCATGGATTGGGCGCGCGAGAAGAAATTCACCGGGCGCGAACTGGTGGACTCCGGATTCTTCGTGGAGAAGGAGCGCGGCGGGATCTATGTGCGCTTCACGGACCGGCTGATGTTCCCGATCCGCAATGACCACGGGGATGTGATCGGCTTTTCCGGCAGGCACATTCGGGACGGTCAGAGCGGCGGGAAGTACATCAACTCTCCGGAGACGGTGGTATTCAAGAAATCCAACGTCCTTTTCGCATTGGAGAAGGCGCGCAAGGAGATCATGAACCAGAACTCGGTGCTGATCTGCGAGGGGCAACTGGACGTCATCTGCTGTCACGAGCAAGGCATCAGCCATGCGGTGGCCTCCTTGGGAACGGCGCTGACCGAACAGCACGCGAAGCTACTACGACGCTATGCGAAGAATGCCGTGCTTTGTTATGATGCGGACAAGGCGGGGATGGATGCGACCGAGAAGGGCTTCCGCGTGCTCGCACCGGAAGGCATCCCGGTGAAGGTGGTCAAAATGCCGGTGGGCGAGGACCCGGACTCCTACATGCGCAAACATGGGCCGGAGGCCTTCCGCGAGAGCCTGGCGAAGGCGGTGGATTTCTTCGATTTCCTGACCGACCGCGAGACCGAGGAAAAGGGTCTGACGGATTTGCAATCGCGTTCTGCCTTCGGGAAGAAATGCTCCGGATTGCTGGCGCTGGTGCCGGATGCGGTGGCCCGGGAAGGGATGATCAACCACGTGGCGACACGCCTGCGAATCGGCGTGCCGGAGCTGCGCGAAGCGGTGGCGCGGGAGATCCGTTTTGCGAAGAACAAGCCGCCCGAGAAGGACCGCAACGCCGCTCCGGAGCCGGAGAAGATCGAGCCTGCCGCGCTTGATACCGGTGTGGCCTACCTGTGCAGCCTGGCGCTGCGCTCGGCCCCGGCGCAGCAGTGGCTGGGCGAGCAGTATGAGACGCTCCACGAGGCGGCCGAATTCGTCCAGGGCGTGCCGGTGCTGGAAGCGATCCTGTCGGCCCGCCCGGACCCGGAGCAGCCGGCCTCGGTGAATGCCTTCATGGCCACCCTGCCGGAGGGGCAGCGGCTGGCCCTGCATGCGGACCCGACCTTCCATTCCGATCCCGCGGAGGATTGGATGGCAGTGGCGGAGGAAACCCTCTCAACCATCTGTGCCCTGGCGCTGGAAAAGGAGCTTGAGGCCATCAATCTGGCAATCGCCGACAGCACGATTTCGGCGGAGCGGCGCAGTGAATTGTTGCGCCGGATCTTGGAGCTGACACCTCTCCTCGCCTCGCAGCGGAACCGCGCTTTGAAAACCGATCGCTTCGTTCCCAACAAAAAGCCGGCACCGAAGCCGTTTTTCCGCGGAAACTCTTCAGGATCAAGGCCACAAAACAATCCTTGACGGTAGGGTAAGTGGCTCGAATATTCCCGCCCGCTTCGGACCATCGTCTGCTTGCGCTATAATGGGAGAATTTTGCCTGAATTTCTCCTCCATCTTTAAGCTGTCCAATGTCCAACAAGAAAGCCGCCGCCGCCAAACCGAAGGGTTCCAAGCCAGCACCGAAAGCGGGTAGCAAGCCCGCTCCTGCCAAGAAGGCGGTGCCAGCGAAACCCGCGAAGGCGGCCAAGCCCGCGCCGAAGCCGGCCGCGAAACCGGCCCCGGCGGCCAAAAAGCCCGCGCCCAAGGCGGTCGCTCCTGCCAAGAAGCCTGCGACTGCTCCTGTCAAGGCGGTGAAGCCCACCCCGGCCAAGGATGTGAAGCCGGCGGCGAAGGCAGCTCCCGCCAAGCCGGCCGAAGCGCCGAAGAAGCCGGCCGAAGCGCCGAAGAAGCCGGCCGAAGCGCCGAAGAAGGGTGCCGAGGCTTCCAAGAAAGGTGCCGCTCCAGAGAAGGACAGGAAGGCCGAATCCGCGGTGACACCGGCAACCGAAGTTTCCCGCGCGGACGGCGACAAGCCGCGGATCGATACGCCGGAGATCCAGGAGAAGATCCGCGAGCTGATCAAGCTGGCCAAGGAGCAGGAGTATCTCACTTACGACGACATCAACGAAATCCTGCCGAACAACCTGGTCGAGCCGGCGGACGTGGAGGCGATCATGGAGCGCCTCCGCAACATGGAGTTCGACATCATCGATGCCTCCGAGGTCGACCGCTACAAGGACAAGAAGCGCGACGATGCGGATGACGACGTCGACGACACCAAGGACCAGAAGCTCGATATCCTGGACGATCCGGTCCGGATGTACCTCAAGCAGATGGGCCAGGTGCCGCTGCTGACCCGCGAGCAGGAAGTCGAAATTTCCAAGCGCATCGAGGATGCCGAAATCGAAGTGGCCAAGCAGTTGCACCTCTTCGGCTTCACCGCGGAGTGCTACCTTGAGCTGGCCGACAAGTTGCTCAAGGGCAAGGAGCGCTTCGACCGCGTGATTCTCGACAAGAAGATCGAGAGCCGCGAGCGCTACATGAAGATCCTGCCGAAGCAGTGCGAGCAGCTCAAGAACCTGCACGAAGAGAACGACGATCTCTTCCGCCAGATGACGGCGAAGAATCCGCGCGGCAAGAAGAAGCTTGAGGAGACCTTCCAGAAGAACCTGCAGAGCCTGCACCGGATCTACACGAAGTTCTACTTCAAGCAGAAGGTCGTGGAGGACTTCTGCGAGCAGGTGGAAGACTACCAGCAGAAGTTCTGGAAGTATGGCCGCAAGGTGCAGTCCGATCCGGAGGACAAGGAATTCGTGACCAAGCTGCGCGAGGTGCAGCAGCGCTGCTGGCATGAGGTCGACACCTTCGACGAGACCAACAAGCAGCTCCGCCACTGGCTCAAGGAAGCGCTGAAGGCGAAGACCGAGATGGTCGAGGCCAACCTGCGCCTGGTGATTTCGATCGCGAAGAAATACACCAACCGCGGCCTGTCCTTCCTCGACCTGATCCAGGAGGGCAACATGGGCCTGATGAAGGCGGTGGAGAAATTCGAATACCGCCGCGGCTACAAGTTCTCGACCTACGCCACCTGGTGGATCCGCCAGGCCATCACCCGCTCGATCGCCGACCAGGCGCGGACCATCCGCATCCCGGTGCACATGATCGAGACGATCAACAAGCTGATGCGGGTGCAGAAGCAACTGGTGCAGGAATACGGCCGCGAGCCTTCCCCGGAAGAAATCGCGGAAGAGATTCACTTGCCCGTCGAGCGTGTCCGCGCGGTGCTCAAGATGGCCCAGCAGCCGATCTCGCTGCAGGCTCCGGTGGGCGATTCCGACGACACGTCCTTCGGTGACTTCATCGAGGACAAGTCCGCGGACAACCCGATGGAAGAAGCGGGTTTCTCGATGTTGAAGGACAAGATCAAGGACGTCCTCGACACCCTCACCGAGCGCGAGCGCGAGGTGCTGGAGCAGCGCTTCGGCCTGAAGGACGGTTACAGCCGCACGCTGGAAGAAGTGGGCCGCCAGTTCCAAGTCACCCGCGAGCGCATCCGCCAGATCGAGGCCAAGGCCCTCCGCAAGATGCGCCACCCCACGCGTATCCGGAAGCTCGAGGGCTTCATCGAGATCCCGGGGGCGTGAGTTCCCTTTTCAAGAAGGCCGGTTCCGGGAGGGACCGGCTTTTTTGTTTGATTCACTGGCCGGTAGAGTCCCCATTCGGAGGAAGATGGAGTTCCGTGAGTTTGAAGATTTTGTCGGGCAGGCGACGGCTTACCTCGTTGCATGCAACGAGAAGGCGCAGCGGCACTTCGGGATCGGGAGTTATCCGAGATACGAGTACGACCTGCATCGCGGCGAGATCTGGTGGACGGAGGACGGGGTGCCGAAGGTGCGGGGCAAGCTGATCGTGGTGGGGACCCTTTCGACGAAGTCGGACACCTGGCTGTGGGCATGGGCGAATCCGTATTTCTCGGACATTCCGCTGGGACCGATCGATCAGGTGCGGGACTTCGGAGTAACGGAGGGGATCGCGAAGCTGAGCGAGGAGAAGTGGGCAGCTGAAAATGTGGACGGTTGGGAGATGACGTCGGTTTCCGCGCGCTTGCTCGAGGCGCAGGGAGGCTATCGCTCGCCTAACAAACTGGGGGCCTTGTTCCTGCTTTTCAATGAACTGGCGTTTATCGCGGAAGAGGATCGGGAAGCGTATTTGCCGCTGAAGCGAGAGGAAGAGGGAGGCGGGTGACTCCCGGTCCAGGACACCCTCCCCGTCACTCTCACCTTCGCCCGACCTCTTCCAGCCAGCCGCGCAGGACTTTCAGATCCGCGGGCTTCACCAGGTGTTCGTCGAATCCCGCGTTTTTCGCGCGGTGCCGGTCCTCATCGCTGCCGTAGCCGGTCACCGCGATGAGGAATGCCGTTTTCAGCTCCGGGTTCAGCCGCAGCTGCCGCGCGACCTCGAAGCCGTCCATCCCGGGCAGGCCGATGTCGAGCAACACCGCCTGCGGCAGGAATTCCGCGGCCGTCGCAATCGCATCCACGCCGTGATGTACGATCCGCACCGTATGTCCGCCGATCTCCAGGAGCATGCCCATGCTGTCCGCCGAATCGCGGTTATCGTCAACGATCAGAACCTTCAGCGCATGCGTGTCCGCCGTGGCAGGCTTCGCCGCCGATGATGGCTGGTAGCCGGCGAGCCGCGACAGGCGGATCGTGAATTCCGATCCTTTTCCGAGGCCGGCGCTGTGCGCTTCGATTGTCCCGCCATGGAGCTGCACCAGCCGCTGCACGATCGTCAGCCCGATGCCGAGCCCGTCATTGGTGCGGTCGATCGTCCGGCTGCCTTGCACGAAGAGCCCGAAGACCCGCGGCAGCAGTTCCGGATCGATCCCCGCGCCATTGTCCGCCACGCGGATGACCACCTCGGCTCCGCGGGTCTCCGCGCTCAGCGTGATCCGCGTTCCGTTCCCGCTGTATTTGCAGGCATTGGTCAAGAGGTTGCCGATGATTTGCTCCAGACGCGTGCTATCCGCATCCAGATACACCGGCTCCTCCGGCATCGTGACCACCAGCTCCTGGCCGCAGGCCTTGCAGGACTCGTCGGCCGCATTCGCCGCGGAAGCCAGGATCGGTTGCAACTCAACCGGTTTGCAGCGCAGCTCGATCTTCCCCTGCGTGATGCGGGAGACATCGAGCAGATCGTCGATCATGTGGCTCAGATTGCTCACCTGGCGATCGATCATCCCCACGATGCGGTCGTGTTGCTCGCGCGCCAGAGCGGGGCTCTTCAAGGTCAGCGCGGCATTCCGCAGCGGGGCCAGCGGATTGCGAAGCTCGTGCGCCAGCATCGCGAGGAATTCGTTCTTGCTGCGGTCGGCCTGCTCCAGCTCCGCGTTGCTGCGTGCCAGTTGTCCGTTCGCTTCGCTCAGCTCGATCTCGCGGTCCTTCAGCGTCTGCCGCTGCCGCGCCAGCTCGAAGAAGACATCCGCCTTGCTCAGCAGGATCTTCGGTTCGATCGGCTTCGGCAGAAAGTCCACCGCGCCCGTCTCGAAGCCCTGGATCCGCCGCTCCTGATCGACCACCCCCGCCGTCAGGAAGATGATCGGCACGTGGCGCGTGCGTTCGGTGCTGCGCATGATTTCCGCCAGCTCGAAGCCACCCATCTCCGGCATCTGCACGTCGAGGAAGGCCAGCGAGATATCGTGCACCAGCAGCAGTTCCAGCGCTTCCGGACCGGAGTGTGCCTTGAGCAATTCCAAGCCCTCCCGCTGCAGCAGCCCTGCGAGCGCGATGAGGTTCGCCTCGAGGTCGTCGACGAGGAGAAATTTGATGGGAGCCGTCATTTCAGGAAGGGAGAGGAGAAGCGGAAAGTTTCTGCAATTCAGCGGCGATCGCTTGCAGGGTCAGGGAGAGCGCCTCGGGGCAAGCTGCGAGCGCGGAGCGGGGCATCATTCCACCTTCCGCGGTATCGGGGTCCTGCACCAGCGCCGTGCCGCCCGCCGCCACCACGGCATGCAGGCCATGGGCACCGTCCGAACTGGCACCGGTCAGCACCACCCCGGTGAGATCGGTGCCGTAGGCATCCGCCGCGGATTCGAAAAGCACGTCGATGGCCGGTCGCGAATAGAGGACCGGTTCGTCGTTGGAGAAGGCGAGCGTGAAGTCCGGCTCGACCAGCAGGTGGTAGTTCGGTGGCGCGAAGTAGATCGTCCCGGAGCGGATGCGCTCCTTGTCCTCTGCCTCCTTCACCGCCATCGCACAACGCGGGGCGAAAAGATGCGGCAGACCGGTCGACCGGTCCGGCGGAATGTGCACCACCACCAGCACCGCCAGCGCATAGTCCGCCGGCAGCGCGGGCAGGATCTCGGACAGTGCGCCAATCGCGCCAACCGAAGCACCGATCACCACCGCCCGGGGCTCGCGTGTTTCATCCCCGCTCATGCATCCCCCCGTTTCTGATAGATCCGCTCCTGGCGCTCAAAGTCCTCGAAGCTGTCCGCGTGCGCATTGAAACGCAGGCTCTCCTTCGAGCCCAGGCCCAGGAAGCCGCGCCGCACCAGCGAGTCCTTGAACAAGCCGACCGCCCGGTCCTGCAGCGGGCGCGTGAAGTAGATCAGCACGTTCCGGCAGGATACCAGGTGCGCCTCCGCGAAAACCGCGTCGCTCACCAGGCTGTGGTCGGAGAAGACCACCCGCTGCCGCAGCGATTTGTCGAAGACCGCGCGCCCGTAGCCGGTGCTGTAGTATTCCGATAACGAGGTCTTCCCGCCCGACTGCTGGTGGTTCGCGGTGAAGAGCGAGATCCGGTCCAGATCGTAAACGCCTGCCTCGGCAGCCGCCAGCGCGGTGCCGTTGATGTCCGTGGCGTAGAAGAGCGTGCGGCTTTCCAGTCCTTCCTCACGGAAAAGGATCACCGTCGAGTAGAGTTCCTCGCCGCTGCTGCAGCCCGCGATCCACACCTTGAGCGAGGGGTAGGTCTTCAGGTGCGGGACCACTTTCTCCCGCAGCGCGAGGAAGTACGAGGGATCCCGGAACATCTCGCTGACCTGCACCGTCAGGAAGGGTAGCAGACGCGGCATCATGGCCTCATCCCGCAGCATGCGGTCCTGGAGCTGCGAGAAGGAATCGCACCCGAAGAGCATCCTCGCCTGCGTCAGCCGCCGCTTCAGCGAGGCCACCGAGTAGCCGCGGAAGTCATAGTGGTAGCGCATGAAAAGCGCCTCGAGCAGCAGGTGCAGCTCGATCTCCTCGGTGCGTGAGGTTTGGCTTTTCATAGGGACTTAGCGGGGCATCCAGACGCGGATCAGCGATAGCAACTTGTCCACGTTCAGAGGCTTGGCAAGGTAGTCGTTGGCACCCGCGGCCAGGCATTGCTCCTGGTCGTTCTTCATCGCCTTGGCCGTCAGCGCGATGATCGGCAACTTCTGCCATTCCGTCCTCTTGCGGATCTCCCGCATCGCGGTGATGCCGTCCATCTCCGGCATCATGATGTCCATCAGCACCAGGTCCACCCGCTGGGTCGGATCGGTCAGCGAACGCTCGAGCGCCTCCACCGCCTCGCGTCCGTTGCGCGCAATCTGCAGCTTCACGCCGCGGCTTTCCAGCAGGCTGGTCAGGGCGAAAACGTTGCGCACGTCGTCCTCCGCGATGAGGATACGCCGGCCTTCGAGCCCGGCATCGCGGTTGCCCGCCTTCTCCAGCATCCGCTGCTGCTCCGGTGGCAGGTCGGACACCACCTGGTGCAAGAACAGCGTAACCTCGTCCAGCAGCCGTTCCGGTGACTTGGCACCCTTGATGATGATCGATTTCGAGTAGCGCCGCAGCCGTTGCTCCTCCTCCGTCGCCAGCTCGCGACCGGTGTAAACGATCACCGGCGGGAAGGAGTAGCTATCCTCCGTGCTCAAGGTTTCCAGCAGCGAGAATCCGGAAGCATCCGGCAGGCTCAGGTCCAGCACCATGCAGTCGAAGGTGGCTTCCTTCAGCGCTGCCAGGCATTCCGCCGCGGTGCCCGCGCAGACCGTCTCCACGTCCAGCGTTTGGAAGAGCGCCTGCATCGCGTTGAGCTGGACCGGATCGTCTTCCACTACAAGCACCTTGCGCATCTTCTCGCTGAGGCGGGTCTCCAGCTTCTCGAAAGCCTCCACCAGTTGCTCGCGCTTGACCGGCTTGAGCATGTAGCCGACCGCACCCAGCGCGAGCGCCGTTTGCGCATAGTCGCTGCCGGAGACCACGTGCACCGGGATGTGGCGCGTCCGCGAATCCGCCTTCATCCGCTCCAGCACGAAAAGCCCGGAATTGTCCGGCAGCCCCACGTCCAGCACCACCGCGCTCGGCAGATGCTGCGGGGCCAAGGCCAGCGCTTCCTCCGCCGTGCTGGCGATCAGTGCTTGGAAATGCATCTCATGCGCCAGTTCCAGAAGGATGCCTGCAAAGGCCTCGTCATCTTCCACGATCAGGATCACGCGCTTCCCTCCCGTCAGTCGTTCGCGGTCGTCCGGCACGCGCGTGATGAACGCGTCCTTCGAGGGAGCAGGCACCGCCTGGGTCTCCGCGGCGGGCGGCAAGGCGGGGGAGTTCGAAGGCGGCAGGGGATTGGCGGGCGCGACGTGCGTGCAGGGCAGGGTCAGCGTGAAAGTGCTGCCCTTGCCCGGCTCGCTTTGTAGCTCGATCTCTCCGCCCAGCAGCCATGCGAGCTGGCGAGAGATCGAAAGACCCAGCCCGGTCCCGCCGAACTTCCGGTTGCTCGCCGCATCCGCTTGGTAGAAGGGTTCGAAAACCGAACGCTGGTATTCCGGATCGATCCCGATTCCCGTGTCCGTCACCGCAATCCGCAGCTTCTTCTGACCCGCCGGGCTTACGTGGCACACGACGCCGCCGGTCTCGGTGAATTTCACTGCGTTCGAGAGCAGGTTCTTGAGCACCTGCATTAGCCGCTGCGTGTCCGTCTCGATCGTATCCGGCAGCCCGTCATCGATCACGAAATTGAGGGCGATGCCCTTCTGCATCGCCATGGGTTCGAAGATCGAGCGGAGGGTCTCCACAATGCTCGCCGGCTTCACCGCCTCGGCATGGATCTCCATGTGTCCGGCCTCGATCTTGGAGAGGTCCAGCACGTCGTTGATCAGGGTCAGGAGGTCGTTGCCCGCGGTCTCGATCGTTTCCGCATACTTGACCTGCTCCGCGTTCAGGGTGCCGGGGCGGTTGTCCGCCAGGATCCGCGCGAGGATCAGTGAGGAATTCAGCGGCGTCCGCAGCTCGTGCGACATGTTCGCGAGGAAGTCCGATTTGTAACGGCTCGCCTGCTCGACCAGCCGCGCCTGGCCTTCGAGCGATTGCTTGGCCTTCACCAGATCGTTGCGCTGGCCTTCCAGCCGCTGGGTCTGATCTTCGAGCTGGGTGTTGATCTGTTCCAGTTCCGCCTGCTGGAGTTCGAGGCGGGATTGGGATTCGCGCAGCGCGCGGCTTTGTTCCTCCAACTCCTCATTCGATACCCGCAGCTCTTCGGACTGGGCCTGAACTTCCTCCGATTGCTGCTGGGTCTCCTCTAGCAGTTCCTGCAGGTGCTCGCGGTAGAGCGCGGATTTCACGGCCACGCCAACCTGCTCGGACACCTGTTGCAGGAACTCCTGCTTTTGCGCGTCGAGCGGATGCAGGAATCCAAGTTCAAGCACCGCATTGACCAGGTTGTCGGTCGAAGCAGGAAGAATCAACAAGTGCCGCGGCAGCCCTTTCCCCAGCCCGGAGCCGATCGTGAGATAGCCCTCAGGCACCTCGTCGATACGCCGCGGGGCTTTCTCCGTGACGGCACGCCCGAGGAGACCTTCACCGGCTTCAAATTTCCCCGGAATCCCGCTGTCGGCTGGAACACCCGTCAGGGCGACCCGCTCGAAATGACTCCCGCGCCGGGCGAAGAATGCCCCCGCGTGCGCGTCCACGTAGTTCGTCAGGAAAGTCAGGATGCTTTCGCCGAGCGGCCCCAAACTCTTCTCACCCGACATCACGGTGGTCAGTTGCAGCTTTCCAAGCTGCAGCCAATCCTGCTTCTGCCGCAAGGTGTGGGCGCGCATGACCAACCACAGCACTGCGAACGAAAGGCCGATCCCCAGTCCTGCGGTGACAAGACCGCTCGTCACGGTAACGCGGTGGGCGACTTCCATTTCTTCGATCAGCACGTTCCTCTTCCGGTTCTCCTCACGCGTCATCGTGCCGAGATTCTCGCGGAGCTGATCCATGGCCTGCTTGCCACGAGCCGTGAGGACCAGGGCACGCGCGGCCTCGAATCCGCTCTCCCGCCGCACCCGGATCGTTTCGTCCAATTCCTCGAGCTTCGCCGCGATCTGGGCCTCCACCTTCGGAAGCAGATCCTGTTGGACGGTATTCCCCCGGGTGAATTCGCGCATCCTCGCGATTTCCGTCTCGACCCCCGTCAGTGCCGCCTGGTAGGGCTCAAGATAAGTTTCGTCACCGCTCAGGAGGTATCCCCGCTGTCCGGTCTCCGCGTCCTTCATGTAGGACAGGGCGTTGTTGAACGACCCGATCACCGAGTGGGTCTCCTGCACCTGCCGTGAAGCTTCCCGCAAGGCGAGCGTGTTCCGATAGGCATTGTAGCCGCTGAGCAAGAAGAACAGCGCTCCGGCGGCGAAGCCGACATACAGCGGAAGCTTGCTGCCCTTTTGTGAAGGGCGGGAGGACTGGTGGAGATCGGTCGGCATGGGTGAGCGCGGGGAATGGATTCGTGCCCTAACGGCGGATAAGCGCTAGCCTCTTACGCCCGGGGCGCAAGCGACAAGAGCCGATCTCGGGGTCCGCAGAATTGCGGTCCCGCCCGGGGGGCTTGGGGCCCGGAAGACCTACGAAGCGCCGGCAGAGCCACTGAAGCAGCCGGTGCACAGGAGCCACCGGGCAACCGTTTGACCGGCATCTCTCCAACAAGTGAAATGACGTCGGATGCCATCATTCCAATCCAAGCACCCGAAAGCGGCGCGGCGGATCAGTTTCACGGTCTGCATGCTGATGCCGCGCTTGAGGGTGCTGTTCTGGAAACACCCCGCCGAACCTGCCTATCAGTTCACTTTGTTCGTTCTGGCCGTGGTGAATGCCGCGATGATTGCGACGACGAAGGTGTGAGGCCTGCCCTCCGTGCCGTGCTTAAGCCGCGCAGGGGAAACCCGGGAATGAGCAGGGCGTGATCTGCCGTTGCTACACTCCTCTTCTCACCACTTCCCGGCCGTTCATGCTGATGCGGTGCTCGAAGCGCCACTTGGCCCTGAGCCGGAGGCCCAGGCGGTGCAGGAAAATCGAAGCGACGATCGAAATGATCGAGACGGCAAAGATGATCGCCACGGTCCAGAGTTCCGCTTTTTGGAGTGTCTCCATGCTTCCCACGACGAAGGTGCCCACGCCCACCGAGGCTAGCAATTGGCCGGCGCTGCCGATGACGACGAGCTTCGGGATCTGCGGAGTCGCCATCCCGTGGCGATTGCCATTCATGAAGATCCCGTAGGCCGTGGTCATCGCGAAGCCGATCACTGCGCCCGCCAACGCGACGCCTGCGATCACGAGCACATCCGTGCGGTCGCGCGCACCCTCCTTCGTAAACAGCATCGCCACCGCGGGCCCGGCAACGACGAGGCCTCCCAGCCACATCAGGATGGCAGGCAAACCTACGAATATCGTTGTGAGCAACCGGATGAATCTTGGCATCGGTGCGAGAAGCTGGCGCGAAGGACGGAGGAAAGCAAAGCTGATCCTAGTGCTTCGATCGCCACATCTCGCACGCATGCGCGGCGAAGCCGGCACCGAAGGCGGTGAGCCACCAGCGACGGTCGCCATTGGCCGTGGCGAGGGCACGGTCGAGGGCGAAGAGGACGGAGGGGCTGCTCATGTTGCCGTGGTCGCGGAGGACGGCGCGGGTGTCGGGCAGGGCTTGGGGGAGGACGGCCTCGAGGGCATCGATGACATCGCGACCGCCGGAGTGGGTGAGGATGCGGTCGGGGTCGGCGGAGCGCTGCGCGTAGAGTTCGGCCACGGCTTCCGCGGCGAGACCGGGGACGGCTTTGTCGAGCTGGTTGCGGAGCTTGCCGCCGGAGTTGACGAAACGGATCTTCTCGCGCTGCTGCGGGCGGTGGACGGTGGTGAAGTGACCGGCCTGCCACTTGTCGGGGCCGGGCTGGTCGGACCAGATGGCGGCGGCAGCACCATCGCCGAAGAGGCAGAGCGAGATGAGGACGCCGGGATCGTTATCGGCGAAGAAGGCGGCAGAGCAGACTTCCACGGCCACGGTGGCGACCTTGGCCCCGGGGTGGGCGGCCAGGAAGCCGGCGGCAGAGCGCAGCATGGGAATGGCCGCCCCGCAGCCGAGGCCGACGAGGTCTTGCAAGTACGCCGTCTCCCGTAGCCCGAGCTGTTCGGCCACATGGCTGGTCACGCCGGGGCAGAGGTAGCCGGTGCAGGTGCAGATGAAGAGCGCATCGAGGTCCGCGGCCAAGATCCCGGCTTTTTCAAGGGCGGGTAGCAAGGCGGCGGAGGCGAGGGCGGGAGCTTCCCGCTCGAAGCTTTCGTTCAGCTCCTGCGCATCGCGGGCCACGCCCGGACCGATCTCCGGCAGGCAGAAGCTGCGGGTGGCAATGCCGGAAACGCCGTTCCCCAGGATCTTCTCCATCAGCCCCCGCGAGCGCGGCAGCAGCGCGCCATAGGCAGGCGTCTCGCGCAAGGCGGCGAGGCACTCCGGTTGAGTATAGCGATGCGGCGGGACGGCGGTGTGGAGGGATTCAAGAAACATCAGCGGACAAGGGACAACAGGGGACGGAAAGGCAGGAGGCCGCTGACGCCAAGCGCTTCGATCAAGCGGCGGCCACCGGAGCGGAGCAGGACGGGGTGCATGAATGCGGCGGCGGTGAGACGGCGGCGGAATTTCCCGTGCAAGGCGGTGCGGATGGACGCGATGCAGTCGTTCCAATCGAGGTGGCCTTCGCTCCAGCCTGCGAGCGGGTCGAGGGCCGCTTCCGCACTTTGGAAGGCCATGCTCATGCCATTGCCGGTGAAGGGCGGGATCATGCTCTCGGCATCGCCGATCGCGCAGAGACCGTCGTCGGCACGTTGGCGACCGAGGGCGAAGCCGGCGGTGGCGCTGAAGGAGGCGGGGTCTGGCAAGGCGAGTGCGAGACGCGAGGCGAGCGCTTCGTTTCCACCCGCGCGGAGGTAGTCGAGAAGAAGCTCGGGACCGCTGCCACGGTGCGAGCGATCGACACGGAAGAGTCCGCAGACATTCACCCTGCCATCCTCGACCGAGGCGAGGCCGGCATAGCCATCGCTGCCGAGGTGCATCTCCAGATCCGCCAGCAATGGCAGATCGGCGAAGTGACACTTCAGGCCGATCCAGCGGCCCTTCGATGGAATCCGTCCCGCGGCCCAGACGAGGCCTTCGCGAGGCGCGCGGGAAACGCGGGAGCTTTCCAGAACCGCAGCACCGCCGCCCACGACGGCATCGCGCAAACGACAGTCGAGACGATGGCGTGAGATGCCATAGGCGGGCACGGACAGGGTGTCCTCGTGAATTTTGCGGCCCTTGGAAAACCACGCGACGGATTCGAGCAGGCGGGCATCGCGCAAGGCCTCGCGGATACCGAGGGCGTCGAGGGTGGACGTATCGACGCCGGAGATGAATTCCCCGCAGACGCGGTGCCGCGGGTAGCTGCCCGCTTCGTGGACTTCCACCGGGATTCCCCGCAGGCGCAGCCCCGCCGCGAGGGAAAGCCCCGCCAAGCCGCCTCCCGCAATCGTGACCGTGGCCTTCAAACGCGGGAAGCTAGCATGCGGATGCCGCCGCGCCACGTGGTTTCCTCGCTGATCCGCCATTGTGCGGGATCCAGGCCCAGTAGCCGCGGCAGTTCGCCATGCAGGAAGCCGGCGCGGATGCTCACCAGCATGTCGTGCTTGGTCGCGCGGCCGACCAGCGGCAGGATGATCCGTGCGTCCGTGATGGTTTGCGGGGTGCGGAAGGGCTCGTTGAAGGCGAGGACCTCGAACTTCGCGAAAAGCGGGCCGAAGCGCGGCAACTCGTCGTCTTCGAAGTGATGCAGGAAGAGATTCGCGGCGAGGATGCCGGCGGAGTTTTCCGCCAGGCATTCGAAGACATCGCGCTGATCCCACGCGATCCGCTCCGGGAGACCGGCCGGCCGCGGGGCAAGGTCGCAACCGCGCAGGGGAATGCCGGGATACTTGCCGGAGAGACGCTGCAGGAGCGTCCCCTCCCCTGCCCCGATCTCGATGATCCCGCGCGCGCGGACCTCGGGAAAGGCGTGGATCTTGCGCGCGATCCAGCGCTCGTTCCCCATCAGGAAATTGATCATCTTCAAATCCCGGCGGCTCCGGATCACGTCGGGGTGATCCGGCGGCAACCGGTCGATGATTTCGGGCTCCACAACGCGCTGCATCGCGGTTAGATGCTGGTTCTGCCTCCGCCGATGCGCAAGCCCGCCGCCATATTGAAACGCTTTCTGGCCGCGCTTGCCGCCTGCCTGCTGCTCGCAGGATGCTTCGAGATCCGCGAAGAGCTATGGGTCCATCAGGACGGGTCGGGAAACGCGGAGCTGACCTATGTGATTCCAGCCAAGGCACTGTTGCTCACCGGCGGGACAGAAGGACTGGAGCAGAAGATCCGCCAGATGATGGCGACGCAGCCGAAGCTGAGTCTGGACAAGCTGGAAATCACCACGAGTGGGGATGGCGTGAAAGTGGCGGCCAAGGTTTCCACCAAGTCGCTGCTGGCACTAAGGGATCTGAAGAAGGACGACAGCACGCGGAGTATTCCCGGTGCGGCAGTGGACATCGCGGGCGTTTTCGACGTCCATCGGAGGGGCTTGGACATCGACTTCGTGCGCACGATCAAGGTGAAAGACGCGCTCGGCCTCGCGGCGTTCGCGATTGGCAAGGAAGATCGCGACAAGCGCCGGCTGACCTACATCCTGCATCTGCCCAAGCCCGCGGCGGAGTCGAACGCGATGTTCATCGAGGACGATGGCAAAACGCTGAAGTGGGAAGCAACGCTGGGCGAAGCGATGAAGAAGCCGCTGGTAACGAGCTTCCGGGCCCAGATCCCGATTCCGACGGCGGTGTGGTACGGGCTGGGTCTGGTAGCGGTGGCTCTGATCGCCTTGGGAAGGAAGATTTGGAAGTGGAGGAAGCGGGCGATGATGGCGAGGGAGAGTCCGCCGGATGCGGGAGCTTGAGGAGCAGCGACGTCCCTGCTCCTTATCAAAGCTCCGCCACCAGCGGTTGCTTGAGGGCGCTCCACTGGCTCTGCGCCGTCTCCACCCCGGCTTTGAAAAAGCCGCGCGACTTCTTCCCGTGCAGCAATCCGGGGTGATCGTGGTGCGTCTCCAGATAGATGACTTTCTTCCCCATCTCCTGCGCTTGCACGCGGCGGCGGCGGCAGAGTTCGTTGGCGGAGATCGTGTGGCATTCGCCCAGGATGCTTCCCGGCGTCTTCCACGAAAATCCACCCATGCACGAGGTATTGCGGATGCGGTGGACCACGATGGTGTGGATCGCGGGATCCTCCAGCCATTGGTCGAAGGGCGTTTCGTTCGAAACCCCTCCATCCAGGAAATCCTCGCCATCGATGCGCTGCGGCTTGAACAGCACGGGCATCGAGCAACTGGCGATCATGAATTCGTTCAGGGGGCCGCTGGAACGGATCTCGCCGCGCTTGGTGGTGAGATTGGCCACCGCGATCTCAAGCCGCGGCCCGCGCAAGTCTTCGATCCGGCGCTGGCCGAGGCAACGCGCCAGGTAGCGGCGCAGGCGCACGCCGGACAGCAGGCCGGTGCCCGCCATCCCGGTGAGGATGAAGGGCCAGCGGTAGAAGGCCCCGAGGTCGAAGAAGGCACGCCGGAAATGGAAGTCGTAGATCACCTTGTCCAGCGCCTCGCCGCGCAGGCCCGCGGCCCACAGCCCGCCGGCCATCGCCCCGGCCGAGGCGCCTGAGATTCTTCCCGGGCGCAGGCCCAGTTCTTCCATGCCTGCCAGCAGGCCGAGGTGGGCGTAGTAGCCGAAGAACGACGAGGACAGGCACACGGCCAGTCCCGGATCGTGGCCGGACTCGGTGGGCATGCGGCTCATTGAGCCTCGGCGTGGGTGACTTCCTCCATCTCCTTCATCGGGGTGCGGTCCGAAGGGCGCAGGAAGAGTATGCCACCCAGCGCGGCCCATACAAGGCTGCATGCAAAACCGACCAGGGAGCCCAAAACCGTGACCCCGGCCGAGGTGCCGTAGAGGCCGTTCATCAATTCCGCGAAGAAGACCTCCCGCACGCCGATCCCTTGGATCGAGAACGGCATCCCGCTGATCGCGTCCACCACCGGCATGACCGCGAATACTTGCATGAAGCTGGCGGGATCTCCGGCGAATTTCACGCCGCACCAGAAGGTCGCGTAGTAGACGGGCAGCATCACGAAGCTGACCACGAGCGCGACAAGGGCATGCTTCCATTTCCTACGATAGATATCGTAGATTTCCGGCACCCGCCGGACAATCTCCCAGCGCATCTTCTTCCCCGGCTTGTGGATCCGGCCATGCACCCAGGGGCTCGCCATCACGAACAGCAGCGCCACGAAGACGAGGCCGCCGACGAAGTAGAACCACGCGAATTTGAGCGCGCCGTGTTCCAACACGGTGTGAGCTTCGAGCGATTGGAAGCGGCCCGCGGTCACCAGCAGGAAGGTCATGGCCATGGAGACCAGTCCGGCCAGGTGATCCACCATGACGGACATCGTCACGGCCAGCTTCTTGTCCCGGTGATCGCGGATCAGCAGGAAGATCTTGGCGGCATCACCGCCGATGACGGTGGCGAAATTGAAGAGGCTGCCGATCAGGGTGAGTTCGACGACCCTACGCAGGCTGACGTGAACGTCTTGGGCACGCAGCAAGATCCACCAGCGGAGCGCGGAGACGAAAATCGCTCCGCCTCCGAAAAGCACGCCGATGACCGCCCAAGCCCATTTCGGATGCTCGGGCCAGAAGGTCGAAGATTCGCTGAGCTTCTTCCGGAGATCGTCCTGGCTAAACGCCCAATAGAGGCAGGCCACGGTCAGGCCCAGCTTGATGAGGAAGAGCAGCCACTTTTTCATCAAATGACGAATCCAGAATGACGAATGTCGAAGGACGTGTGTGGAAGAGGGAGCTCCCGATTCACCCTCAAAGTCCCGTCCATCCCATCACAAGCCATTCGGAATTCAGAATTCGGAATTCGGCATTAGCCCTTCGTCTCGATCGCCTGGGCGATGGTCTCGACGCTTTGCAGCACGCCCTTGGCCTTCTCGGCATCGGCAATCTTCAGGCCGAAATGCTTCTCGATCGCGACCACGAGCTGCAGCGCATCCACCGAATCCAGGCCGAGGCCGCCCGCGCCGAAGATGGCGGTCTGGTCGGCGATCTCCGCCGCGTCGAAGTCGAGCATCAGTTCCTCGACCATCACCTCCTTGATCTTGCTTCGCAATTCCTCGCCTTGAGCCATGATTCTGAACTTGTTAGAAGATCCCGCCGTCGATTTTCAGGGCGGACCCTGTGACGTAAGCGGCATCGTGGCAAGCGAGAAACCGCACCGCTGCCGCCACCTCCGCCGGGGTTCCGAAACGGCGCATCGGAATGCCGGCTTTGGCCCGCTTGGCTGCCTCCTCGTCCATGTGGGCCAGCGCCTCGGTCTGGATGTAGCCGGGCAGCACGGCATTCACGGTGATTCCGGAACGGGCCACTTCCTTGGCCAAGGTCTGCGTGAGGGCAACCACCCCGGCCTTGGCCGCGGCGTAGTTCGTCTGGCCCAGGGGCGGCAGGATGGCGCTGAGCGAGGCGATATTGATGATGCGGCCGAAGCGGTTGAGCATCATGGGGCGAATCACGGCGCGGCAGCCGAGGAAGACGGAATCCAGATTCGCGGCGATCACGGAGGACCATGCCTCGTCCGGCATGGTGGCAAGCAGGTGGTCGCGGTGCAGTCCGGCGTTGTTCACCAGCACGTCGAGCCGGCCATCGGCTTCCGTGATGGTCGCGACGGCGGCTTCCCAGCTATCCTTCGAGGTGACTTCGAGATCGACGAGGACGCAGCGACCGGAGAACTCCGCGGCGAGCGCATCGGCATTCGTGCGATTTGCCCGGACGCCGAGCCAGATCTTCGCGTCGGGCTCCTTTTCCAGAAAGTAGCGGGCGATCCCGAGGCCGAGGCCACCGTTCGCACCGGTGATGAGGGTGGTCATGTGGGGGAAGGAAACCGGTTCCAAGCGGCTACTTCAAGATCCTCCCCACCACTTCTTCGGGCGGACCGATGTTCTCGACCACCTCCACGTCCGGCCCGAGCTCGAGGGTGGCGAGCTGCGAGTCGAGCAGGCTGGCGGGCATGAAGTGCTCGCCTTCGCTCTGACGTTCGCTCAGGCGCTCCCGCAGGGTGGCGGGGTCCGCGGTGAGGACGATGAAGCGCAGCGGACCGGCGAGCTCACGGAGGTGATCGCGGTAGTTCTTCTTGAGAGCGGAACACGCAAGGACGATCGGATCGTGCGCGGCGAGGTGCTTGCCCAAGGCATCCAGCCAGCCGGAGCGGTCCTCATCGGTGAGCGGGATGCCGGCGGACATCTTCGCGATGTTCTCCGGCGGGTGGAAGCCATCGGCATCCGCAAATTCGCAGCCAAGCTTCTCCGCGAGCAGGCTGCCGATGGTGGTCTTGCCGCTGCCACTGACTCCCGCGATGACGATTTTCACTGCGGCCAATGAGGACGAGGGAGCGGGTGGAGGCAAGGATGGGTTGGGGACGGACGATTTCGACTTGCCTAAATGCTGAAAAAACGACATTTCAGCTTTCGTATCTTCCGTCATGAAAGCGACCGCTTCTATCCTCGCCCTTCTCTTGTCCGGTATTTCCTTCGGAGAGGGCATCCCGGTTGAAGACGGCAAGCTGACCGTAGCGCACACGATCATCACTCCAAATGCCTCACAGGTGGAAGAGATGACGGTGCTCGATTCGGTGACCTTAACGAAGGAGCAATGGGCCGAATTGCGCAAGGTATCGCCGAACTCGCCCAAGCGTCTCACGGGGATCGTGCCGGTGACTTACAACGATTGCACTTGCGACATGGACGTGGGTGCCGTCCTGATGAAGGACGGAAAGATCGGGGTGATTCACGAAGAGCAGACCGCGAGGAGCCTGGCGTGGCGGTTTGATCAGAAGAACCGTCTCGATCTGAAGGTGGATGAACGGGGTCAGTTTTATTTTGAAGGCATTCTGGTTCGCTTTCCGGTACTGCTGGAGACGATTCGCACCTCCAAGCCGCTGACCAAGGAACGAGCGCCGAACCCTTGGGAAGGCGGAGCTTACATCTCCGTGCCTCAGGGCATGTCGCAAATGGATGCCGTCTTCGGCGGACGTTTGAAGGAACTCTTCGGCGAACTTGCCTCGAAGGGCTGGAACCGCGGGCAGGTGCCGGGGTGGATCGCACCGAAAGCGGTGACCGTGACGCAGGAGTGAGAGACTCCAAGTGCACGGAGCGCTGTGCGGACCACCTTTTTAGAGGTCGACGATGACCTTGATCGCCCCGAGCTTCGGATCGGTGAAGCGGGCGAATCCGGTGGGCACCTCGGCGAACGGGAGGCGATGCGTGATCCAGGTATCCGTATCGATCTTCCCTTCCCCGATCAGCCCGATGATCTCGCCGAAGTCTTTCGGCAGGGCATTGCGGGAGGCAAGCAGGGTCAGTTCGCGGCGGTGGAAAACCGGCGCATGCGGGAACTTCAGCTCCTGGGTGGTGATGCCCACGTAGACGACACGCCCTGTGAAGGCAGCGTATTGAAAGCAGGTGGACATCGAGACCGCCGAGCCCGTCGCGTCGATGATCACATCCGCCAGCTGTTCGCCGGTGAGTGCTTCCAACTCTGCAAGCTCCGAGCCATCGCCGCGGGCGAGAATGCCGTGCTTGATCCCGAGCTTGTCCGCGCAGAAGTCGAGCCGGCCTTGGACCATGTCCATGACCACCACGCGCAGGTCCATCAGCTTGAGGAATTCCAAGCAGGCGAGGCCGATCGGCCCGGCACCGATGACGAGCACGGTTTCGCCGGGTTGGGGATTGCCGCGCTGCACCGCGTGGTAGCCGATCGCGAGCGTCTCGACCAAAGCGAGTTGGTCATAGGAAAGGTGGTTGCCGGGGTGGAGCTTGCGCGCGGGCACGATCCACGAATCGCGCAGGCCGCCATCCTGATGCACGCCCAGCACCTGCACGCCGGGACAGCAGTTGGAGGAGCCCTTGAGACTGGCTGGTGAAGTGGGATCGTTGACGTAGGGCTCCAGCGAAACCTTGTCGCCCACGGCAATGTTAGAGACGTCTTCCCCGGTCGCCAAGACCTCCAGACCGAGTTCATGTCCTGGAATCCGCGGGTAGGAAAAGAAGGGCATCTTTCCCAGGTAGCCGGAGAGATCGGTGCCGCAGATGCCCATGCGATGGGTCCGCACCAGCGCCTCGCCGGGCCCGGGAGCGGCTGGCTCCGGGAGATCGATCAGGCGGATTTCTTCCGGGCGGGTGAATTGAATGGCTTGCATGGTCGTTGGCCGGGGAAGTTTTTAGAACGGGATGTAGAGTGCGTGGATCGATTCGAAGGTTTGGCGCGCCGCGGCTTCCGGGTCGTCTCCCGGAAAAATTTCCGCCGAGAGATAGCCTTGATACGAGATGTTCCTCAATGCGTCCAAAATCGCGCCGGGATCAGCGTGCCCGCTGCCCATCGCCAGTCGGTTCGAGTCGGCCCAATGCACGTGGCCGATTCTCCGCCCGGCATCGATCAGAGCTTTCGCCACATCCGGCTCCTCGATGTTCATGTGGAAGAGATCCGCGAGCAGCACCACGTTCGCGAGGCCATGCGCGTCGAGAAATTCTGCCGCTGGCACCAGCCGGTTGAAGAGGTTCGTCTCGTAGCGGTTCAGCGGCTCGTAGATGAAAGGCACGCCCGCCCCCGCCGCGGCGGCATCGATGCTTGTTAGAGCCTGCGCGAAAAGTTCGAGCGCGCGCTCCCGGGAGATCTCCCCTCCCCACCTGCCCTGCATCGAACCGAGGATGCACGGTGCGCCGAGACGGCCGCCGAATTCCACCATCCGCAGGATGAAGTCCAGCGCGCCGCGCCGCTTCTCCGGCGAGGGATCGGTCAGGGACAGCCCGTGTTTCACCATGCCCGCGCCGCTGCCGACCGCCGCGACGGCCAAGCCGAACTCCTCGCAGAGCCCGCGGATCGTTTCGACCGGCACCGCATCCGGCCCGGCGAGGAAGAGCTCCACGGCGTCGTAGCCACAGACGGCGGCCTTGGCGAAGCCGGCTTCGAGTTCATCGTGGAAGACGAAAGGTCCGGCGGCCATCTCGGGCACTCGGCAGAGGGTCACGGCGGTTTTCATCACTCGGATTCCAGGATCAGGTTGCCGTAAGGGGTAGGGTCGCCGGTGCGGATCAGGCCGATCGCCCCGGGCACGCGCTTCTTGAATTCGAGATGCGGCTCGCGGGTCAGCGGGATCTTGCCGAAGGACTTGGCGAAGGCGTTGACCGTCTCCTGCGGGTTGGTGGCGAGGAACTCCTCCGCCTGCCAGATCCGGCCGATTTTGAAGTTCGGCGTGAGCAGGTCGAGCACGTCCCTGACCATCGGAATCCCCCGGGTCAGGGAAATATCCACCGTTTCGACGCCCGGCCAGAAGGGAAAAGCCCAGTCCGCGATGACCAGGGTATTTGTATGACGAATCCTCGCCAATAGGTGCAGGAGCTGGGGATTGAGGATGCCGGTCTGGAGCATGGCGGCAGTCTTGCACGGCGCGGGGCCGCCCGTCACCCGGGAATCCGGGCAGCTTTCCACTGGAAGCGGAGGAAGCGCCCGGCCTAACGTGCAAACGTGCAACGACGCAGCGCCCAAATCGCCGGTGAACTCGAGCAGGAAATCCTAGCCGGCAAGCTGCCGCCCGGCGACCGCTTGCAATCGGAGGAGAAGCTTTGCGAGCGCTTCAAGGTCAGCCGGACCGTGATCCGCGAGGCGATCCAGCAGCTCCGCGGCCGCGGCCTGCTCCGCACCCTGAAAGGTTCCGGCACCTACATCGCCGATCCCAGCCTCGAATCGCTAGGGCAGGCGGTGGAGAGCTATTCGGTGCTGGCAGAGGAAAGCGATTTCCTCGAGCTGATCGATTTCCGCATCCTGATCGAGACCGAGTGCGCGCGGCTGGCAGCGGTGAATGCCGGCGAGCAGGTGATCCGTGAATTGAAGCGGATCCTGGAATCGATGGAAAAAATGGGCGCCGCCAAGGACAAGTTCAGCAAGGCCGACATCGCCTTCCACCTCGCGATCGCCCGCGGTTCGGGCAACGGGATCTACTCGATCCTGCTGGGCGCGCTGGAGAAGCGCTGCATCGCCTACGCCCAGGCCAACCGCGGCGACGGCGACTGGTCGACTCCGGTGATCGACGGTCACCGCAACATCTTGGAAGCGATCGAGGAAGGCATGCCCGACAAGGCGGCGGACGCGATGCGCAAGCACCTGCTGTCATCAAGAAGGCACTTCGTGGATCTCGAGCACGGGGCGAAGTGAGGCAGCGGTGAGGTGAACACGAAGCAGTCCGCACGGCGTGCCGTGCGGACTGCCACCGATGAACACCCGCGCGGACCGACCCAAGGCGCGCGCGGGCGAGATTTCCCATCAAGGTTGGGTCGCCTTCAGCCGGGCGAAGAACTCCGAACTGGCCGCGTGCGGGATGGTGGCGACCACGGTTTCCAAGCCCGCCGACGGACTGTCCGGGGTGATCACGATATTGCCTGCCGAAGCCGCAGGCACCGGCAGATCGGTCCAAGCGGTAAGGGTGCCGCCGTACTGAATCACCTGCGTGCTGTCGGTCTTGGATTCCGCGCGGCGCACGAAGGTCAGGACCAGATCGCTGCCCGAGATCACTGCCGACGGCAGCGCTGCCAAGGAAGATACCGAGGGATCCCCGTTCAACACGTACTCCAGCAGATTGCTGATGCCGTCGTCATCAGGATCACCGTCGGTGGTGATGTCGGAGAGTCCGGTGAACCCGGCGATCCACGACGAGTAGCCGGCCACCGCCGGGGTGTAGTTCAGCACGAGGTTGTTCCCCGCCACGTCCAGCGCCCAAGTGCCGGTCCCGCTGAATCCGGTGGCGGTCACCTGCCAGTTGTCCGCAGCGAGTCCGGCAGGCGGCGCATCCGCACTGACGATCACGAAGCTCTTCGCACTCTCGCCGAAGTTCGCGATGCCGGTCGCATCCACACTTACCGTGAGCTTGCTGCCGGAACTCGCAGTGATCGCCAGCGAGCCGAAGTCCGCCGTGTCGTAACCGGTGCCGGCCGCGCCATTCCAATCGGCGAGCTGCATGGCGAAGGTCGAGCCGCCCGCCAGCGCCAGCGCGCCAACGCCCGTGGCCGTGCCAACCGCGATGCCGGGAGCCAGCGTGCCATCCACCGTGACGCTGCCGCCGGTATTGAGATTCCCCGTCAAGGTCGCCCCCGCGGCGACGGTAGCGGCGGTCTCCGCCAGCGTCCCATTGGCCACCAGGGTGCCGACGTTTACCGCCAGCGGACCGGTGAAGGTGGAGGGCTGGCTCAGGGTCAGCGCACCCGCACCGGTCTTGGTCAGGCCGCCGGTGCTGTTAGAAGCCACATCGCCGGCACCGAGCACGTACTCCACGGATTCCGCCAGCGTGTCCGCGCCACCGCCGGTGAAATCGAAGAAGATCGTATCCCCTTCGGCATAGCCATCTCCCGGGCAAGTCAAGGTCAGGCCTGTCACCGCTCCGCCGCTGACCGTGGCAATCGCCATGGCCCCGCTGCCCGTGCCCGTGGTGGCCATGGACACCAAGGGTGCACCGATGTAGCCGCTGCCGCCGCTGGCGACCGGCAGGCTGGTGATCGCCAGACCATTGCCGGTCAGCCCGCTGATCGGGGCGGCGAAGGTGGCCGCATTGCCATCCGTATCGATGGTCAGGCCGCCGCGATGCATGCGCACCGCCGTTAGCGAGTTGTTGACCAGTTCGACGTTCGCAGCCCCGGCGCGGAGCGTGCCGCCATTCAGGTTGAGGAAACCGGTGTTGCCGGTGGCCTGTACTCTGGCGATAGATCCGCCCGTGAACTTTCAGAACGCCGCTGTTCAAGTTCAGGTTGGCCGTCGAACTATTCGCCGCACCGAGGACGATCGAGCCGTCGTTGGCACCGGTGGCCGTCCGGATGGCGGAAAACACGGAGGTCCCGCCCGCAGCGGTGCCGATGTTGATCGTGCCATTGCCGGAAACCTGGTCGCCCCCGATCAGGCGATAGCTCGCATTCGTGGTAGCGGTGCCGCCGGTGAAGGTGGCCACGCCCCTGGAACTCGCGCCACCCACCACGAACCAGCGGCCACAACTCAGCGAGCCACCGCTTTGGGTAAGAACGCCCGGACCATTCCAGCCGACGCGGAGCCCTGAGCCGGTCGGCGTGGAAGCCGTACCCCCCGATAGCTCATAGCTGCCGTAGCTGCCGGTGGTGTTCGCGATGTTGAGATACTGCGTGTCTTGTGAAAAAGTCACCGTACCGCTGCTCTGCCGGATCGCCCCGGCGCCCGGCGTGAGGGCTCCGTTCCCGACAACCGGCGTGCCGTTGAAGACCAGCGCGGCGCTGCTGTCGAGATTGAGCGTGCCATCGCCCGCGGCATTGCCGACTTCCAATGCACCCGCTGCCTTTGTCGAAGCACCGGTGAAGGACAGCGTGCCGCCGCCAGCCACCAGGGTCTGGCCGTTGTAAGCATTCGTGCCGGAGACGATCACGGTGCCGGCTCGCACCTGCAGCGGGCCGGTGAAGGTATTGTTCGCGGACAGCGTCAGCGTCTGCGGGCCGGTCTTGATCACGCCCACATTGCCGGCGATGACCGAAGTGATCGCCATGTCCGCGCCCGGATTGAGCCGCGTGACATTGGTGAAGGTAAGCGTGTTTCCTTCCAGCAGGGTCACCGGAGCGGTGAAGTCGATCGCACGGGCGGAGATGGGTTCCGCGAGCGAAACCGTGGCCGGAGTGCCGGCACCAAAACGGGCGATGTCGGTACTCGCATTGTTCCAGACCACCGGCGTGCCATCGTCCCAATTCGCAGTCACGGTGTCCCAGTTCGCCGGATCACCGCCCGCCCAGGTCTTCGCGTAGGGAGTGGTGGCAGCACCTAACAGAATGTCCGGCGTCACCGTTGCGCGGCCCGTGGGCGTAGCGAAGTCCGCCTGCAGGTGATCGAGCACCACCCAAGCGATCTCGTCGTTGCTGCCCTCCAGGATCCAGCGCACGGGGTCGCGCTCGTTGGCATCGTTCGCAGTGGTGAAGCGGTAACCGTCGATGGTCACTTGGGAGGTGAACGCGAAGACCACCGGATTGCGGTAGAAGTCGAGCCACTTGGTGCCAGGCAAGCCGTCGATCAGGTTGGAGGGCAATTCCGCGCCGGGCCGGTTGCCGCCGGGGTTGGTCACGGCGGCCCCGGCCCAGGGCAGCGGCGCGCCGCTCTTCAGGAACTGGAACTCGGCGACCTGAATGCTGTTGGCGGTCGAGTCATTGCGCAGCTTGATCGGGGTGAAGCGGAAGTATTGGTAAGTAGCGTCCACCGCGGAAGCGACGGTGCAGGAAGACAAAGCGGCGAGCAGCAGGGCGGCACGGCGGGAAGCAGGGGTCTTGGCGTATGGGGTTTTCATCTTGGGTCGGGTACGTAGTTCTTGCGTGGCACAGGCTCGATAAGCCTGCGAAGGGGCTCCGGACGGAAGGCGTCCGGTTTATGGGAGGCGCCGCAGGGGCGGCAGTGGCTCAATTACTAGAGAAACCGTAGGTCAGGTCGGGATGGGTTTCCGGGTTCGGGAAAGGAAAGTCGTTTTCAGGGATAGTCCACCACCTTCACGGAGATGCGCTTGAGCGCGAGGTCGCCGCCGTCGTCGTTCCAGATCACCAGCGAGGTAGGCATGGCCCGCACGCTCGCCGGGACTTCGGCAATCATCTTCGCCTGGGTGGAGGTGCCGTCGTGCAAGGTGACCTTCCCGCCGAGCGCATCATAGCGCAGGGTCAGCTCGTTTTCCTGAAGGGCGGACAGGTCGGTAAGTTCGCTCTCGATCGCGCGGCTGCCATCGCCCGTGCTGGAGCGCGCCTCATCGCGGATCCGCCAGCGGTGGCCCTCGCTCGCCTTGGCCTGCACCGAGCAGATCACGGTGCCATCGGCGGCCTGCAGGGCGATCTTTTCGATCCCGCCGAGCCGCGTCTGCTTGTCCAGTATCCACGCGGGCTGGCGGGTGCTGAAGGACATTAGCACCACCTGACGGTGATTCGGCACCGTCTCCGGAATGAAGGTCGCCTTGAGATTGCGGGCGCTGCCGGAGGTGTCCAGCCTGCCGCCGCCGACGGTGGTCGGCGAGCGCTCCATGTAGACCTGCCAAGGCTCGCCGGTGTCGGGCTTCTTGTCGCGCAGCAGGGTTCCGGAGGCTTCGCTGAAATCGTCCTCGAAGACCACCGTCTCGCCGGGCAGCGCCTTGCGGAAATCGGTGGCGGTGACCGGGTTCAAGAGGGTATCGCCGCGATTCCGCCACGAGGCGGATTCGCCCGCCTTGAGGGTCCAGCGCCCCTTCTGATTGCCGCGGTCGACCTCGACCCGGCCATCGGTCACATGCACCTCGCAGGAGCCGCCCTCCGCGACCCACACTCCGAACTCCGTGCCGATGTGGCGCACCTTGGCCCCTGCGGCCATGATCTTGAAGGCCGGCGCACCGGGATCCACGCGGAAGTAAACCCGGCCGCGACGCAGGTCGAGATCCCGGCCGTTCTCCGCCAGCACGATCAGCGAAGGCCCGTCGATACAGGCCTCCGTGAAAGGGTTCAGCCGGGCGACCACCACGCCGTCGCGGACTTCCAGCCGCTGGCCCTTCAACCAGGTCCCCTCGTTCACCGTGACGCCATCGATCAGGAAATAGCTGTCCGCCGAACCCGCGACCGAAGCCGGCAGCGGCTCGCTGCGGAAGAAAGTAAACCACGTGGCACTCAGCAGGACGAGCGCCGCCGCCGTCACCCCGCCCCAGATCCACCACGAGCGCCCGCTCCGCCCGGCATCCGAGCCGGCGATCAATTGGGCGTGCATCGCGAGATGATCCGGCATCTCGTAGTTGTCCTCGAGCATCTGGTCCGTGCTCATCAGCGCGAAGTAATCCCGCCGCGCTTCCGGATCTTCCAGCAGCGCCTGCTCCAGCAGGGCAAACTCGTCCTTCCCGATGGAGCCATCCAGCAGGTCATGGATCAAGTCTTCCGTGTTCTTGTCGGGACTCATGGATTTTCGGGCTGGAGCTGGCCTTCAATGCAGCGCCGCAGCGAGGCCCGGAGCTGGTGGAGCCGGGCTTTAAGCGTGCCGACGCTGCGCTCGGTGGCGGTGGCCAGGGATTCGAGCGACCCGCCGGTCCAGTAGCGGTGGCGCAGCAGTTCCTCGTCCTTGGGCGTGACCTTGCGCAGGCAATTCGCCAGGGCACGGCGGCGCTCCGGCAGTTCATTGGAAAATTCCTCGAACTCCGTCGCGAAAAGATCCAGCAGCTTGTTGTCGAAGGCGATCACCCGTGAACGGCGCTGCTTGCGAAGGTAGCTCTTCACCTCGAGCTGCGCGATCTGGAAGGACCAGTTCTTGAAGCTGCTCCCCGGGCGGTACTTTTCCCGCTTCTTCCACAGCACCATGTTCACCGCCTGGCGGATATCGTAGGCCGCATGCGGATCCCCCGCGAGAGCCCGGATGAAATAAAACAGATCGACCTGATGGCGTGTCAGTTCCTGAACGAATTCGTCGATGCTGTCGGTCCCTTGGGTCATACCGCGGCGCAATTACTGCCGCTGAACCCCCGAGGTTTAGTTTGAGCGCGAGAAAAAGGCGAATGACGAATTCGAGGTGCCCAATCCGGCTCCGTGCCTTTCAGGCATCCCCTCCAACACTCCGCACGCCTCCCCCTGTCGGAGTCAGAACCCCCACCCGTAGATGGGGGAGACCTACGCGAGGTTCCGGGGCTTCTCGGGGGTCACCCCTCGCCCGACAAACTGATTTTCGGCGGACTCTATGGAGGAGTCCATATACTCGGCGGCAGCTTGTCGCGGTCGGACATTCCCAGCGAGTCCGCCGTCACATCGTCGGTCTGCTCCGAGATCTCCAGCACTTTCAGCGCCGCCCCGTCCGTCCCGATCGCCTGGTTGAGAACGTTGACCTCGGTGCTGAGCTTGGCTGTTGGGACTGGGTGTCGGGGGCTGTGACCGGGCTACTCGTCCGGTTTTCGAGATCCTGGTTTAAGGTTCTTTTGCTCCTCGTCTTTGCCTACTTCGTTTTTCGCTAGTTGGACGGTTTCCTTCGCAAAAACGGCAGCGGCATCCAAGTTTTCTTTGACCTTGTCTAGGTCAGCTTGGGCGTCCCCTACAGCCTTTTGACCTCCCTGAATTGCCACTACCGCGTCGCCTGCAGCATCGATGAGTGGAGGCTGGTCTCCATTTTCATTTTTCTCAGCGTCTTTCTTGTCAATCCCGCCGGTATTTGCTGCGGGAGTTGGAACAAGGTCCAACCAAAGTCGAAACCGACTAGGGTCGTAGCCGACGACGAAACCCAACAGCGACAACAACCCCGCCAGACGAAGATACTGTGCTAATTGACTGGTTTGGCCCTCTCCCGAGAAGGGATCGGCGGCGGCGATATACAAGCCAGACACGAAGACCAAATATACAACCATCGCGCGGATCATTGAGTAAGCAGGATGCTCCCCAAGATAGGCCAGCCGTTGCTGTAATTCCATCACCTTTTCCACCTCATTATTGTCCTCGGCCAGCTTTAAACGTCTTTTTAGGTGCTCAAGGTCGGCTTCGTTACTTGCACAACCACCGACAAATCCTGCCAATAGCGTTAGCAGCGCAACGTTAGTAGGAATAAAAAGCAACATCGCAGCAAGAAAGTGCCCAATTTTCGCCCAAATGTCGAGATCGCCATCGGTGGGAGTTTCGGGCTCGGACTTCTTTGCCGCTAGCCGGATCATTTCTGAGAGCATCCGTCCGTGGAGTTCCTGCTCAGCTTCGCCCCCCTTCTGTTCACGTGCCTGAATTCTATCGAAACCCTTCCGTATTTCTCGCATCTCTCCCTTTTGCTTCTCGCTCAGCTTATCTTCTTCGGAGAGATGTGGTATGAGCACTGCCTCGGAGGATTCACTCTGAGCAATTAGTTTGCCTACTCCCAGAATTGCAGCCTCTTCTCTAACCTTTTCGGCTTGCCACCCAAGTGCTTTGCGGTGTTTTGCGGAATCAACTAAAATACCAGCCGCGAACAACAGGAACCACAACAAGCCGGCTATCACCCCCCACAACCAGCGGCTATGAATTAGTTTCGCGGGTCCGGGCGCATGGTCTGGGGGAGGGGCCATTCCTAACTTCATCACGCGATCTAACACCTGGCAAGCCCCAAGTTGATTCGGAACATCTCACCTTCAGCATAAAGAAATAGTCGCAACACCCTATGCCTATAGCTTCGTTAATGGATCTCCCCTCGCCTCAACATACATCTCGTCCTTCCCCTCCACCTCCCATCCGTGATCTTCCGTCCCATCTCAGGAAAGTCGGTCCGCTCGCCTTCACCAGCCGGTCTCCCTCTAGGTCGATCCTGACGAACGGCTGAGAGGGCGTCTGCACACACGATCATCCGCCTTCCCCGTCTCCCGGGTGAACTTCACTTTGCGTTTCACTGGCGAGCCGCCAGTTCGCGTACCAATCGGCTCCCCGTCTGCAATGGTGGGTTCCCGAAAAAATTCGCAAGGTGAGGCTTGAATGAGGCGAATCCCGAACTCCTCCTGATTGCCGTCCTGCTTATTCTTGCGGTCCTATCATTTTACTGTCGCGCCCTTCCCAATCCGGAAACACCGCCGGCGGCTTGGACTTGTGCGGAATGCATTGCCTTCAGGTCCGGCACTTGCCAAGGCCTTCTCCGGTGATTCTCAAACCTTCCCCGAATCCACCGCCCGGATCTCCGGCCGGATCCACTCCGGCTTGATCTCTGCGCTCTCGTATTTCAACTCCGTGGGACCAGGCTGCATCCACTCCGACTGCGCGGCGCGGATCGTGAAATGCCCGCCTGCCGGATCGATCTCCAGCACCGTGAACAGCGGCTTCACGTAGGGTGCCGTGGAAGCCACTATGGGGAATTGCTTCGCCAGTTCCGGCGTCAGCCGCTCGCTGCGATACTTCCCGCCCATCCAGAAGTACGACGCGGAGTTAATATGCACATACGGAATCCCATCGATCCGCCGGGAATGGTCGATGTGCCAGTGCCCGTTGAAGCAGCCCGCCACCTTCGGCTTCCCCTCCCCGCTCTTCGCCGCGGCGATGATCCCGCGGATCTCCGCCTGATTGTCGATGCAGGCGGGATGCTCCAAACTCTGGTGGGAGAAGATGAAGGTATTCAGCTTCGTCTCCGCGAGATCCTTCGCCAGCCACTCCGCCTGATCCGCGGCGATGAAATGCGGGTAGCCGCTCTTCCACCCCTCCGGCCGGTCGTTGCCATCGAGTACGATGAAATGATAGCCGCCGAGATCGAAGGAGTAGTAGCGCGCCGGCATTCCGAAGAACGCGACCGTCTGCTCGCGCTTGAAGCCGCCATCCATGTCGTGATTGCCGAGCACATGATGCCTCGGGCCGCTGAATCCGTTGAAGATGTCCAGGAAGCCGCGGTTCGCGGGCTTCGGCTGGCAAAAGTCACCGAGCTGGATCACCGCATCCACCTTCTCCGCATTCATCGCTTCCACGAACGCCGCCAGACGGCTGTCGGCATCGTGCATGATGTCCTTGTGGATATCAGCGATCAGGCCGATCCGCAGCTTCTTCCCGGCTTCGGCCGCGGCAAGCGGCAAGGGAAACGCGGTGGCGGCGGCGATCGAGCCGAGGAATTGGCGGCGGGTGTTCATCTTACCCTTTCTACGCCCGCCAACGCCGGATCCTCCATGGCATTTCCGCCACAATCGCTGGCATTCCTATGGCTTGTTCAGCCGGAAGAAAGCCGCCGTCGGGCCCAGCGCCTTGGTCACCCGCAGCTTGGTGCCGACCGTGGTCGCCGTGGCCGTGCTCGCTGCCCAGGGGCCGGCGAGACCCGCCGCTTCCTGCAGCGTCCAACCGCTGCTGCCGCTCACCGGCCATTCCAAGACCACTTGGCCGCCCTGCACGGCCACGGCCAGCACCGGCGGCACCGCGGGCAGCACGGCCCGCGTGATCACCAGTTGGGGCTTGAAGTTTGTCAACTCCATCGAGGCGAATTCCACGTTCAAGAGCGGCGTCGCCGTCTCGCTCTCCGGACGCAACACGACCCCGTAATTCGGCGTGGTACCCGCCACCCACTGTTTCACCAGGGGGGTGATATCCACCTCCACCCAGACATCCTTCGATGTCGCGGTCATGACCAGAGTCCCCGCCAGCTCCTGCGGCTTGATGTGGTTCCAGCGGAGGGTCGGACTGAGGCTCCATGCCGCACCCTGGCGGTTGACCGAGACATTCCCCGGCCGATAGCCGCCACCGTTCGAGGAATTCGGGATCAGCGAGAATAGCCGCAACTTGGCCGTGCCGATCTCCGCGGCGGGAATCGCCAGCGACGCGAGATTGAACTGAACCAGCGAGTGGTGCGAGTGCGCCTGCGCCGGATCCGCGCCGACATTCAAGGAATCGGGCGTGAACGACGGGGTATCGAAGAACGCATACACGTCGCTGTCCTGCGAAGGCGTGAAGGTGACCGTCTCCGCGACGGCTGTCGCCACGAGGGCGAGGAAAAGCAAAGCAGCTTTCATGAATTTGTCAGAATGTCTTGGTGACGGAGAGGCTGAAATTGCGCCCCGGCGCGGTGCTGCGGTCGTCGGTGCCGGTGCCGCCCAAGTGGCCGTTGCCGCGGCGCACCGAACCCCAGGACCAATACTTCTCGTCGAAGATATTGTTCAGCCCGGCATGGATGGCGATGTCCTCGGTGGGCTGCCACCACGCCGCGAGGTCCAGCGTGAACCACGACGGAGGACGGAAGAAAGTCCCTTGGTTCGTGGTGTCGTCCACCCGGTCCACGGCAGCGGTGTAGAGACCGGTGACACGCGCGCCGAACTTGCCGTCCGGATCTTCATAGCCGGCGAAGGCTGCGGTCTTCCAAGGCTCGACCGAGTTCAGCGGCACGTCCTCGGTGAGATTGGTGCCGATCGTCTTGCCGGTGCTCAGGCCAAGCTGCCAGCCCTCCGCGCGGGGGTTCCAGTAGCCGAGATGGTGCACGCCGCCGATCTCGAAGCCGTAGATTTCGGCATCGCCACGGTTCATGGTGGTGAGGATCTCGCGGCCATCCCCGTCCACCTCGCCGGTGAAGACGCCGTTCTCGATGAAGTCGCGGTAGCGGGTGTAGAAGAAGGCGGTCTGGAAGCGGCCCGCCTTGCCGTCGGCCTTGTAGCCCAGCTCGAAGGAGTCGCTGAGTTCTTCCTGCAGACCGGGATTTGGCACGGTCAGTGCGCCGGCCGGATTACCGCCGGAAGGCGGATGGTCGAAAATCATCGAGAGTTCTTCCGCGCTGGGATTGCGCACCCCGCGGGACCAACTGCCGTAAACCTGCATGGTATCCACCGGCTTCCAAGCCAGGGTCAGGCGCGGCGCGATGGAGAGATTGTCGTAGCTTTCCGGCGGCTCCTGGGAGTAGCGGCCCATCTCGGCCAGACGATCGAGGTAGGCCTGGTTCGGCTCCGGCTTCATCTCCTGGTAGTCGAGGCGCAGGCCCGGCGTGATGAACCAGCGCCGCGCGATCTTGATCTCGTCCTGCACGAAGAGCCCCGCGCGCGTCGTCTCGGTAGGCGCGAAGGCCGTGCGGTTGTGGTCGCCCGGTGCGCCGGAGTCCACGCGGGTGTAGCGGTTGTCCCCGTTTTCAAGCGAGAGGTCGATTCCTGCCATCACGGTCTGCAGGATCTTGTCCTCGCTGCCGAAATCGCGGCGCGCCACCGAGCTCAGCCCGGCGATGTCCGTATCGAAATTGATGCGCTGCTGCCGCGTCCGCTCGGTGCCGGGAATCGGCGCGCCACCAGCCACCCGCGGCTTCGAGGCCGAATCGTTGTCGCTGCGGCTGCCCGCGTGCTGCCAGTAGACGTGGCTGTCGAGCTGGTCGACGAAGCCGGCCTGCGGAGTGTACTGCCACTTCAGGCTCGCCCGCTGGCGGTCGAGGAATTGCTGGTTGTAAACGTACTTCGTGAAGACCGGAAAGGGCGAGGTCACCGCGCTCCGCGCATTGATCGAGGTGTCGCGGTCGAAGAGTTCCAGTCCCAGGCGGAAGATATGCTCCCCCGTGGTGTGCTCCACTTTCAGCAAGCCGGAGTTTGAAGTGGAGTCCAAGGGGTTCGGCGGCAAGTAGCCGTTGTTCGCCGTCTCCTCGCCATGGCGGCCGGCGTAGAGGAGCATCACCGAGGTATTGCCCTTCTTGAACGCGCCGCCGACCTGGCCGGCGATGCTTTCGTTCGCCGAGAAGTACTGCGTCCGCAGTAGTCCACCGGCATTCTTGCCCTTCAGGATGTTCTCCGGATCGGGCGTGCTGAAGGCGACCACGCCGCCCAGGGCATCGCTGCCGTAGAGCGCGCTTGCCCCGCCCTTGAGCACTTCCACCAGGTCGAACATCGCCGGATCGAAGTAATCGCGCCCGACCCCGCCCGCGCCATCGCCACTGCCCAGGTCGAAGGACGTGGAGACATATTGCGGCGGCTGGCGGATACCATCCAGTTCGATCGCGATCCGGTTGCCCTCCGCCCCGCGGATATTGATGCTGCCGTAGCCGGACTGGCCGTAGGCAAAAGCGCCGTCGCCGCTGCTGAAGTCGAAGGGCAGCGAAACCGTGGGGTCATACTTCGCGAAGCCCGCGAGATCTTGGGAGCCGGTGCGCAAGAGGTGCTCCGCATTCGCGCTCACCGTCGAGCCGCTGGAATCGATCCACGGCCGCTCGGTCCGGGTGCCGACGACCACCACGTCATCCAGCATATTGACGATGGAACCCTCATCCCCGGCGACGGACTCCTCCTCAGGATCCGCCGCCGGAGAGGGTTGCAACGCCATACCAATGGCGACAATTACCAGGAAAACCGGGTGGCCGGCGGCATTGATGCCGCAGCCCCCTTTCAAATCGGAAAATTTCTTCACTGCGCCACCACGAAGGGCTTGAGCGTCTCCCGGATCTTCACCGGATCGGGTGCCTTGCCGTCCTCGGTGTCCTCCACCAATTCCGCCATGGCATCCATCAGCAGCCCGGGTTCCGCCTTGGTCTGCACCTTGAGGGTGGTTTGCGCGGCGTAGAGTTCTTCCCAAACCTGCCGCACGTCCTTCCAGAAGGCGGAGGTCTTGTCCCAATACACATTCGCCTTCGCGAAGTCGTGATCCTTCACCCGCAGGTAGGGGTTGTAGCCGATCTCGCGGACCAGTGGATACGCCTTGCCGTCACGCTTCATCCACTTGGTGTTGTCCTGCTCGTGGAACCAGCCCAGCGGCGTGACCGTGTGGCGGTTGGTCACGATCAGAAGATCGTAGTCATCGCGCTTTTCCTCACGCCGCGGCTTCGGCCGGTTGGCTTGGGAAGCCCACTCGCTCGATTGCTCGTAGTGCACCCAGGCGGCGATGCCCTCATACCGCGGCGAATCGTCGATCTGCGTGACGCGCTGGCTCCACTTGCCCTTCACCGCCGCGGGATCGAGCTTTTTGGTGGTCCACACCCGGCTGCCTTGGAACTCCAGGATCTCGGTGTCCTCATAGGTCCAGATCTGCGCCCAGTGCTTCACCACCATGGGCCCGGCTAGCAGGATATGCTGGAGGATGATCCGCTTACCGGAGTCCTCCGCCACCTTCACGGTCTCGAAGGCCTCTTCCTTGTACGGTTTCTCCTCCGGCTTGTAGTCGTCCCGCAGGGACAGGGTCTCTTGGAAATGGAAGCCCACCTTGAACTCCCCGGCCATCGACAGGATGGCCTTGCGGTCCTGCTCAAAAGAATCGGTATCGGCGAGGGCGGGCACGGCGAATGTCAGCCACGCGATCAGAGCAATCGGTCTCATATGTCTTATTTCGTCCGATCGGTTCTTAGCGGCGGCGGCGGATCAACATCCCCACACCCAGCAGCGATAGCAGCAGCGAGGAAGGCTCCGGCACCGCCGAATCCAGCGCGAAACCGGTTTGTGAAAACAGCGTGTCGATCTGCATGTTGGTCACGGACAGCACCGAGCCGCCGGGCGAGCCCTCCTGGCCGAAGACGTCCACGGTGTAGCTGGCCGCGTTGCCAGCCAGCGACCACTTCGCCCACCACTGGCCGCTGCCGGCGGCGTTCCTGGCGATCACATATTCCGCCTCGACCCCGTTGATAGTGCCGAAGCCGAAGCCGTCCAGCGCACCGTCGAAGCCGAACATCGTGCCCGATAGGCCCGAGCCCTGGATGATGATCGTGGTGAAGCCGTTGAGCCCGATGGTGCCGGAAGTCGGGATCACCAGTTGCAGGCCCGCGGCGCTGATCGTGCCCACGTCGGAGTAAATGTTGTTGCTGCCCGAGACGATATCGACGCTCGAGCCCTGGGTCAGGTAAGAGGTCGCTGGCAGGCCGCCCGGATTGATCGAAGGAATGCCGTTGATGATGTCAGGAGACGGATCCGGCTCGCCGACGGCTGGCGGCGGGTTGCCATCCCAGGTGCCGGACTCCCAACCGAAGTGGGTCGTATTCCCGGTCCCGCGGAAGCTCGGGGCAAAGAGACCCGTGCCATCGTTGATCACATAGGCAGCGGAAGCGGAAGATCCGCCCAGAAGGGCTGCGATGACAGGCAGAAGGAAGAGAGGACGGCGTGAGCGGCGGGGTGCTTTCATGACTTGAATCGGGGCGACTGGCTTGCAGCCGATGTGCGGATGCTCAGTCCGCCGCCCCCCGCCCTGCTCCCGCCCCCTTGTCTTTCGATGGCGGTGAAATGCACCCAGCCCTTCAAAAGACAACCCGCCGCTAGTCGGAAGCAACCCAGCGACAGGCCGGAATCTTCTTCTTGCGACTCAATCGCAATTACTAACCAATGCGGCTTTCCGCACCTCATGTCCGCCGCCCTCCACGCCACCACCCTCCATGAAGGGGACGGCGTTGTCGTCACGGGAGTCGATGTGGAACTCTCTCAAGCGGTCGATTGGAGCGCCATGCTAAGGCCCGGCCGGGGCCACCTGGTATTGAATCTCGATGGCCATGCGGTCATTCTAGGCCACCGCATCCGCCTCGGCATCGTCCCCGGCACGGTCTCCTTATTGAGACCGGGCGAGCAGGAAAACATCCACGCCAGCCGGCTTCCCGGCGGCGGTCGCCACCGTTTCGTGATCATCTCTGCCAGCCCCGCTTGGCTGGAGCTGAACTTCGGCGAATCCCCGGCCTCCCTGCATCCGGTCCTGCGCGATGGCGATCCCGGCGGTACCGTCCAATTCGGCCAGCTCCGCTCCCTCAACCTGGCGGAGCGCGACCTCACCGAATCCCTGCTCCAGCCGCCGGTGCCGCGTTCGCTCCGCCATGCCTGGTTCCGCGGCAAGGGCCTCGAATGCTTCAGCCTCTTCGGCGGCGCTCCGAGCAAGGGCTCCGGGGCCAATGACCCGCTCCGCCAGCGCCTTGACGCCGCCACCCTCTGGCTGCGCGATCATTTCCGCGACGACCTCGACCTCCACGCCGTCGCCCGCCATGTCGGCTGCGCGCCCCATTACCTCAGCCGGCTGTTCCGTCAGCACAGCGGCAAGACCTTGAGCCAGAAGCTCAGGGAGATCCGCATCGACCGCGCCGCCACCCTGCTGCGCGAGGGCAATTGCAACGTCACGGAGGCCGCCTTCGAGGTCGGCTACAATAGCCTGAGCCACTTCACCAAGGCCTTCGTCGCGGAAAAAGGCCAGCGCCCCTCCGACTGGCGCGCCGGTTAGCGTCGCCCTTACGGGATTCTCAATTTACCACTACCCCTGCTCCTTGCCGCAGGGCCCGGATCCGGCTAGCATGCCAGCCACCATGAATACCACCACGATCACCAAGGCCTGCGAGGAATGCACCTTCTGGAACCGCCTCGATGGGGAGCATGGCGAATGCCGCCGCCACGCCCCGCAGACCGTCTCCTTCCAAGTCGATGACGAGGTTCGCTTCGAATCGATGTTCCCCGCCACCGACGCCGAGGACTGGTGCGGCGACTTCGAGAAGGAGTAATTTGGAAAGGAGATTGGCGATTGGAAATTGAGCTATTGGGTATTGGATTTCCAATCGATTGCACGATCGGGCACCTCACCAATCTCCCAATTTCCAAATCACCTAATTTCCAAATCTAACCATTACCGATTTCTATTGCGACCCAATCTCAATTGAGCTTCCTTCCGCTCCGTGCAGCCTCTTGCCGAAGAAATCGACGGTCTCCTGCTTCCCCTTGGCCCGGTGCTGGCCAAGCAGGCGGATGCGATCCTGGACCTCCGCGAACTCCTGATGAGCAAGGGCCACCCTGGCAAGTGCGTGCGCTGCTTCTTCCAGCTCTTCACCGCCGCCAGCTCCGCCGCGATGCCCCGCTTGGCGCCCTTGATCGCCTGGCTGGAGAACAACCTCGAAATCTCCGTCCGCGCCGATGGCCAGGAGCTTGAGACCCTTCCCGTGAAGCTCCGCGAAGCCGAGGATTTGGAATCCTTCTGCCTGCGCTCTATCGAAGAAGTCCGCCTCGACCGTGGCTACAGCGCCCGCCGCGTGAACCTCGCCTTCCGCTACAAGGCGGTGGCCTGAGGCTTCCGCGCCTCCAGCGCGAGCCTTCCCGCCGCTTCCCCCGTCGCGAAGCAGGTCCCCATCACCCGGATCGAAGCCTGTGCCTCGTGATCGCAGGAAATGCAGCGTCCCGCGACAAACACCCGCTCCAGCGCCCTGGGAATCAGGCAGCCGCGCGGAATCCCCGCCGCCCGGTCGTTCTCCGGATACTTCAGCTTCGGCCCGCGGTTCGTTTCGCGCAGCTCCAGCGGCCAGGTCGCCAGCGCTATCTCGTCCACGTGACGCGTGCCGTTGAGGATCTCCGCCCCCGTGAGCACCTGCTTGCCGACCCAGCGTCGGCTCTCGCGCACCCCCGCCCGCACCGGCCACTGCGAAACATACGCCGCGCCCCAGCCTTCCGCCTCGCGACGGAGAAATTCCACCGCCGTCGCGGCGATCCGCCGGCCCGCTACCTCCAACCGTGCCAGACAGCCCGGGTCCAGCGGATCGTAGTCGCCCTCCTCTGCGCCTGTTAGATCGATCGTGCCGAAGCTCTCGCCCGCCCGCCCGCTGGCGCGGAAATGGAGTCCCAGCGCGTCCTTCGGTAACAAGCCGCGCCTCACACCATCCACGATCCGCCCGGCCACGGCCAAGCCCGACTCTCCTCCGCCCTGCACCCCGAAGATGTAAGCCGGCCGCTGCAGTCGGGCCGCCGCCGTGGTCGCCGTGGCGGCACCGCACAGTGCGGCCAGCACAGCATCCCCGCTGGCATCCACCACCGCCTCCGCGCGGATGGGGAAGATCCCGCCGCGCCCGGCGACCTCGACCTGCCAGCCATCCGCATCCTGCTCCGCCCGCAGCGCCTCGCTGTGATACAGCACCGTCACCCCGCTTTCCTCCAGCAGCGCGTCCGCGATCCCGACAAACTCCACCGGATGCTGCGGCAGCACCCACACCCGCCCCATCTTCACCGGCCCCGCACCGGTGGCCCCGCGCATCCTCTCCTCCATCTCGGCGGGGAATCCCGGATTCGCGACCACCGCTTCCTCCCCCATCAGATAGAGCCCGCAAAACGTATGTACCAGGGATGCCGTACCCATCCCGCCGGCAAAGCCATGCCGCTCCAATAGAACTACCCGCGCTCCGGCCCGCGCCGCGGTCACCGCCGCCGCCAGCCCGGCACTGCCCGCGCCCAGCACCAGCACCTCGCAGGTCACGATGCCAGCCTCCTCCCGATCAGCGCGGCCAGATCGGCCGGCGTCCCCAGATTTTCCCGCCCCGCATCCTCCGGCCCGATCACCGCGCCGAAGCGTTCCTCCGCCACCACGATCAGTTGCATCACCGCCATCGAGTCCATCCCGGCCGCGAATAAATCCCCCTCCGCAGGAAACCCGGCCGGCAAGTCGGCGATCCCTTCCTCTCGCAACATTGCGACCACATCTTCGACACTCGGGGCGGACCTCATTCCGCGCCCACCCGAACAAAGCCCGGCGGCTCCGGCAAGCCCGATGCGCCTCCCTGCCAGTCGTGCATATTGCCACTTCGCAGAATGCAACTCGACGTAATCGCGCCCGTTGACTCGTCATAACTCATTGAAAAACGATTAGGCACGCCCTCTGCAAAGTTGTTCCCAACGCCTGCCATGGGCACTCCAAACTAAACAACCACCACCATGAAAGCACCAATCCTTACCTCGATCATCGCTGCCGCTACCTATGGCTTCCTCTTCACCGCTTGCGACTCCAAGCAGGAAGAAGCCCGGGAAGAGAGCCTCGAACAGAAGGCCGACACCCTCGAGCGCAACGCGAAGGAAACCCGCAAGCAGGGTGAAACTGCCGCCGATGCCGCCGAACGCGCCGCCGACAACGCCCGCAAGGACGCCAAGAATGCTTCCGAAGTGACGAAGGAAAACACGGAAGCTCGCGCCGACGCCACCGAGGATAACGCCGAGGCGATCCGCAAGGAAGCCGAACGCAAGGCCGATGCCCTCGAAGACGAGGCCGACGCCAAACGCGAAGCGAAGTAATCCCAACCCTCCAACCGAGGACAAAGCGCCCCGCCGGCCACGTGCCGACGGGGCGCTGTCGTGTCCGGTTTGAATAAACTCACCCGGCTCCGTCTCTAATCGCAATCTTGCTACCTTCCCCCAACTCCTCCATCTTACCCGCTATGTTCCGGACCCTCGCCATCGCTGCTATTCTCTGCCAGGTCTCCTTCTCCCAGATCGACCCCACCGCAGCACCTCCTGCCACCGTCGGCGAATTGAGGAAAAATCTCACCGGGCTCGTGGAGGCCGATGACGACACCCTCCGCGGAACTTATGGAGACTTCCCCGCAACCGCCGTTTTCATCCGGAAATCCGATCTTGTGGACACGGCTTATCTGGTAAGCGGGGAAACGGTTTTCGGCTATTACTTCACCTTCCACAAGCCGGGCGGCAGCGACTCACCCCTCTGGCAGGAAGGAATCGCGGATTTCCTGCGTGCGACCTTTCCCGCGGAAACCTTCAAGCATCAGGAGCGCAGCCCTTACACAAGCAACAACATTTATCATCGTTGCGACCTCGTGATGAACCTTAAGGCGCAAGAGCTCGCGAACCGATCCTTCAAGGAATTCAACGCCGCCCGGCTGCGGGAGGCCGCCATCGGTGGTGCTTCCTCTGGAACGAAAGTCCCTGAGTCCCCGCAGTCCCGGACCATCGCCGATTACCTCAAAAGCTTCCCCGAAACGACCAAAGCCGAACCCGTTGGAGGCAGGATCGCCGACTCTTTCGACATCAGCGAGTTCCCCGCCGACGCTTTCTATCGCCGGAAGGCTGCTGACAACGACCTTATCATCGCGGTCCATCAGGGGAACATCATCGGCTACCTTGTGCTGGTGCCCATTCCATCCGGTGGCGGCGAACTTCCGCAGGCTGCCGTGGCAGCTGGCCTTGCAACAGCGTTCCCCGATCCGGTGTTCAAACGCGAACCGACCGGCAGCATAAACTTCTTCTACTCCTACCGTATCATCGATCGCGCCGCCCACCAAACCGCCCGAGATGCCCACCTCGCCGAACAAGCGGCGAAGCTAAAGGCCGCTCTGAATCCGTGAAAAGGTGGTCCGCACAGTCCTCTGTGCGGCGAACGGTTCCCGGCAGGCCGCCTCACTCCTTCGGCCTGAGGCTCCAAGGCGGTTCCCTGCCAATGCCTTGAAGGGTGGCCACAGGAGTGGCACGAATGAACATGCATTCCGAATCCGGCGACTTCACCATCTCACCTTCGCATCACACAGGCCGCCGCCTGCTCGTTCCCGCCCAGCGTCGCCACCAGCGCCCGCTCCGCATCGCCTCTCAAAATCGCCTGCACCGCCACCACCAACTGCAGCCCCGAAGACGCCGTGAACGACTCCCCTAAAACCTTCCGCACCGAGACCCGCGGCCCGCTCCACCCACCGAAAACACCATCCTCCGCACGATCAAATCGTGCGATCCCGCTACGGCTATCCGCAAGCAAAGTCGCCCCGTCGTCCAGCACCCCGCTCGCCGCAAAAATCTCCCGCAAAGCCGCCCCGCGATCGCATCCCGGCACCAGCGCCACGGGGTCGGGCACACACACCAGTTCCGGCCCCGCGCCATCGATCTCAAGATAAAGGGCAGCCGCCCCCTCCGCCGCCACCGCCCCGGACGAATAAAGCTGCAGCGCCTCCGCCGAAAGCCAATCCAGCTCCTCCGGAGCCACCACCAGCACCCCGTCGCAATCGCCGCGCAGCAGCCACTCGGTCGCAATTTCCAGCGCCGTGTAGATCTCCGCCGTATCGCCTAACAGGGTATCATTCGGCGCGGTTGATCCGAAGAGCGCGGACAGATGGCTCGCCGGCGCATTGAAGACGGTCTCGGGGAAAAGAATCGGACTGGCCACCGACGGATCCGCCAGCACCTCACCGAAAAAACGGTTCGAGTAATTCACGCAGCCATTCATCAGCGGGCACACGATCCCCAGCCTTAGCTCACCCGCCGCCACCTTCGCCATCCGCTCCGGCCCCAGCGCCTCGACCGCCGCCCCCACCGCGAATTTCGAGACCGGACTCACCCGTCGCAGCCGCGGACTCTTCGGCAGCGCTGCAGTCGCCGCACCCGGCGGCACCCGCAGCACCGGTGTCACCATCGCCTCCGCCTCCCCGCGCTCGCGCACCAATTCGCCCGGCACGATGCGCACGCCCTCATCGAGCGCCTTCATCATCTCCGCCACACCCCAGCCTGCTGGAGTTACGGCGCCTGTGCCAGTAATCGTGATTCGGGTCATGAGAAGAAAACATCGAACATCGAACGTCCAACATCGAACATCGAAGTGGAAAGGCAGCTATTTGTCCCGGCGTTTTTCGACGGTAGCGACACTGGAGACAAAGATGCGGACGAGTTGATCGGTCTCATCAAGAAGCGCGGGAAAATCCTGATTCTCGGGGGCGAGCTTCGCGCGGAGGATCAGCTTCAGCCAACGCTGGGCTTCGCGCAGTTCCTTGAGAGCCAGACGAAGCTTATGAATGAAATCCGCGGGCGACTCTGCAGCCTGCGCCTCGCCATGATGGGAAAGCGGCGCCGTGCCCGAGCGCAGCAATTGGTGACCAATGTGTTTCTCCGCATAATCCGCAACAAGGGAGCGGCTTACCGCAATGATCCGAGCACCATAATCAAGGAGCCTCTCCTCAAGATCGTATTTCCGTTTCTCCCCTTCTCCCATTTCAGCCTTCGGTTTCATGCCTTCCACTTGGACGTTCGATGTTGGACGTTCGATGTTCGATGTTTCCGCCTTCCACCTCACCCTTCCCTCTCAAAAACCAAAGTCGCATTCGCCCCTCCAAACCCGAACGAGTTCGTCAGCACTCTCTGCACCACCACCTCCCGCGGCTCCCTCACCAGATCGAATTCCACCGCAGCATCCATCTCCCGCACTCCCAAACTCGCGGGCAAAAATTGCTCCCGCAACGCGATCAAACAGATCACCGATTCCACCGATCCGGCCCCGCCTAACAGATGCCCGATCGCCGACTTGGTCGAGGACACCTGGATCTTCCCAGCCGCCGCGCCCGCCCAGCGCGAGATTGCCCGCGCCTCCGCCACGTCGTTCAAGGGCGTGCCGGTGCCGTGCGAATTGATGTAGTCGATCTGCTCCGGTTCCAGGCCCGCCGACCGCGTCGCCCGCGCCATCGTCGCCAGCGCCGCATCGCCTTCCGGGTGCGGCTGGGTCAGATGGTGAATGTCCGTCGCCGCCGCATAAGAAAGAATCCGCGCCATTGGCTCCGCCCCGCGCGCCCGCGCCGCCTCCAGCGATTCCACCACCACGAAGCCTGCGCCTTCACCCAAAGCCAGCCCATCACGCGCCGCATCGAAGGGCCGAGGAATCCCCGAAGGTGATAGCGCCTGCAGCGAATCGAAGCCCGCAAACACGAGCTGGCACAGCGCATCGTAGCCACCCGCCAGCACCCGCTCCGCCTTGCCCTCGGACACCATCTGGAATGCATGCCCGATCGCATTCGCGCCCGAGGCACAGGCATTCGACACGATCCGCAGCGGTCCCTGCACGTCCAGCGCCCGCATCATCGCCGCCATCTGGTACTGCGGCTGATAGGTCTCCACCCGCGACAATTGCCCGCGCCGTGACGTTCCCGTCGTCGCCTGAAGATAATACCGCTCACCCACCGGCATCGCCGCCGCGGAGGTGCCCACCACCACCGGCATCTGCCCGCCGGACAGGCCTGCCATCGCCAGCGCCTCGCGCGCCGCGAGCAGCGCCATCCGCGTCCCGCGGTCCATCCGCAGCCACTCCCGCCGCCCGATCCCCGGGAAGCTCTCCGGCAAGTCCGCCTGTCCCGCCGTACCCACCCGCTGCCGCGAGACATCGAAGAGATCCACCGCCCGGAACGCCGTGCGCCCCGCCTTGAAGCCCGCCGCATTCGCCGCCATGTCCGCACCCATCGAAGTCAGTATCCCCGCGCCGGTGATGGCGACGGGACGCAGGGCAGCGGGAAACGGGCGGTCGGCGTAGTAGGCCACGGGAAAATGTCAGGCGGGAAACGGCTGCGGCAGCTAGGCAACGCCCCGCCGCCTTGTCAAAGCCAATGGCGAGGTCGCCCGCACGCGCTTCTACTCCTCCGCATGAAACCCGTCCACCTTCGGATCCTTCTCCAACTCCTTCACCACCCTCTCCTTCAGCTCCCCGTTTTCCAGCATCCCCATCGCCGTCTCGAACTCTTCATCCTCCCCGCTCATCGTCAGCAGAACCCCGGCTAGAAATCCGTCCCGCTGCTCCCCCGGCGGCAGCGTGCCCAGCACCTCGATCAGTCCGCCATCGCTGTGAGAATTCCCCCAAGCTTCACCGGCTTTCTCCAGCGCGATCCCACGCACCGCGGGATCGGAGATCGTCGCGAAGTGCCCGAGCATCTCGCTGGGATCGACGTAGTCCTCATAAGCATATTCCACCATGTGCCCCACCGCCTCCGCCCGCTCGTCCTCGCCCATCTCCTTCCACAACGAACGCCGGCCCATCTCATCCAGCAAACTGGCCACTCCCGGCATGCCGTCGCGCAGATCCTCGCCCGCCAATTCCAAGAAACCGCCTGCCAGCACGTCCCCCGGCAGCTCTGCCAGGCGCTCCGCAATCCGCTCCGGCGGCAGCCCCGGCAGCTCCCGGCTAATCCAGTTGTCGCAGAGGCTGTCCCGGACTATCGGATCCTCCTCACCGGTGAAAAGCTCCGTCACATTCCCATCCGCTAGCACCACCCGCCGCTGGCCGTAGTCGATCGCCATGTCCTCCCGGTCCGGGTGATCCGCCAGCGGGCCATCGAGCAAGCGGCGGATCTGCGCCAGATCCGCCGCCTTGGCATTCTTGCACAATTTCCCCACCAGGTTCTCCTGCTCGCCGCGGCTGGCCTCGGGCACCGCCGCCAGCACCAGATCGCTCTTGCCATCGGCGATCAGCGCCGCACCCCACAGGTTGCTGACATCCCCGCGGTTCGAGCCATAAGTGCCGCTGCGGATCCACTCCCACACCGCCAGCGGTTGCCGCGCCATCTCCTCGCGGACGAGAGCTTCCATCTCGCTCTCCTCCGAATCGCTGCGGAAAGCCCCCCAAGTCTCCGGCGCATAGAAAAGCTTCAGTGCTCCGCGCAAGTCACGCTTCACCCAGTCCTTCAAAAGAGCGGTCCGCGCGCGCTGGTATTCCTCGCCCGTGAGTTGACTCGCCGCCAGCCCCTGCAACAGCCGCGCATGCCCTCCCCAAGCCTCGCCACGCCCGCGATACTTCGCCGTCGGCACCCCCTCCTGCCCGCCACCCGCCTGTCGCGTGCCGGACCCTTCCGTCCTAAAACCGCCCATCGCGAAGTAAGCCGCCACATGGCTCGCCACCAGCACCGGAATCCACAGCAAGCCGCGCCGCATCACTTCGTCGCCTCCATGCCGAATTTTTCTAGCAAGTGCGTCTTCAGGGCCCCGTCCCCCAGCTTGCGGATCGAGGCGCTACAGGCATCCCCATCCGCTTCGAACCAGCGGGCGTAGGAATGCGACAGCCTGTCCAAAGTCTCCTCCGGCGGGCTCCCACCTTTCCAAGCGTCCGTGACCAGCTCCGCCAGCACCTCCGGCGCGATGTCGCGGCGCTTGTCCGGGATTACCTCCGCAAGCAGCGACTGCCAGTCCCCACCCGTTCCGCGCAGCCACTCCAGCGTCGCCGCCGGGTCTTTGCGAATGCCCAGATCAAGCGCGATCCGCACCATATCCCGCTCACCAGCCTGCCCGTTCGAATTGTTGGCCTTCAGCGCGGCGTAAATTTCCTGCGATCCCATCCGGCCTTGGGTAGCTGCCGCGAACACAACCTCGTTTTCGGGGATCGCGATTCCGACGAGCGATTCGCGCGCTGCCCCCCTTCCATCAAGAATAGCATCGATATTGTTGCGGTTGATCGGAATTCCGGGAATCTGTAGAACCTCGATAAAGTCGCTGTTAGTCCTCCCTCGGAGAAATCCAGGAATCGCGTCGATATTGCCGCGGTTGATTCCGATGGAGTCGGAATCCTCTTCCTCCCTCTCCCGGATGCTTGCCTCGAAGCTTTTCAGCGCTGCCTCCGGAAACCCTGCGGCACGCACTTCGTCTAGCAGTCCCGTAGCCTCGCTGTCGCTCTCCAGCATTTGCAGGAAGGCCGCAGCTCCGCTCTTGTCCAGCAGCCCGCGGATCTGGGACAGGTTCCCCTTCACGTCCTCGCCGTTGTCCATCACGCTTTTCAGGAGCTCAAGCCGGTCCGTCGGCGACTTCAGCCGCCCGGCCACTTGCAGCGCCTCGGCACGGCTAAGATCCTCCAGCGCCGCCGATGCGGTGTTGATCAGTTGTTCCCGGGCCAGCGGCACGGCCTCCATCAGTTCGTGCAGCTTCGGCAAGCCACCGCGCTCGAGGTAGCGCTTCAGCTCCTCGTCAAACTCCGAGTAATCGTGGTCGCGGTAAAACTTCCCGCCGAACCGCAACGCCGCAACCGGATCGCCGTCCAGCCAGAGTCCGAAAGCCGCAACCGTCTCCGGAGACATGGCCGCCTCCATATCGACCGTGCCCGCCCTGACCAGCGCTCCCAAATCCGCATCCGCCGGGATCTTATCCTTCGCCTTCTGGACCCGCAGGTCGAAGTCCTCCTCTTCCTCGCCCGCCTTTTCCGGCTGCCGCGAGCCTTCAATCAGCGCCTGCAAGGTCAGCCCGCCGCCGTCCGCCTTGCCCGCTGCTTTCGCGGCTTCCCCCGCCGTCACCGGCACCCGTTGCGCCGCCCCCAGCCACAGGGCCGCGCCGTGGCTCGCCGCCAGCAGCATCACGATGATCACAATCCGGCGCACCCCATCAGCAAGAACCGCCCGCCCCGCAGGTCAATGGCGAAGTGCCCGTCCGCTCCCAAGTCCAGAAAGTCCAGAAACTCCGGATTGGACTTTCCAGACTTCCCGGAGCCCCGGATAGGAGGTCCAGAAAGTCCAGTATGTATGTAATACTGGACTTCCTGGACCTCACCGGTCTCACCGCGAGACCCCGCGCTTCGAGGTCTCGATGAACCCGATCAGGTGCTTCACCGGCTCGTGGTTCGCCGGCTTGTCCGCCTTCAGCGAACTCAGCCCCGTGGCCAGGTTACCGTCCTTCTTCAGGAAGAGCTTCTTGTAGGCCTGCTTCAGCGCCTTGATGTCCCCCTCGTCGAAGCCCCGGCGCTGCAGGCCCACCAGGTTCAGGCCGCGGGTCGCGCCGGGATTCCCGTCCACGATCATGTAGGGCGGCACATCCTGGACGATCTTCGCGCAGCCGCCGATGATCGAGTGGCAGCCGATCCGGCAGAACTGGTGGATCGCCGCCAGGCCGGAGACGATCGCGTGATCCCCCACCTCCACGTGGCCGCCGAGCGTGCCGTTGTTAGAAAGGATGATGTGGTTGCCGAGTTGGCAATCGTGCGCCACGTGCGAGTAGCAGAGGAAAAGGTTGTCCGAGCCGATCCGCGTCGGGATCGCCGCCACCGTGCCGCGATGGATCGTGCAGTTCTCGCGGAAGACATTCCGGTTGCCGATCTCCAGATAGGTCGGCTCGCCGATATATTTCAGGTCCTGGGTCTTCCCGCCGACCGCCGCGAAGGGGAAGAACTCGTTCTCCTTCCCGATCTTGCAGGGCCCGCCGATCACCACGTGCGAGTGCAGCACGCAGCCATCCCCCAGCTCGACCCCGGCCCCGATCACGCAGAAAGGCCCGACGTGCACGTTCGCGCCGAGCTTCGCTTCCGGGGAGATGACCGCCGTGGAATGGATCACGGACGGAATCTCGAAGCACCCGGACCCGGATGGCGATTTTTTTCTGCGCGGGGCCTCTTACTTCCCCACCACGAAATCCCGCACCACCGCCATGTGCTGCATCTGCGGCAGCCCGCTGTCCCCTTCCTGGGCCGGCGGCAGCTGGTCCAGCGGCTCGAAAACCCGCGTGTCGAAAACCAGCCCGCCGTCGATCTCGATGCCCGCCAGCTTCACCGGCACTTCGTGGCGATCCAGCGCCGGGCTGGCCAGCACCCAGTCGTACGGGCGGTTCCGCGGTTTGTTCGTGAAGACGATGCCCATCCCGTCGTGCGGCGGCTTGTCCGGCACCACCAGCGTCTTCTCCATCAGCGGGAAGCAGGGCTCGCCCGGGGAGCGGGTATTGAAATCGCCGCCGAGCAGCAGCAGGGCCTCCGCCGGCACCTCCTTCCGGATTGCCGCCATCAGTGCCTTCACCTGCGCCGCGCGGGAGGCGGGGCTCTTCGAGTGCAGGTGCACGCTCACGCACCACAAGTCCAGATCCCCCGGCAGCCGGATCCGCGCCCAAAAGAATTCGCGGTTGTTCAAAACGGGATCATCCCAGACCCCCGAGGCCGCGATCGGGAAGCGGCTGATCACCCCGTTCGGGATGCCCTTGGTCGGCTCCTTCTCGAAATGGAAGTCCTGCCCGAAGGTCGCATTCACCCACTGCCGCGTCGGGATGCTGGTGTTGAATTCCTGGATCATCACCACATCCGGCTTCAACGCCTTCAGGATCCGCGCCCCCGCGCCCTCCGGGTTGCTGTGGGTGCCATTGTCCGGGGAGTAGGACTGCGCGTTGTCCGAGGTCAGGTTCGCCGCCACCGCCCGGAGGGCCACCGGCTCGGCATTCGCGAGGCCACCGAGGACCAGCAGAAGAAGCAAGCGCACGGCCCCACCTATAAGTTCCAAGTAAAAAGTTCCAAGTGCCAAGCCGGAGGAAATGCCAAGAAACAGCCAACCGGGCGGCTGTTCCCGCCTCCCTTGGCACTTGGTTCTTCTCACTTGGCACTTTTGCATCTTTGGCACTTGGTCCTTCTTACTTGGCACTTCGCGACCTAACCGTCCACTCTCTGCCCATGAGTACCGCCGTGTATGCCGGTTCCTTCGATCCCCCGACCAATGGCCACCTCTGGATGATCCAGCGCGGGCTCGAACTCTTCGAGCGCCTGATCGTCGCCATCGGCAGCAATCCGAGCAAGAGCTACACCTTCAGCGTCGAGGAACGCCTCGAACTCCTGCGCGCCTCGATCCCTTCCGCCGAACGCCTGACCATCGCCCATTTCGACAACCGCTACCTCGTCCACTACGCCCGCGAGCAGGATGCCAAGTTCATCCTCCGCGGCATCCGCGGCCCCGGCGACTACGAGTACGAGCGCGTGATGCGTCAGGTGAACTCCGACCTCGCACCGAGCATCACCACCACCTTCCTGATGCCTCCGCGCGATATGGCGGAAGTCTCCTCCAGCATGGTCATGGGCCTCGTCGGCCCCTCCGGCTGGGAGGACCAGGTCCGGAGATACGTCCCAGCTCCGGTATTCGAGGCGCTGGAGAAGCGGGTGAAGTAGGAGGCGGGTTAGAGAAGCCGCCGGATTGGTGGAAGTGCCCGCCTACAAGGCGGGCGTTGGTTTCTTCGGGCAACCCGGGGCTACGCGTTGCTTGCCCCGGGCTATCCATGTTTGCCCCTTCAGGACATCTCAATACCCTCGTGCAAATCGCACGCGGCTCCTCGCATCTAACAAATGCGGCGCGCGCCATCTAACAGCCAAGCGGAAAATTTCACCGAAAGTTGCCAAGAAGTTCCGGCACCGCTCGTCCACCTTTGCGATGACTTCTCCCGCCTTGCACTGACACGGCCGGGAACTCCTCCAAGCTCCCACCCTCCCCACCACCAGCCCGGGCCAATCCTGTCAGCCCGGCGCTCGCTCCGGCCATCCGCCATGAAATACCGATCCACTCCCAACTCCCTTGGTCTCGCAGGCCTCCTTGCCATCCTCGTCCTGGCAAGTCGCGAAGCTCCTCCTTCCACCCCGAAGGAATCATCCGCCGCCCCGGCGCAGCAGCTTCGGGCAGTTCACTCACCTGCCACTCCGGCCTACTCCTTTTGTCAGAAAACGGAGCATGACCTTCCTGTCCTCACAGCAGACAACCTGTCTTACCAGATGCAGGTGGAATGCCACCCGGAAGGCATCACCATTACCCCCTCCGCAGAGAATCAAGCCGGGCCCGCCTGGACCTTCACCCTGGCAAACCAGCAAGCTCGCCCGACCCCTCCCCACGCGGATGGCGACCGGGCGACCTACCACCACGGCCCTTTCCAACAGGAGTGGTTCATCAATTCCGAAAAGGGCATCGAGCACGGCATGACTCTCACCGCGCCGCCTTCCTCCAGAGAAGCCCCGCTCATCATGGATTTCGCCGTCAGCTCCGGGCTCCGCGGCGAACAGGCAGGGGACAATCAGCTCATCTTCAAGGACGGATCGGGTGCCCCCACCCTCCGCTACGAAAAGCTCTTCGCCTACGATGCCCGAGGCCGCGATATCCCGACCGCCTTGGCATGGAACGCCGCCTCCTCGACCATCTCCTGGCGCGTGGACCATCAGGGCTTCGAGTATCCCATCACCATCGATCCGGTCATCGCGACCTTCTCCCAGACCATCGTCACGCCCGCTGCCGCCACCGTCTCTTTCGGCGATGCCATCGCCATCTCCGGCAATTTCATGGCAGTCGGAGCGCCTAGCACCAACCGGATTTATCTCTACGAGAAGAGCGCCGGCTCATGGATTCTTTTCAGCCGCAAGAACTTCATCGTCTCGCCGGCAGCGAATGGCGGAACCTTCGGCGGGCAGGTCCTGATGCCGGACCTCGACACCATCATCACGTCGGATCCGTCCTTCGATGCCCCCACTTCCACGGGGGGCACGAATGCCAACCAGGGAGCCCTCTTCGTGTTCGGCAGGAATGTCGGCGGCGATAACAACTGGGGCCTCATCCGGCAGTTTACCGCTACCGATTTCCAGCTCCCGAATGGCGAGCTCGCCGACCGCCTCGGCACCTTCATCGCCTGCAGCAATGGCACCATCGCCGCATCCGCGGTCGGCGATACGGACACCTACGACACCACCGTGAAGTCCATCTACCTCTTCGAGAAGGATCGCGGCGGTGCCGACAACTGGGGACAGGTGCCCGGCGTCCGGATCCAGGGCTTGAACTTCGCCAGTGGCTTCAACTACGGCAGCCTCTTCGATCTCTCCGGGGATCTTCTCGTGGTCGGCTCCCCGGCGGAGAACTACCAGGCCACTCCCCAGTCGCCCACCATCCAATTCCAAGGTGCCGTCTATCTCTACGGCCGGAACCAGGGCGGGGCCAACCAATGGGGCCTGCTGCCGAATGGCCGGCGCTACGCGGCGGATGGCCTCTTCGGCGATTTCTTCGGCCGCTGGGTCAGCATCTCCGGAGATCTGATCGCCATCGGGGCGAATAGCGTGGACCTCTCGGCCTCCCAAGCGGATGCCGGGGCCGTTTACATCCTCTCCCGCAACCAAGGCGGCGCGAACAACTGGGGCTTCCTTCCCGGCCGTCTCACCGCTGCCGACGCCGCCGCGGGCGATGCCTTCGGTGCCTTCGTCGATCTAGCGGGCGATGTGCTCGCGGTGCGCGCTTCGAGCGATGACGTGGCGGGCACCAATAACGCCGGCTCGGTGTATCTCTACGAGCGCAGCCCCGGCGGGCCAGCCAGTTTCGCCGCGGTTCCCTCGGGCAAGTTCTCAATCGATAACGTCTCGAACATCGAGAAGGTGAACAGCCCGGTCGTCCTCACGGCCTCGCACCTCGCCTTTTCCAGCGATCCCGTCTCCGCGGGGAATTCCGCCATCAGCCTGATCAATCTGTCGGGAACCACCGGCAGCGCCGAGCTTGGCAAAATCCAATACACCCCGCAGGGCGTGGTGAATTTCACCCCCTTCGCCGCAGGCACCTACCAGCTCCGCACGAGCATCAACCTGAGCACCTGGGCAAACCAGGGCAGCACCCAGGTCGGGATCGCCAATACCCCGCTGACCTGGAATACCGGCACCCCCGGCAGCGAACCGAAGCGCTTCTACCGCATCGAGACGCCCTGAGCCCCCGCGGCAGCCGCGGCCCGCATCCCTCGAAAGGAGGATCGCGCCCATTTCGCATTTCATTCCGCCGCAGATTCGGGAAACCTTCCCGCCGCGACGATTCCGGTGTCCCAAGCACCGCGCCGCGACATCTGCCCGACAATGAAACCCTTGCTCCGTGCCCTTCTCTGGATCGCCATCGCCCTGCTCGGGGCCACCGCCGTCGGCGTCGCCGCCTTTCAGCGCAGTGAACCGGTAAACGCCCTCTGGCTGGTCGTCGCCGGGGTCTGCACCTTCGCCATCTCCTACCGCTTCTACTCGGCATGGCTGGTCGCGAAGGTCCTGACCGTCGATGACCGCCGCGCTCCCGCCGCCGTGACCTGCAGCGATGGGAAAGACTTCGTCCCGACCCCGAAGTGGGTCGTCTTCGGCCACCACTTCGCCGCCATCGCCGGCCCCGGCCCGCTGGTCGGCCCGGTGCTCGCCGCCCAATTCGGCTACCTGCCCGGCACCCTCTGGATCCTCGTCGGCGCGACCCTCGGCGGCGGCGTCCACGATGCGGTGGTGCTCTTCGCCTCGATGCGCCGCGATGGTAAATCACTCGGCCAGATGCTCAAGGAGGAGATCAATCCGGTGGTCGGCCTGATCGCGATGTTCAGCCTGCTCGCGATCATGACCATCATCCTCGCCGTACTCGGCCTGGTGGTGGTGAATGCCCTGGCCGATAGCCCGTGGGGACTCTTCACCATCGCCTGCACCATCCCCCTCGCGATGGTCATGGGCATCGCCCTCAAGGGCGGCAAGGTCAGCGTCACCGCCGCCTCCATCTTCGGCGTGGTCGGCCTGTTAGCCGCGGTCGCCGGCGGGCAATATCTCACGGAGGGCATGAAGGCCGCCCTCACCCTCAAGAAGACCGAGCTTTCCTGGGCGCTCATGATCTACGGCTTCGCCGCTGCGGTGCTCCCGGTCTGGCTGCTGCTCGCCCCGCGCGATTACCTCAGCACCTTCATGAAGCTGGGCACGGTGGCGATCCTCGCGGTCTTCATCGTCGTCCTCATGCCGACGCTGCACATGCCTGCGGTCACGCCCTTCATCGATGGCAGCGGCTTCGTGGTCGCCGCGCCGGTCTTCCCCTTCGTCTTCATCACCATCGCCTGCGGGGCCGTCAGCGGCTTCCACGCCCTGATCTCCTCCGGAACCACGCCGAAATTGCTGGCGCGGGAGAAGGACATCCGCCTCGTCGGCTACGGCTCGATGATCGTGGAAATGCTGGTCGCGTTGATGGCCATCATCGCCGCCTGCGCGCTGCAGCCCGGCCAATACTTCGCGATCAATTCGCCGGTCGATCCGAAAGACCCCGTGGCCGTGGAAGCCCAGATCGCCAAGATCAATGCCTACGGCCCCGAATACGCCGTGACCAAGGTCGAGATGGAGCAGCTCGCCCATGACCTCGGCGAGCCGCACATCATCGGCAAGGTCGGTGGCGCGCCCACCTTCGCCGTCGGCATGGCCCACATGTTCGCGAAGGTCATCCCCGGCCAGACCGCGCTCTCGCTGTGGTATCACTTCGCCATCATGTTCGAGGCGCTCTTCATCCTTACCACCCTCGATGCCGGAACCCGCGTCGGGCGTTTCATCCTGCAGGACCTGTTAGGCCAGATCGTGCCTAGGATGCGCGATACCGGCTCGTGGGGAGCGAACGTCACCGCCACCTTCCTGCTGGTCGCCGCGTGGGGCTATTTCATGTATCAGGGCGCGATCGATCCGGAGGGCATCGCCAAGAGCCTCTGGCCGATCTTCGGCATCGCGAACCAACTGCTCGCCGTGATCGCCTTCTGCCTGGGCACCACCATCCTGATCAAGATGGGCAAGGCCCGCTACGCGTGGTGCACCTTCGTCCCGATGGTCTTCCTGACCGTGATCACCTTCACCGCCGGGATCATGAAGATCTGGTCGCCCAAGGCCGCCGGCTTCATCCCCACCATCAACAAACTGGAAGCCGCCATCGCCGGCGGCCTCAGCGGCGTGCCCCTCGAGAAAGCCCGGACCGCACTGACGAATGCCCGCGTGGACGTCGGCATCACCGCCATGTTCCTCATCCTCGTCTCCGCCATCGTCATCGGCTGCTCCCGCGAATGGATCCTGCTCCTGCGCAAGCAGAAGCCCGCCGTCCTCCAGGAGAGCGATTACGTGGCGCTGGCGGAGCCGTGACGGGAGGGCCCAATTTCGGCTCTCCGTCAGGTTTGCTGAAGCTCTTCGAGGAAGCTCCGAATGCGGATCGATGCCCCCGTTTGCGGCGCAGCCGCTTTGGAGTGCGGTAACGTATCGTGATTCACCAGCAAACCTGACGGAGTGCCCCAATTTCCGGATTGCACATCTGTCTGACAGATATTATTCCACGGGCCTATTTTATGAAACTCTTCTCCACTCTCCTCTTGTCCCTTGCCTTTACCGGTCTCTGCAGTGCCGAACAGAAGTTCCCCCGCGGCACCTTCGAGTCGAAGGACCTCGACAAGGCCAAGGCCGAAGCCACCGCCCAGAAGAAGCCCATCGCCTTCATCATGACGGACAAGGACACCACCTGTCCGCTCTGCCAAGGAGCCGCTAGCGCTTTCCTCGATGTGGTGAAGTCCAAGGCGGTGATCGTCTATGTCAATTCCAAGGAGACCAGCACCGTCTGGGGTGGTCTCCCTGAAGCCGCCCGCAAAGGACTGGAAGCCGGTAAATTCATCCCGAAGATGGCCGTTACCGACGCCAGCGCCGCCAACCTGATCACCTCAATCAACTACGACTCCTACACCGCGGACGACAAGATCCTCCGCGAGTTCAAGAAGGCCCTCAAGCCGGAGAAGTGAATCGGGGTCGACGGCCCGCAACAGGCATTTGCGCCACTACCATCAATAACCTGAAGCTGCTATCGTTGGCGACTTCAGCGGCGAGCCCCTCCAGAAGGCCCGGACCGCCCTCACTAGCGCCCGCGTGGACGTCGCTATCACCGCCCTGTTCCTCGTCGCCGCCATCGTCATCGGCTGCTCCCGCGAGCGGATCATCCTCCTGCGCAAGCAAAAGCCCTCCGTGCTCCATGAAGCGACCACGTGGCGCTGGCGGAGTGAGCAAGTCACCCCTCATTCCGGATTGCTTCGTCCGGTCCCAACATCAGTGTAGGCCCATGAAATTTCCATTTCTTCTCCTCGCCTTCGCCTGCCTAGCGTCTGCCGAAGCTCAAGACACTGGAAAGGGCAGAAAGGACCGCGAGAGAAAAGCAGACGACCGGAGGAAGGACGAGAAGAGGCTCCAGTTGCCCAAGGGCTTCTTTGTCCTAGAGAATCTTGAAGAAGCCCAATCCAAAGCCGCCACGGAAGAAAAGCCTGTTACTTTCCTTATTACCGCCGAAGGAACCGGCGACGAATGGACCATCGACGCGACCGAGAAGTTCATCGACGAGGTAAAGAATACCGTCATCGTTTACGTGAAGTTCCAGGACGCGAACGATAGGGCAGTTAAAATGCCGGAAGCCGTGAAAGCGGCTTTGGCCAAACTCCGCGAAGACCGGGGTTCCATCCCGCAAATCCCGATTGTCGTCATTACCGACGCAGCCGTCTCAAAGGCTCTGACGTCCGTCGCATCCAATCGCTTCTACGATGGCAGAACCCAAAAGCCCAAGCTTAGCAAGGCCCTCGAATATTTGAGGCAGGAGATTCAGAAGATCGAGTAGCATCGCGCTACCGAGAGCCCGCATGTGCTACATCCTCTACATGGCGTCGGACAAGATCCTCCCGCTCATCCCCTACGACCCGGAACAGCGGGCCTTCTGCGTCCAGGAACCGGGCTCCTACGGCGGAGACATACGCACGCAATTCACCAAAGCGCACGTCTACGAACTCGGCTCGGACCAAGGCTGCGGCTGTGGCTTCCCCGGTGAGCACGATTGGATGAACGAAGACCCGGAGAAGCTCGCAGCCACCCGCGACAACCAGGAGCGCCTGTCCCGCTACCTCGCCGCCTGTCTTGAAGACGAGGATTCCCTCGAACTCTACGGCTGCTGGAATGGCGATGAGAGCCTGCCGCCGGTCCGCCACCGCGAGATCACGCCGCAGGATGTGTTAGGCGAGCGCTTCCACTTCATCGAGAAGGAGCACATCCTCGTGAAGTCCTCTCATGCCGGAACGCCTCCGGATCCCGCAGCCAATTCTTGAACCCTTCATCGCCTCCCTCCCACCCTTCGCCATGTTCGGCATCCACGACTTCGGCGTCTTCCTCGCCGCCTGCATCGTCCTCAATCTGACCCCGGGCCCGGATACTTTCTACATCCTCGGCCGTAGCATGGCGCAGGGGCGGGCCGCGGGTCTCGCCTCCGTCTTCGGCATTGCCTGCGGTACGGTGGTCCACACGCTGGCCGCCGCGCTTGGCATCTCCGCGATCCTCGCCGCATCTGCTTCCGCCTTCCTGGTGATCAAACTCGCCGGTGCCGCCTACCTGATCTACCTGGGCATCCGCATGATCCTCACCCGCAGTTCGCCTGCGGCGATTCCGGCGGACTTCTCCTCATCCGGCTTCCTCGCGATCTTCCGCCAGGGCCTCATCACGAATGTCCTGAATCCGAAGGTCGCGCTCTTCTTCCTCGCCTTCGTGCCGCAGTTCATCAGCGCGGACAGCACTTCCAAATTCGCGGCCTTCGTGACCCTCGGCTTGTCCTTCGTCGGCACCGGCACTGTCTGGTGCCTCATCCTCGTCCGGGGCTCTTCATGGCTTGGCGATCGCCTGCGACATAGCCGCTCTTTCTCCAATTGGCTGAACCGTGGCGCCGGGGCCCTCTTTGTTTTCCTCGGCATCCGCCTTGCCACCACCAAATCATAACGCCGCCCGCTCCCTTCGCTTGGCTTCGCGCACCGCTTTGCTAGGATCCATCACTTCCTGACGATCCACCCCTCCCTCCGCGCCGTGAACGACTCCCTCGATTTCACCCCTGACGAGAGATTGCTCGTCGAGCACTACCGCCACCCCGCCAACAGCAGCGGCCTCCACCTCATCGGGTCCGCGGCCGTTGTACTTTCCACATCGCTGCTGTTCATGGCGCTCTATATCACCGGCGCAGATCCGGCATGGGGCGCGGTCGCCTATCTGATCCTGGTCTACCGCGTCATCTGCGACGCCTGGCACGCGCGGCGCTGGAACCCGGCCATACGCGGCGTGATCGGGAAGTATGAGGCGCGGATCGCGGCGCTGGAAAAGCGGCAAACCCCGCGCCCGACCGCGGATGAAGCCGCTCCCGCCTGAGAGCATCGGCGCGAATTTCCTCCCCTGCCCCTGCCCCCTGATCCAATCTCCGCGCCGATGAGCCCCAGCCGATCTTCGCGATATCTTCTCGCCGCCCTTGCCTCCTGCTGCCTGTTGGCATCGGCCTGCCGGGCGCCCGTGGAGGAAGGCCCCGCCTTGGCCACCTCGACCCGCGCGCTGACCGAGGTCGAGGTCGCCACGCTGCCGAATGGCGCAAGCATGGCCGAACTCCAGCAATCCTTCGGCCCCGGGGAAGACCATTCCGGACAGCGCCTCGTCTACCTCGCCGCGAAGGAGAAGGGCAAATATTTCTGGGTTTACCCCTACACCGCCGCCGCTGGCACGATGGTCCATCACATCGTCCTGGCCGACCGTATGGAAGAAGAAGGCAAGATCATCTGGCCCGCGAAATGGACCGACATGTCCCCCGCCTCTGCCGCCTACATCCGCGAGAAGTCGCAGCCGCGCTGATCGCCGGCAGGGCATGGCGGCCCGCCGCGCCGATGCCACCCCGGACGCTCCAACTGCCTCGCAAGTTTCTCGCCCACCATGACCTCGTCCAAGACCGGCTGCTCGAAGTGCGGCACCGATATCCTCGCCGCCACGGCCGCGCGTACCGGAGGTCTCTGCATGCCCTGCAAGAAAGGCCCGCCGGAGCTCCCCGATCCCAACCGCCCGCTGGAAGTCACCTGCGGGATTCGTTCCATGGTCGAGCCCCGGCCGCTCGTCACCACCACCGCGCAGCACCTCTTGGAGATCCTCACCAAGACCGAAGCCGTCGGCGACCCCGGCCACCCGAACCATCAGGAACTCGAAGCCCAGCGGGCCCTCCTGCGCCATGCCATCGCCAACCGGCCCCGGAACTTCTACCTCCACGACGACCACTGGCACCGCACCGGCTACGCCCTGCTCCGCCTCTTCGAGGAAGGCCGCGCCACCATGCTGCTCCACGACCACCGCTACCTCTGCTCGGACATCGTCAAGGGCGAGTGGCAGGAAGGATCGGACTCCCTCGCCATGCAAGGCGGCTTCACCTACTCGGCCAAGGACGGCACCCTGCTTTTCAAGACCGTCACCTGGCATTCCTGATGCCGCCGATGCCCCCTTCCCATCCGCCCTTTCCGCGCTAGCGTCCCCGCCATGATCAAACTCCTAATCCTCCCCGGCAGCGCCCGCCGCGATTCCTTCAACCGCAAGCTCGCCGGCATCGCCGCCCGCATTGCCACGGACGCCGGTGCTGAGGTCGACCTCATCGACCCCGCGGACTTCCGCCTGCCGCTTTTCGACCAGGAACTCGAGGAGGCCGAGGGCCTGTCCCCGAACGCCAAGGCCCTCAAGCAAAAGTTCATCGCCGCCGACACCATCCTCTTCGTCTCGCCGGAATACAATTCATCCATCACCCCACTGATGAAGAACGTCATCAACTGGGTCAGCCGCACCGAGACCGATGACGAGCCGTCCCTCGCCGCTTTCACCGGCAAGGTCGCCGGCCTGCTCTCCGCCTCGCCCGGCGGCTTCGGCGGCATGCGCGGTCTCGTCCACCTCCGCTCGATCCTCGGCAATATCGGCGTCCTCGTCACCCCCGGCCAATTCTCCCTCGGTAGCGCCCACTCGAAATTCGACGAAGCCGGCCAACTCAAGGACCCCAAGGATCTCGAAAGCGTCCGCAGCGTCGTGACCAAGCTCCTCGCCGTCGCCAAGAAGCACGCGTGAATCGGCAGGGCGTGGGAGCGCGGACTTCAGTCCAATGCCTTTAAGGATTCGCCGCAGGCGGGTCTCGTTTTCCTTTTGACTGCGGCGACATGTCGCCGCTTTGGATCGATCCACGGCAAACCTTTCCGCCGTCCCCGCAGCCGACATGTCGGCTGCGCCTTGGCGTTTCCGGTTGGCGCACCAGCGGTGGAGGGCGCTGCTTTGCCGGGAAGGGTCCGTAAGGTCGACGAAGACTCCAAAGAGGATTGACGGCACGGGGAAGGGCCGTACCGGACACGCCCTTGCGGAGCCGACATGTCGGCTCCGGGGATGCCACCGGGACCGGGGATCATCGCCCGAAAGCTGCGACATGTCGCAACACTCCAAGGATTGCCGCCCTGCGGCAATCGAATCCTTAAAGGCATTGGACTTCAGTCCGCCCCACCCGTCAGTGCCTTTCCCATTGGCTGTTCATCCGATGTTCGATGTTGGGCGTTCGATGTTCGATGTTGGCATCCACCTTCAAACTTCGCGCTTCTCTTCTCCTCCCGCCGCGGTTCCATCCCCTCCATGTCTTCCATCTGGCGGATCCGCGTGGACACCGGCGGCACCTTCACCGACGCCTGGGCTCTCGGCCCGGACGGACTGGAACGCCGCGCCAAGATCCTCTCCGATGGCACCTTGCGCTGCCGCCTCCTCGCCCGCGAGGGTGACTGGTGGCTCACCGACTCCGACCTCACAGCCCCCGACGGCACCTTCCACGGCTGGCAGAGCAACAACAACCAGGTCCAGGACAGCCGCGATGGCGCACGCCGCCTCCTCTTCCTCGGAAATACGCCGGGCCTAGTAGCAGGCGGCATCCTCGAACTCTCCTGCGGCGAGGAAGCCCCGGTCGCCGTCGCCCGCATCCTCACCGGCACCCCCGCCGGGGAAAAGCTGCCGCCCGCCGATTTCCGCGTCGCCACCACCCGCGGCACGAATGCCCTGCTTGAGCGCAAGGGAGCGCGCCTCGCCTTCTTCACCACGGAGGGCTTCGCCGATCTCCTCGGGATCCGCGACCAGCGCCGCGCGCTCCTCTTCGCCCTCCAGCAACCCGAGCCCGAGGTCCTCCCGGCCTTCACCGCCGCCATCCCAGGCCGCCTGGATTGCCAGGGCCGCAAAGTCGTCCCGCTCGATGAAGCCGCCCTGCGCGATGCCGCCCATCGTGCCCTCGCCTCTGGCTGCACTGTCGCCGCCATTGCGTTCCTCCACTCTTGGAAGAATCCCGCCCAAGAACTCCGCGCCGGCGAAATCCTCCGCACCGCCGGTTTCCACCACGTCGTCCTTTCCTCGGACATTGCCCCCCTGATCCGCCTCCTTCCCCGCGCGGAAACCGCCGTCGCGGAGGCCTTCCTCACCCCGGTCATGGAGCACTTCGTCAGCAGCGTCGCCAGCGCCTTGGTTGGCGGCGAACCTTGGCTCATGACCAGCGCCGGCGGCCTCGTGCCCGCCAGCCGCTTCCGCCCGAAGGACTCGCTCCTCTCCGGCCCCGCCGGCGGTCTAGTCGGTGCCGCCGAGCTGGCCCGCGCCGCCGGCTTCCCGCGCGTCCTCACCTTCGACATGGGCGGCACCAGCACCGATGTCGCGCGCATCGACGGCCCCTTCGTCTGGCGTCAGGAGCAGGAGATCGGCCCCGCCCGCGTCTTCGCCCCTGCCCTCAAGATCGAGACCGTCGCGGCCGGTGGCGGCTCGATCTGCCGCTGGCGGAACGGTCGCCTCGAAGTCGGCCCGGAAAGCGCCGGTGCCGATCCCGGCCCCGCCTGCTACGGCCGCGGCGGCCCTCTCACCCTCACCGATGTCAATCTGCTCGCCGGCTTCATGGATGCGGGCAAGGCGGGCATCCCCCTCGACCTCGCCGCCGCCGAAGCACGCCTCCACCAACTCCTAACCGATCTAACAGAATCCGGGGAACCCGCCACTCCCCAAGCCCTGCTCGCCGGTCTCCGCGATATCGCCGTGGAAACCATGGCCGAAGCCATCCGCGGCGTCAGCGTCCGGGAAGGCTGCGCGCCGGAAGACTTCGCCCTTCTCGCCTTCGGCGGAGCCGGCCCGCAGCACGCCTGCGCCGTCGCGGAGAAGCTCGGTGTCGGCACCGTGCTCGTCCCCGCCGATGCCGGGCTGCTCAGCGCATGGGGCCTCGAACGCGCCCGCCGCCAGGAACAGCGCGTGAAGCAAATCCTCAAGCCCTTCGACGCCATTGCCACCGATCTAACAGCCATGTGGCGCGAACTCGCACGGGACGCCTCCACAGGCCTCGCCAACCCCGAGTTCCGCTGGCAGGCCGATCTCCGCCTCAAGGGCCAGGACAGCACCCTCACCGTCGAAGCCGCCGATCCCGCGGACGACAAGGCCACCTTGAAGGAGAAATTCGCCACCGCCTACCGTGCCCTCTACGGCTACCCGCCCACCGCCGGTCGCGAGCTCGAACTCGTTGCCCTCCGCGTCGTCGCCGAGGAGCCCGCCGCGCCCAACAGCCCCGAGATCTTCAACAGCGAAACAAGCAGCGGCCCGATCCTCCTCCAAGACCGCTTCTCGACCTGCCTCATTCCCGATGGCTGGAGCATGAAAAGAGGATCAAAGGGCACCCTCCTGTTAGAAAGTCTTCTTGGTACTTCACACTTCTCACTTGGAACTTCATCTCCGCCCCCACCCCCGGTCTCCTCTGCTATACAAGCAGGCCTCTTCCGCAGCCGCTTCGAAGGCATCGTCACCGCCATGGGCGAGATGCTGCGCCGCACCGCCCTCTCCACCAACGTCAAGGAGCGCCTCGATTTCTCCTGCGCCTTGCTCGACGCGGACGGCCACCTCGTCGCCAGCGCCCCGCACGTCCCGGTCCATCTCGGCGCGCTCGGGGTCTGCGTGCGGGAAGTGCTCCGTCAGATCGATCCCGGACCCGGCGATGTCATCGTGACCAATCACCCGGCCTTCGGTGGCTCGCACCTTCCCGATGTCACCCTCATCGCCCCGGTCTTCGATGCCGCTGGCCGCCGCGTCGCCTTCGTCGCGAACCGCGCCCACCACGCCGAGATCGGCGGCAAGGCTCCCGGCTCGATGCCTGCCGACGCCCGCGTGCTGGCGGAGGAAGGCGTGGTGATCGCCCCGCGCCTCTTGGTCGCCGCCGGCGAGCCGCGCTTCGGCGAAGTCGAAGCCCTCCTCCGTGGTGCCCCCTGGCCCTCGCGCCGCATCGGCGATAACCTCGCCGACCTCGAAGCCCAACTCGCCTCCGTCCACCAGGGCACCGCCGCGCTCACCCGCCTCATCGCCGGGCACGGCGGCGATAGCGTGCGCGGGGAACTCCACGGCATCCTCGCCCGCTCCGCCACCCTGATGGCCGCACGCCTCTCCGGCATCGGGTTGGACCGGACCGTCCAGTCCTCCTTCGATGACGGCACCCCTCTCCAAGTCCGCGTCAGCGCCAGCGGCGGAAGCATGCGCATCGACTTCGGCGGCACCGGCACCGTCCACCCGCGCAATCTCAACGCCACTCCCGCCATCGTCCGCAGCGTCGTCCTCTACGTCCTGCGCCTCTGGCTCGGCGAAGACGTCCCGCTCAACGAAGGCCTGCTCGAAGCCGTCGAAATCATCATCCCTCCCGGCAGCCTGCTTTCACCCGACTTTAGCAAGGACCCCGCCCCTGCCGTCGTCGGCGGCAATGTCGAGACCAGCCAGCGCCTCAGCGACCTCCTGCTAGAGGCGCTCGGTCTCGCCGCCAACGGCCCCGGCACCATGAACAACTTCCTCTTCGGCGATGAAAGCGGCGGCTACTACGAAACCCTTGCCGGCGGCTCCGGCGCAGGCCCGCACCACCGCGGTGCCTCCGGCCGCCACGTCCACATGACCAATACCGCCATCACCGATCCGGAAGTCCTCGAACACCGCTTCCCTGTCCGCCTCTGGAAGTACGATATTCTCCGTAATTCCGGCGGCAGCGGCCACCACCCCGGCGGCGATGGCGTGGTCCGCGAAGTCGAGTTCCTCAAGCCCCTCACCGTCTCCTTCCTCACCGAGCGCCGCCACCAAGGCCCCCGCGGCCTCGAAGGTGGCGCGGACGGCAGCCCCGGCACCCAGACCCGGATCCATCCCGACGGCACGGAAGAACCGCTCCCCGGCGCCATTACCTACCCCGCTGCTGCTGGCGAGCGAGCCCGCATCGAAACCCCCGGCGGCGGCGGCTGGGGCCCCTGCGAGACGGACCAGCATGGTCTCTCGAAGCCCGCCACCAGTGGCACGTAGTCCCGCCCTCAGGCCAATGCCCATTGGCCTTTAGGCGGACGAAGTCATCTTGAAAGCCGTTGTTGCCCAATAGTCGCCTCCCAATCAGCCCCGCAAATTTAGCATCACGATGCTAAATTTGCACGACCAAGGGTTTCAGCGTCGGCCTCAGACCTACCCACAAGGGAGGTGGTATCCTCGCGCCGCCGCCACATCATCCCTTCGTGAAAACCCTGCTCCTCGCCCTATTCTTAACCGCTTCAACGAGGGCCGCCGATCCGGCTGACTTCCGCCCGTTCGTGACGGAAGCGATCAAGCGCGGTGAGACCAGGATCGTCATCCCGCGCGGCACCTACCGGCTCGCGCCCGCGGGTGGCGACAAGTCGGTATGGACGCTCATGAACGCTCGCGACATCGTGATCGAAGCCCACGGCGTGACCCTCGTCTCGACCAGGCTGACCCGCGCGCTCGCACTCCACGCTTGCAGCAATGTGACCATCCAGGGGCTGACCGTGGACTACGATCCCCTGCCCTTCACCCAAGGCCAGGTGGCCGCGGTGGCGGACGACAAAAGCTGGATCGAGGTGAAGCTCCACGCCGGCTATCCGCGCCAACCCTACGCACGGATCGATGTGATCGATCCCGCCACCCGCTACCGCAAGAAGGGCATGCCCTTCCTCTGGGGAACGCGCGCGGAGATGAAAGGTGAAGATACTGTTAGAGTGGTCCTGAAGGACATCGGCGCGGCCGCCCGGGTCGGCGATCTGGCCTCGCTCAATACCGGACCGGGCGAGGGCGGCATCCCGCACGCGGTCTCGCTGGAACGCTGTTCGGGCGTGGTCTTCCGGGATCTCACGGTGCACAGCGCCCCGGGCATGGGCATCCTCGAAGCCGACGGCGAGGGCAAGACGCAGTATCTCGCCTGCCGCGTGGTGCCCGGCCCGCGGCCCCACGGCGCGAGCGAGGACCGCCTGCTCAGCACCTCGTGGGATGCGATGCAGACCAAGACCGTGCGCCACGGACCGCGCGTCGAAGGCTGCGAGATCACCGAGGCGGGCGACGACTCGTGGAGCGTGCAGTCTTCCGATTTCATGGTGCTCAAGAAAATCCCGGGCAAGCTGGTGATCGCCAGCCGCGACGAGTTCACCATCGGCGTGGATACCGGCGACCGTCTGATGTCACGGCTCGGCGGCCCGGTCGCGAAGATCACCACGCGCCGCAATCTCTCGCGCGAGGAAGCCCGACTTGCCCCGGAGATCCTGGCTAAGCTGGAGGACGCGCCGGGCTGGTCGGAGTGGAAGCTCAGCCCGAAGTGCATCGAGGTGGGCTTCGATGGCGAGCCCCCCTTCGAGCCCGGCGATTCGGTCTTCTCGCCCGACCGCATGGGCAATGGCTTCGTCTTCATCAACAACCGCGTGCACAGCTCCGGCCGCCTGCTCTTGAAGGCTGCGGGACGTGTGGAGGATAACCTGTTCGATACCCCCCACGGCTTGACCGTTTGTCCGGAGCTTCCGGCGAGCGGGGCGGCAGGGATCGATGGCCTCGTGATCCGCCGTAATAAAATCCTGCGCGCGGGCTGGTTTTGCCAAGCTCCTTGGTCGGCCTCCGCGGGCGCGCTCTCCATCACTGCCGCAGGCGGGGCGCAGAAGCTGCGGGCACCGGGCGTCTTCGCCAATCTGGTGATTGAAGACAATGTCTTCGAGGACTGCGCCGGCCCGAATCTGGTGCTATCCTCCGCACGCGGCGTGAGCTTGCGCGGCAATCGCTTCGTCCGTCCGATGCACGAAATCCCGAATGAAACCGGCGGCAGCTTCGGCATCGCGAAGGATTCCGTGCTGTGGATCGCGGAATGCGAGGATCTAAAGATGGAAAACAATCCGGTGATCGAGCCCGGTCCCTACCTCGGGGAAGCCGTGAAAATCTCGGAGCCGAAACGGTAGAAACGAGTTCCCGCCCCACCTCCCGGTCGCTCCGCCTAGCTCCGGTCCGCCCTCCGCCCCAGCCCCTAACCTCCTCCTCCCAACGACTTAGCTATATACCCACCCCCCTCGCCTCCACGGCGTACGTCATATCACGTATCCCATCAATCCCGCTCATCATGCGTAACGCACTCCACTATTCCCTTACGTCCACATG